>JAGWPB010000054.1 GCA_028870665.1 Lysobacteraceae bacterium
CGGCAACGGTCCACGCCCAGCGGCAGCACGCGGTTGGTCTGCAGGCGCCCGGGCAGGATGTTGAGCATGGTGTTGGGGTACAGGAAGTAGTACAGCGCCTCGCCATTGCCGTAGAGGTCGGGGGTGCTTTCCAGCGGGCTGTACTGCAGCGAATGCCACGCCGCGGTCTCGGTCACGTAGCTGCGATAGTCGAGCAGGCGGTTCAGGCCGGGATGGATCTGCGGGACGTGGTAGCCCTCCAGGTAATTGTCCACGTACACCTTCCAGTTGCAGGCGATGTCGTAACCGGTCCGATGATGAAACCCGAGCTCGGCCAGGTTGCGTTGCGGCCCGAGGCGGGCATTGATGCCGGCGACGCATTCGGCGAACGGCGGCGCGGCGCCGACGGCCACGAACACCAGCCCCTGCCAGACCTGCACGCGGACCTCGGGCAGGCGGATGTCGGCCGGTCTGAAATCGGGCGTGCGGCCCATTTCCGGCGCGCCGCGCAGCACGCCGTCGAGTCCGTAGGTCCAGCCGTGGTAATGGCAGCGCAGCGCGCTGGCGCCGCGTCCGGCGCAGGTGGCCAGCGGTCCGGCGCGGTGCCGGCAGACATTGTGGAACGCGCGGATCGTGGTCGCGTCGCTGCGCACGACCAGCAGCGGCAGCCCGGCGACCTCGGTCACCAGATGGTCGCCGACGCCGCTCAATTGCGCGGCATGACCTGCCAGCTGCCAGCTGCGCGCGAACACGGCGGCGGCATCCAGCGCCGGCAGGCTCGGATCGGTGTAGTACGGCGCCGGCAGTGCCAGCGCGTGATCAAGCGGCTGCGGCGCGAGATCGGCGGGCGAGAGCAGGGCGGTCATGCGCGGCAACCGGTCGGGGCGGATGCCGCAGTATGGCGCTCAGTTCCAGCTGCATACCACCTTGCCGCACTGGCCGGCTTCCATCAGGTCGAAGCCCTTCTGGAAGTCGTCGATGGCGACCTGGTGCGTCAGCACCTTCTGCAGCGGAAAACCGGTCAGCACCATCTGCGTCATCTTGTACCAGGTCTCGTACATGCGCCGGCCGTAGATGCCCTGCAGGGTCAGGCCCTTGAAGATCACCTTGTCCCAGTCGATGCCGGCGCCGCGGGGCAGGATGCCGAGCAGGGCGATCTTGCCGCCGTGGTACATCACCTCCAGCATGTCGTTGAACGCACGCGGGTTGCCGCTCATCTCCAGACCGACGTCGAAACCTTCCATGTGCAGGTCCTTGACGACGTCCTTCAGCGACTGCTTGGACACGTTGACCACCCGCGTGGCGCCCATGTCGGCGGCGAGTTTCAGGCGGTAGTCGTTGACGTCCGTGACCACCACGTTGCGGGCGCCGACGTGCTTGGCGATGCCGGCGGCAATGATGCCGATCGGGCCGGCGCCGGTGATCAGCACGTCCTCGCCGATCAGATCGAACTCCAGCGCGCAGTGCGCGGCGTTGCCGTAGGGGTCGAAGAACGCGGCCAGTTCGGAGGGGATGGGGTCCGGGATCGGCCACAGGTTGCCGGCTGGCATGGTCATGTATTCGGCAAAGGCGCCGTTGCGGTTGACGCCGATGCCGACGGTGTGCGGACACAGGTGCTGGCGGCCGGCGCGGCAGTTGCGGCAATGGCCGCAGACGATGTGGCCCTCGGCGCTGACGCGGTCGCCGAGCGAGTAGCCGGTGACGCCGGGGCCGATCTCGACGATGCGGCCGACGAACTCGTGGCCGATGGTCAGGCCGGGCCTGATCGTGCGCTGGCTCCACTCGTCCCACAGGTAGATGTGCAGGTCGGTGCCGCAGATCGCTGTTTTCTCCAGCTTGATCAGCACTTCGTTGGGGCCGGGCGTCGGCACCGCCACCTGCTCCATCCAGATGCCCTTGGCGGCTTCGCGCTTGACCAGGGCTTTCATCATCTGCGGCATGGGCGCGACTCCGGCGACGGGGAAAGCGCGAATTATAGGCGCGTGGACCCTGGCATCGGGACGGCTGCGTCGCGCGCCTACAATCGGCGCATGTCCGCTCCCGATCGCCGTCCGCGCGCCGTGTTCCTGATGGGTCCGACCGCGGCGGGCAAGACCGCACTGGCCTGTGCGCTCGCCGCGCGCCATCCGCTGGGCCTGATCAGCGTCGATTCGGCGCTGGTCTATCGCGGCCTCGATATCGGCACCGCCAAGCCGGATGCGGCGACCCTGCGGCGGTTTCCGCATGACCTGATCGGTATCCGCGATCCGGCGGCACCCTATTCGGCGGCCGAGTTCCGCGCCGACGCGTTGGCGGCGATGCGGCGCCTCGTCGAGGCCGGCAAGACCCCGCTGCTGGTCGGCGGCACGGGGCTTTATTTCAGAGCGCTGGAGCGCGGGCTGTCGACGCTGCCCGAGGCCGATCCGGCCGTGCGCGCACGATTGGCCAGCGAGGCGGCGGAGCAGGGCTGGGCGGCGCTGCACGCACGGTTGGCGCGGCTCGACCCGTTGGCGGCGGCACGCATACATCCCGGCGACCCGCAGCGTATCCAGCGCGCGCTGGAGGTGATCGAGATCAGCGGCCGCCCGCTGAGCTCGCAGCAGGGCGCAACCCGTGAACGCCTGCCGTACCGCGTGCTCAAGCTGGCCCTGATCCCGGCCGATCGCGCGCCGTTGCACACGCGCATCGCGACGCGCTTCGACGCCATGCTGGCCGCCGGCTTCCTCGACGAGGTGCGTGCGTTGCGCGCGCGCGGCGACCTGCACCCGGCGCTGCCGGCGCTGCGCGCGGTCGGTTATCGCCAGGCCTGGGCTCATCTCGAGGGTGCCAGTGATGCCGCCGGCTTCCGCGAGCAGTCGATCGCGGCCACTCGCCAGCTGGCCAAGCGCCAGATCACCTGGCTGCGCGGCGAGATCGACGCGCGGGTGCTCGACCCCGAGGCGGACGGCGGCGCGGATCGTGCGCTGCGCGCCCTTGACGATTTCCTCACGGATTGAGGTTTGGTCGCCTGCGGGCCAGCCGCTAAGATGCAGGGACTTGGACCGGGGCGATTGTGCCCCCACGTCCTGCGTTGCGTGATCGAGCCGGCCACAACAACAGGGGAATACCCATGTCGAAGGGACAATCGCTGCAGGACCCGTTCCTCAACGCGCTGCGACGCGAGCGGGTGCCGGTATCCATCTATCTGGTCAACGGCATCAAGCTGCAGGGCACGGTCGAGTCCTTCGACCAGTTTGTCGTGCTGTTGCGCAATCAGGTCAGCCAGATGGTCTACAAGCACGCCATCTCCACCGTGGTGCCGGCGCGCAACGTGCGCGTGGCCGGAGTCGATGCCGCCGACGGCGCGACCGCCGATGCGGCGGCCGAACCCGCCGCGCACGAGGAAGGCTGAGGCCCTGTTCGACCGCGAGAAAAAGGGCGAACGCGCGCTGCTGGTGCTGCCGCAGGGTCGCGCCGTGGCCGATCCCGAGCGCCGCGGCAGCGAGTTCGCCGACCTGGCGCGCTCGGCCGGCGCCCAGGTGATCGAAGTCATCGAGGCGCGCGTCGATGCGCCCAGTCCGCGCTATTACATCGGCAGCGGCAAGGCCGCGATGATCGCCGAGCGGGTCAAGGCGCTGGATGCCGACCTGGTGCTGGTCGACCACACGCTGTCGCCAGTGCAGGAGCGCAACCTCGAAAAGCTGGTCGGCGCGCGGGTGGTCGACCGCACCGGCCTGATTCTCGACATCTTCGCCCTGCGCGCGCGCTCGCACGAGGGCAAGCTCGAGGTCGAGCTGGCCCAGCTCAAGCACCTCGCCACCCGGCTGGTGCGCGGCTGGACCCATCTGGAGCGTCAGCGCGGCGGCATCGGTCTGCGCGGCCCCGGCGAAACCCAGCTCGAGACCGACCGCCGCCTGCTCGGCGAGCGCGTCAAGCTGCTCAACCGTCGCATCGGGAAGGTGCAGACCCAGCGCGACCAGCAGCGCCGCGCACGCCTGCGCGCGATCCTGCCGCGGGTGGCCCTGGTCGGTTACACCAACGCCGGCAAGTCCACCCTGTTCAACGCCTTGACCGCTTCGACGGTGTATGTCGCCGACCAGCTGTTTGCCACCCTCGACCCGACCGTGCGCCGCATCGACGGCCTGACCAGCGGGCCGGCGGTGCTGGCCGACACCGTCGGCTTCGTGCGCGAACTGCCGCATGACCTGGTCGCGGCCTTCCGCGCCACCCTGGCCGAGGCCCGCGACGCCGACTTGCTGCTGCACGTCATCGATGCCTCCGATCCCGAGCGCGAACGGCTGATCGCGGTCGTCGACGCGGTGCTGGAGGAGATCGGTGCCGGCGCCGTGCCGCAGCTGCGGGTGTTCAACAAGATCGACCTGGCCGGTCGCGGGCCGGCGCTGGAGCGCGATGGCAGCGGCCACGTCGAGCGGGTCTGGGTGTCGGCCGCCCGCGGTAGCGGGCTTGACGGCCTGCGCCAGGCGCTGGCCGAACGCCTGGGCGGTTCGCGGGTGCACGGCGAGCTGCGACTGCCCGCCGCGGCCGGGCGCCTGCACGCGCGCCTGCGCGCGCTGGGCGTATTGTCCGCCGAACGTTTCGAGGAGGACGGCTGGCATCTGGACGTGGATGCGCCGCGTGGACTGCTCGAGCCGCTGCTGGGGGATGGCGGCGGCGAATCCGCGCCGTTGCGCGCGCTGCTTGCCGCTGCCGAATGAGCGCACCTACAATTCGCGTCTGGCTGCCGGCTTCGCGCGGGCAGCATGTGGCCCGTCATCCCACGGTTGGGCGCCGGATGCATCGCCCGACCCGTCAGTGCCGGCTTTTTGCCGCCGCGGCCGGTTCCGCAGGAGATCCGAATCATGGCCTGGAATGAACCCGGCGGCGGCCAGCGCGACCCCTGGGGCCGCAGCGGCGGCAAAGGCCCGGACCTGGATGCGCTGTTGAAGCGCCTGCGCGCCCGCTTCGGGCACGGCGGCACCCCTGGCGGCGTCGGTGTCATCGTGCTGGCGATCGTGCTGGCCTGGCTGGCGCTGGATTCGTGGACGGTGATCAATGCGCGCCAGGTCGGCGTGGTCACCCGCTTCGGCGCCTATGACCGCACCCTGGCGCCGGGCTTCCACTTCGTGCTGCCGCGGCCGATCGAATCGGTGAACAAGGTCGACATGACCTCGGTGCGCTCGGTCTCCGACAAGATGCAGATGCTGACCAAGGACGAGAACATCGTCCAGGTCGATTTCAACATCCAGTACCAGGTCAACAACGCCGAGCAGTATCTGTTCTCGATGCAGAACCCCGACGATGCGGTGCGCCAGGCCGCCGAGGCTTCGGTACGCCGCGTGGTCGGTGCCAGCACCATGGACACCATCCTGTCCGGCGAGGGCGCGGCGATGGTCGCGGCCACGCAGCAGTCGCTGCAGCGGCTGCTCGACAGCTACAGCGCAGGCATCACCATCACCGAGGTCAATTTCCAGAACATCTCGCCGCCGGCCGAGGTCAAGGCCGCGTTCGATGACGTCAACAAGGCGCGCGAGGACAAGCAGCGCATCGAGAACGAGGCCAAGGCCTACGCCAGCAAGGTCCTGCCCGAGGCGCGCGGCAACGCCGCCCGCATCCTCGCCGAGGCCCAGGCCTACGAGGCCACGCGCGTTGCGCGCGCCCAGGGCGACTCGCAGCGTTTCCTGCTGATGCTCAAGGAATACCGGCTGGCGCCGGAGGTCACGCGCAAGCGCCTGTGGCTGGAGACGATCGAGCAGGTGCTGGAAGCCAATACCAAGGTGCTCGACGAGAGCCATGGCCGCAACCTGATCTACCTGCCCTTGCCGCACTCGGGCGGCCCGGCGCCGGCCGTGCCGCGGATGGTGCTGCCGGGCGTCGGCGCCGAGCTGCAGACGCCGGCCGATGACAGCGGCGCCGGCACGACTCCAGCCCCGAGCGCGCCCGCCAGTGCGACCAGTAGCACGCCGGGAGCCTCGTCATGAAGGTCATCATCATCGCCCTTGCCGTGTTGCTGGCGCTGGCTGGCTTCAACAGCGTGTTCAGCGTGCGCCAGGATCAGAGCGCGCTGCTGCTGCAGTTCGGGCGCATCGTGCGCAGCAACTACCAGCCCGGGCTGCACTTCATGCTGCCGTTCGTGCAGCAGGACGTGAAGTTCGACAAGCGCATCCTCACCCTCGATGCCCGTCCGGAGCGCTACTTCACCGCCGAAAAGAAGGTCGTCAACGTCGACTTCTACGTCAAGTGGCGCATCGCCAATCCGGCGCTGTACTACCAGGCCACCGGCGCCGACGAGACCCAGGCCGCGGCGCGCCTGAGCCCGATGATCAAGGATGCGCTGCGCTTCGAGTTCAGCGCGCGACCGCTGGAGGAACTGGTTTCCGGCGGTCGCAATGATGTCACCCGGCGCGTGCGCGAGCAGGCCAACGTGTCGGCGATGCGCACGCTCGGCGTGCAGATCGTCGATGTCCGCATCAAGCAGATCAACCTGCCCGAGTCGGTCAGCGAATCGGTCTTCAAGCGCATGCGGGCCGAGCGCATGAACCTGGCCAATGCGTTGCGTTCCAGCGGCGAGGAGGCCGCCACCAAGATCCGCGCCGACGCCGATCGCCAGGCACAGGTGCTGCTGGCGCAGGCCGACAGCCAGTCCAGCGTGATCCGCGGACAGGGCGATGCCAATGCGGCCACCATCTATGCCCAGGCCTATGGCCAGGACGCGCGGTTTTTCGCCTTCTATCGCAGTCTGGAGGCCTATCGGCGCAGCTTCGGCCAGGGTCACGGCGTGATGCTGCTGCAGCCCGGCTCCGAGTTCCTGCGCTATTTCGACGACGGCGGCAAAAAATGATCCTCCAGCGCGGCGACTTCGGTACCGCGCTGTGCCTGGTGGCGGTCATCGAGGGCCTGATCCTGTTCGCCGCGCCGCGCGGCTGGCAGCGCATGGCCGCCGAAGCGCAGAAACTGCCGCCGCAGCGGTTGCGCCTGGTCGGCGCGGTGGCGATCGCGCTGGGACTGGTCGGATTGCAGCTGCTGCGCCATTGAGCGGGCATCGATGGCCGGATGCCCTGCCGGCAAGGGTCGGCGCTCGCGAACCGCGTAAAGCAGTTCGCGCTGATGCGAGCGCCGCAGGCAGGATGCCTGCGGCGGGGTGACTTGCCGGGCAAGGGCTTGCGAGGCTGGCCACCGCCGTCGCCCCATCCGAACATCGAATCGAAGCGAGAACATCCATGGGCAAATCCGTAGTCATCCTTGGTGCTCAATGGGGCGACGAAGGCAAGGGCAAGATCGTCGATCTGCTGACCGAGCAGGTCGCTGCGGTCGCGCGCTTCCAGGGCGGCCACAATGCCGGCCACACGCTGGTGATCGGCGGCAAGAAGACCGTGCTGCACCTGATTCCCTCGGGGATCCTGCGGCCCGGCGTGCTGTGCCTGATCGGCAACGGCGTGGTGCTGTCGCCGGCGGCGCTCAAGCAGGAGATCGAGGAACTGGAGGGGCAGGGTGTCGACGTGCGCCCGCGGCTGAAGATCAGCCCGGCGACGCCGCTGATCATGCCGTATCACATCGCCCTCGATCAGGCGCGCGAAAAGGCCTCCGGCGCCAAGGCCATCGGTACCACCGGCCGCGGCATCGGGCCGGCCTACGAGGACAAGGTCGCGCGCCGCGGCGTGCGCGTCGCCGACCTGATGTATCCGGGCGAGCTGCCGGACAAGCTGCGCGCGGTGCTCGACTACCACAACTTCGTGCTCAGCCACTGGCTCAAGGCCGCGCCGGTGGACTACGCGCAGGTGCTGGACGAAGCGCTGGCCTACGGCGAATACATGAAGCCGATGGTCGACGACATCAGCACCGTGCTGCATGACCTGCGTCGCGCCGGCCAGCGCGTGCTGTTCGAGGGCGCGCAGGGCTCGCTGCTGGACATCGATCACGGCACCTATCCCTATGTCACCTCGTCCAACACCACGGTGGGCGGCGCCTGCGCCGGCACCGGTGTCGGCGCGCGCGACATCGACTACGTGCTGGGCATCTGCAAGGCTTATGCGACGCGCGTCGGCGGGGGACCGTTTCCGACCGAACTGCTGGATGCCACCGGCGAACTGCTGCGCCAGCGCGGCAACGAGTTCGGCGCCACCACCGGGCGCCCGCGCCGCTGCGGCTGGATCGACCTGGTGGCGCTCAAGCGCGCGGTGCAGATCAGCGGCATCGACGGGTTGGCGATCACCAAGCTCGACGTGCTCGACGGCCTGCCGCACATCAGGGTCTGCATCGCCTACGAATACCGCGGCAAGCGCCGCGAGCTGGCGCCGCTGGACGCGGCCGGCTGGGACGAGTGCAAGCCGGTGTACCTGGAGTTTCCGGGCTGGCAGGAACCGACCAGCGGCGTGCGCCAGTTCCACCGGCTGCCGGCGGCGGCACGCGCCTATCTGCGCGCAGTCGAGGAGCTGGCCGAGTGCCCGCTGGCGCTGGTCGCCACCGGCGCCGATCGCGACGACACCATCGTGCTGCGCGACCCGTTCGCCTGAGCCGCGGTCGCACCTCCGTGACCTCCCGTCTGCACACGCTGGAGCTTCCGCGCGTCGCGCTGGTGACCGGTGGCAGCCGCGGCCTGGGACGCGCCATCGCGCTGGGTCTGGCCGAGCTCGGCTGCGCGGTGGCGGTCAACTACCGCGCGGACGCGGCGGCGGCTCAAGCCACGCTGGCGGCACTCGCCGAGCATGGCGCGCGCGCGCAGGCGTTTCGCGCCGACGTGTCGCGCGAGGACGAGGTGCACGCACTGGTGACGGCGGTCGAGCGCGAGCTGGGTGCGATCGACATCCTGGTCAACAACGCCGGCATCGGCCCGCCGTGCGGCGTGTTCGAAGCCGACCTCGCGCACTGGGACGCGGTGCAGGGCGCCAACCTGCGCTCGGCGTTTCTCGTCTCGCAGGCGGTGATCGCCGGCATGGCCGCGCGCGGCTGGGGTCGGCTGCTGTTCCTGTCCTCGATCGCCGCTCACGTCGGCGGCGTGGTGTCGCCGGCCTATGCCGCATCCAAGGCCGGGATGGAGGGGCTGATGCACTTCTACGCGCTGCACCTGCGCGAACGCGGCGTCACCGCCAACGCGATCGCGCCGGCCCTGATCGAGAGCGACATGGTGCATGCGCTGAACATCGACCCGGGCCAGCAGCCGCTGGGCCGTTTCGGCCGGCCCGAGGAAGTGGCGATGCTGGCGCAGACGCTGGTCTGCAACGGCTTTCTCACCGGCCAGACCCTGCACCTGAATGCCGGCCGCTACATGAGCTGAGCGGCTGTTTCAGCCGTTGCCAACGACGACGCGGTTGCGTCCCGCCTGCTTGGCGCGATACAGCGCCGCATCCGCAGCCGCGACCAGCATGCGGGTCGTTGCCGTGGGTGCCGGGGCCATGCTGGCCGCGCCGATGCTGACGGTGACATGGGCGCTGACGGCGGAGTGCGCGTGCGGCAAGTGCCGGGTCTCGACCGCGGCGCGGATACGTTCGGCCACCCGCGACGCGATGTCGGCATCGGCGCCCGGCAGCACCACGGCGAACTCCTCGCCGCCGTAGCGCGCAAACACGCTGTCGGTTCCGCGCAGGCCGCCGCGGGTAGCGGCGCCGATGGCGCGCAGGCAGGCATCCCCGGCGGGATGGCCGTAGTGGTCGTTGTAGGCCTTGAAGAAGTCCACGTCCAGCAGCAGCAGGGCGACGCGACTGCCGTCGGTGCGCGCCGCGCGCCAGGCGAGGCGCAGGGCACGTTCGAATCCGCGTCGGTTGCTGGCGCCGGTAAGGGCATCCTGGCTGCTCAGGCGTTCGAGCTTGCGGTTGGCGCGATTGAGCTTGTGGTTGACCGTATGCAGCTCGGCCAGCACCGCCTGCGCGGCGCTGTTGACCTCCTGCAGGCGTTCGCGCAGCAGATGCAGATGCAACACGCCTCCGACCTGGTCGGCCAGCAGCTCCAGCACCGCTCGCGAGTCGATCGAAAAGCTCTCCGTGGCCGGGCTTTCGAGATTGAGAAAGCCCAGCAGGCCACCCTCATGCTTGATCGGCACCACCAGCTCGGCGTGGGTCAGTGCATTGCCCTCGACGTAGTCCGGATCGGCATGCACGTCGGCGACGAACACGGTGCCGCGCTGGCGCAGGGCGCGTCCGGTCAGGCCGCGATCGGCCGGCCAGATCACGCCCGGATGCAGATCCACGCGCGAGCTGCCCGCGTACGCGCGCAGCACCAGGGTACGGCCATCCGCCTCCATCAGCGCGATCGTCGCCAGTGACAGGCCGAAGCGTTCGCGCAGGTAGGCGACGATGCCCTGCAGCATCACGTCGATGTCGTCCTCGAACAGCAGGATGTAGGAGAGGTCGAGCAGCAGGTCGGCGATGCCGGCGCGGCTGCGGTAGTGCTCCAGTGCCAGCCGGCGCTCGAGCAGCGGCAGCAGCGCGCGGACGCCGGCTGCGAGCGCCTTGCCCTGCGGCCCCAGGCTGCCGTGCGGCGGCCTGACGACCAGGATGCCCAGCGCGTGGTCGTCGGCGTCGACCAGCGGAAACATCAGCGCTCCGCGCGGACGCGGGGTCGCCGCCGTCGCGGCCTGCGCCTCGAGCGTGGGCGCGCGCTGCAGCTCAATCACGGTTCCAGGAAGATGCCGCTGCAGGGCACGAGCGAAGCACTGCAGCCACTGCGCCACGTCCGCCGTGTCCGACAACGAGGCCCATACCTCGGCGTCAGGCCAGACGCGCGTGAGCGCGTCGGCACGCTGCGGGCGGTGGGAGGAAGGCGGGCGTGGCATGGTCGGATCGGGGCTGGACACGATCATCATGCCTCAGTGGGCTCATGAGCGACGAACCTGCCGGACCTTCGGCTCGGCGGTTAGACTGGCAGCATCGCGCGGATGCGGGGATGGGAGCGGGCATGCGTCAATCCGTCGCCTTGCGAGGCCTGCTGGGGATCCTGCTGCTGGGGTTGCTGCCGACGGGCGCGCCGCGCGCGGCGACGGTGCTGCGCGTGGCCTATGCCGGCTCGATGGGCGTGGTGATGGATCGTCATCTCGGCCCGGCGTTCGCGCAGGCCGAGGGCATCGACTACCAGGGCATCGGCCAGGGCGCGTATGGTCTGGCGCGACTGCTGTCCGCCAAAGCCCTGCGTGCGGATGTGTTCGTGTCGATCACGCCGGGGCCGATCGCGGTGTTGCAAAACGCCGGGCTGGTCGATCGTGCGGTCCCGGTCGCCAGCACGCAGATGGTGATCGCCTACAGCCCGCGCAGCCGCTTCGCGCCCGCGCTGCGGGCGGCGGCGCAAGGTCAGCAGCCGTGGTGGCAGGTGCTGGAAACGCCGGGACTGCGCTTCGGCCGTACCGATCCGGCGGTGGATCCGCAGGGCCAGAACATCGTGTTCACGATGTTGCTGGCCGAGCGCTTTTACCGCCAGCCGGATCTGGTCCGGCGCATCCTCGGCGGCGTGCACAATCCGGCGCAGATCTTCACCGAGCCCTCGCTGCTGAGCCGGCTGCAGGCCGGCCAGCTGGATGCGGCGTCCGGCTACCGCAGCGCGGCGATCTCGCACCATCTGCCCTGGATCCCCTTGCCGGACGCGATCAATCTGAGCGATCCGGCGCGGCTGGCGGACCCTGGCGTGCAACTGCAGCTGCGCCTGCCCGATGGCAAGCCGGAGATATTGCATCCGCAGCCGCTGGTGTTCTACGCCGCGGTCCTGGAGAACGCGGCGCAGCCGCTGCTGGCGCAGAAGTTCGTGGCGTATCTGCGCAGCGCGCGCGGGCAGGCGCTGCTGCGCGCCCAGGGTTACGGGCCTGCGCCGGATCATGCGCGCTGACGCCGCACCGGGCGCGCAGCGCAGCCGCTGGCGGGGTGTCGCGGTGTGGGGCGCCGGAGTCCTGGCACTGGTCTTTCTGGTGGCGCCGTTCGTCACCCTGGCGGCCTTCACCCGCTGGGACCATCTGGCGCTGGCGCCCGGTGATCTGGGCGCGGTCGGGGTCTCGCTGCTCTACAGCCTGATCGCGCTGCCGCTGGTGATCGCGCTGGGCACGCCGCTGGCATGGTGGCTGGCGCGCAGCACGTTTCGCGGCAAGGGCCTGATCGACGCGCTGGTGCTGCTGCCGTTGCTGACGCCGCCGCTGGCGCTGGGCCTGCTGCTGACGTCGCTGTACGGGCCCTACAGCCCGGTCGGGGCAGTCTTCGAGCGCTTCGGCGTGATGCTGACCAACAGCGCGCCGGCGTTCCTGCTGGCACAGGTGTACGGGGCGATGCCGTACTACGTGATCAGCGCGCGCGCCGCGTTCGAAGGCGTGCCGCGCGAGCTGGAGCAGATCGCGCTGACGCTGGGCAAATCACCGTGGCAGGTGTTCCTGCGGGTGACCCTGCCGCTGGCTCGACTGGGGCTGAGCGCGGGCCTCGCGCTGGCCTGGGTGCGCGCGCTGGGCGAGTTCGGCATCGTGCTGATCGTGGCCTATTACCCGCAGGGCATGCCGGTCAAGCTCTGGGTCAATCTGCAGGACATCGGCCTGTCGGCGGTGTATCCGCTGCTGTGGCTGTTCCTGCTGGTGGCGCTGCCGCTGCCGCTGTGGCTGGGACTGCGCGCGCGGCGCCGGCTGGCGTTCTGATGCATGCGCGTTGACCTGCAGCTGCGGTATCCGATCGTGCTGGCGGTGCAGTTCGAGCTGCGCGGCTTCAGCGTGCTGCTCGGACGCAGCGGCGAGGGCAAGTCCACTCTGCTCAAGGCGCTGGCCGGGCTGCTGCCGGCGCAGGGCGGGCCTTACGCCGGACAGGCGCCGCAGCACCGGCCGGTGGGCTATCTGCCGCAGGGCTACGCGCTGTTTCCGCATCTGACCGCTTGGCAGAACGTGGCCTTTGCGCTGCCGGGCCGGCAGGCGCGGCGGGCGCGGGCCTGCGCGCTGCTGGAAACGCTGGGAGTGTCCGAACTGGCATCGCGCTATCCGCAGACGCTCTCCGGCGGTCAGCAGCAGCGGGTGGCGCTGGCCCGCGCGCTGGCGCGGCAGCCGCAACTGCTGCTGCTGGACGAACCCACGGCGGCGCTGGACCCGGCCACCCGCGAGGACGTCTTCGCCGAACTGATCGCGCAGGTTCGCCTGCTCGGCCTGCCGGCGCTGGCGGTGACGCACGATCCGCATCTGGCGCTGATGGCCGACTGGATGGCGGTGATGGTCGCGCGCCGCATCGTCCAGCAGGGCACGCCGCGGCAGGTGCTGGCGGCGCCGGCCGGCATGGCGGTGGCGCGGCTGCTCGGCATCCGCAACCGTCTGCGCGGCGTGGTGGTCGATGATCATCACGTCGCGGTGGATGGCGTGCTGCTGGCCGCCAGCGCCGCGGCGGGGCTGGCGCGCGGTCAGCCGGTGGGCGTGCTGCTGCGCGCGGAGGATATCGCGCTGCTGCCCGCCGCCGCGGACAGCGGGACGAACCCCGCCGATCCGCTGTGGACGCTGGCCGCGGTGCGCGAGGAAGGCCTGGCCACGCGCGTCATCACCGCCGCGCCGCTGCGGCTGGAGGCGCTGCTGCCGCGCGACCGTACCGACGCCATCGCGCTGCATGCGGATCAATCGGTGCGGTTGCGGATCGATCCGCGCCATGTACAGCTGTGCGCGCTGGATCCGGCGACGGATCCGGAATGAGTGCGGTCGCAGCTGCGCCGCGAACGATGCAAGCGGTACCCGGGTCGGCGGAAGGCTGCGCAGCCGTGCTGGTGCCGGATGCGCTTTGCACTGCGTCTCACGCGAGAAGCCCACGACCCGCGCCCGGCAGGCATGTGTGTTGTACCAGGGTTCTGGCGGCGGGATGATCGATTCGGAATCAGGGGTGTTCGATGAAGCGCGGATGGGTCGCTGTTTGTCTGCTGGGCCTTTCGGTGGCGGCGATTGCCGGACAACCGGATGCGCTCAGCGCAGGCATGACGGCCTACGAGGCGCACGATTTTGCAATGGCACTCGCGGATTTCCGGCTCGCTGCGGGCAGCGGTGACGCCAGGGCCCGATTCGCCCTCGGCACCATGTATTCGCATGGCCAAGGTGCGCCGCGAGACGACGCCGAAGCAGCAAAGTGGATTCGACTGTCGGCGCAAGGGGGCTTTGCGCCGGCACAGTTCCTGTTCGGCTTGATGACCGAACTCGGCGATGGTGTGCACGGAAATTCAGCCGCCGGAGCCGGGTGGATGCGACTCGCGGCGCAGCATGGCTATGCGCCGGCGCAGTTCCAACTGGGGCTCATGTACTCCGAGACCGGTCAAGGTGTCGAGCACAGTTCCACCAAGGCGATCAAATGGTATCGGCTGGCAGCGCAGCACGGGTACCCCTCGGCGCAACTTCAACTTGGTTCCGCGTATTACAGCGGCCAAGGCGTTCCGCAGAGTTATATCAAAGCAGGGATGTGGTGGGCGGCGACCTTTGTCTCCGCGGTACGCGTCATTTTCAATGACGCCCGGCATGAAACCTCGGCATGGTGGGCGGCGCAGCACCGGCGCGGCAACTGATCACACTCGATCACTGACGGATGGGCAATTGGCAACGCGCGACGGCCCTCATTGAGCGAGGCTTCCACGAGAATCTAAGCCGCGGATCTCCCCGGAAGGGGACTCGCATTTTTGCGGCTTGAGGGGTCGGAAGAGGGCTCGAAATGACATTGCAGTCCATTGATATCCTTGCATTTATACGAACTGTAGACTTCGAGCCATTGCAAAGATAGGCGCTTGCATTAGTCTGCAGGCCTGCAACTCAGGAGAACGACGATGCGCGCGATCCTTGCAGCTTGCCTACTGTGCCTTTCGGCGGCGGCCTTTGCTGGGCAGTTGAGTGTGTACAGCCCGGATCTGGCAGTGATGCTGGCCGGCGCCAATTCACCGGCCTTTGCGGATTTCAGTCTTGCTGCGCAGCCAAGGGACAAGGCGAAGGAGCTGAAGTGGAATCAGCTTGCCGCGCGGCAGGGTCAGGCCATCGCGCAATACAACCTCGGCACCATGTACCAGCAAGGCTTGGGCGTGCCGGTGAACTACACCAAAGCCGTGAAGTGGTTACGGCTTGCTGCGGATCATGGATTTGCGCTCGCACAGGCGAAGCTCGGTGGCATGTACGAACTCGGCCAAGGCGTGCCGCAGGACTATGCCAAGGCGCAGAAATGGAATCGGCTTGCGGCCCAGCAAGGTAATGCAATTGCTCAAGTCAACCTCGGCTTCGCGTACGGCAAGGGCCAGGGTGTGCCGCAGAACTATGTAGCGGCCTATAAGTGGAATGAGGCGGCCAAAGGCGCCACCAAGCCAGCGAGCGAGACATACAAAGTCGCGAGCCAGAACATGGCTATCCTTTCCAGGACGATGACCACCGCCCAGATCGCGCAAGCCCAGCAGGAAGCCTCGGCATGGCGGGCTGTGCACCACAATGGCAGCTGATAGCGCCAGCTAACTCACTCGCGCCTGCGTGTAGTCCTACGCGGAGTGACGTTGAAGGGTTGCTGGCCGCGTCAGTAGGAGAAATCCTAAGCCTTTCGGTCTCGACGACGAACTAGGCGGGACACTTTTGGTCGCGGCGCTTGCGGGCAGCGATCAGGCGCTCACGTCGGAATGGACACCAAGGCCCAGCATCTTTTCCCTGCCGTCTGGGCGGTAGCGTGGCCGCCCGTAGCGCGCACCGGTCGGATGGACCTCGATGCACAGCCCGAGCGCATTGGCCACGCGATACAGCATCGCGCGCGCGCAAAGCATTGAGCTTGGTATCGGTCAAGATGAGGGAACTGGGACTCGAAGAGAGTCGAGTTACCCTGAAAGTTACTCACGCCCATAGCCGGCTGCAAGCGGACAGCCCCGGACCGCCCCGGATGGGGAATGCTCGTGTTTTCGCGGCTTTTGGGGTGTTTCTCGGACTTCGCCGGACGTGCTCGGAAGTGCCGATGGTGCCAGGAGAGGACTCGAACTATCCTCTAGGCACCGCATGGAATCTAGGTTTCTCCTGTTCAGAAAATGGAGCATACCCCCAACAGTACCCCCGCGCTGTCGCGTTGGAAATCCTAGCGCAGCAGTTGCTTGATGCCAGCGGTGTTGCGTCGAATGGTGTTGAGAATGACCTTCTCGCCGGCGCTGGTGGCGAGCGCGTCGCTGATCGTCTGCGGGTCGATGTTGTTGACGATGCGCACGGCCAGCGCGCCGCCACCGCCGCCCACGGCGCGCACGCCCAGGTGGCCGGTGCTGGCGCGCACCAGCGGCATGATGGCCTCGGGGCCGGCCTCGCCCATCAGCCCGGTGCGGCCGCCGGACATGGGGAACAGGGTCGGGTTGCCGATGACGCCGCCGTTGGCGTGCGGGATCAGCGCGCCGCCGTTGAACACGTTGCCGTAGGCGTGGGCGCCGCCGAACATGCTCAGCGCCGCGCCGACCCAGCCGCTCTGCCCCTGGCCGTAGCTGCCGATGGCCTTGAAGATATTGGACGCCAGCAT
>JAGWPB010000108.1 GCA_028870665.1 Lysobacteraceae bacterium
CCGCCCGGCGATTGCGCCTACGACCTCTACCGCAGCGCGCTGGCCATCGATGCGCAAGACAGCGCCGCGCTGGGCGGGCTGGCCATGCTGCCGGCGCGCGCGCAGACACTGTATGCGCAGGACCTGCGCGGCGGGCGGCTCGATCAGGCCGGTGTCATGCTCGACAGCTTCGTGCAGTTGGCGCCGGCTGATCCGGCCGCGGCGCAGATGAAGCGCCAGCTGGCCGATGCCTGGCTGGACCGTGCCGCGCAGCGGCTGGCGCAGGGACTGAACGCCGATGCCCGCGCCGCGCTCGATCGCGCGCGCCGGCTGGCGCCGGACGACCCGCGGGTGGCGGTGCTGGCCGCGCGACTGACCACCGGCAGCGGCGGCTGAGTCGCCGCGGATTGCCGGACGCCTGCCCGCGCGTCCTGCGCCGGCTTGCCGCGGGCGCCGGACCGCTTTGAAATCCGGTCGCCGGGCGCCCACGCTCCGGCCCGATGGCGCCCGCGCCGGTGGTCGCCGCGCATGCCGCGCAAGGGGCGAAACGCGGCCCGATCCGTGACCCGCGCATGAATTTCGCACCGCGACCTCTGGCGCGACCCCGGCGCGCGCGGCACAGTAGCGCGATGCCCGCATCCGATTCCCGTCCCTCGCCGCCGGCGCGCTTCGCGGCGGCGTTCCGCAGCGCGTGGCCGCTGCTGCGCTGGCCGTTCTGGCTCGGTTTCGGTCTCGCCTGCGGGTTCCTGATCCCGTACACGATGCTGCTCGACCGGCGCGTCCAGGAACGTTTCGGCGATCTGGTGTTCAGCCAGCCGACGCGGGTCTATGCGCGACCGCTGCCGCTGGCGCCCGGCGAGCCGATGAACGCGGCGACCCTGCGCACCGAGCTGGCTTTCGCCGGCTACCAGCCGGTCAGCGACGCGCGCCTGCCCGGCAGCTGGAGCGCGGACGGCGCGAACACCTTCGTGATCGCCTCGCGCGGCTACGCCGATCCCGACGGCGGCGAGCTGCCGCGGCGGGTGCGCCTGACGCTGGCCCATGGCGAGGTCGGCACCCTGACCGATCTCACCGCGCGGCGTCCGCTCAAGGCCTGGCACCTCGACCCCGCGCGGATCGCCACGCTGTACGGCGCCGAGCAGGAAGAGCGCGAGGTGGTCAAGCTCGACCAGCTGCCGCCGCTGCTGATCAGCGGGCTGCAGGCGGTCGAGGACCGCGACTTCGGCCACCACATCGGCATCGACTTCAGCGGCATCGCCCGCGCCTTCTTCGCCAACCTGCGCGCCGGTCATGTGGTGCAGGGCGGCTCGACGCTGACCCAGCAGCTGGTGCGCGACCTGTTTCTCGACCGCAACCAGAACTACGTGCGCAAGTTCAACGAGGCGCTGCTGTCGGTACTGATCACCGCGCACTACAGCCGCGGGCGCATCCTCGACGCCTACGTCAACGAGGTGTTCCTCGGCCAGCAGGGCGGCCAGGCGGTGCACGGCTTCGCCGCCGCCAGCAAGTTCTACTTCGGGCGTCCGCTGCAGGCGCTGCAGACGCAGGACATCGCCTTGCTGGTCGGCCTGGTGCGCGGGCCCAGCTACTACGATCCGCGCCGCTATCCCGGGCGCGCGCTGGCGCGCCGCAACGAGGTGCTGAGCGAGTTCAATGCCACCGGCCTGATCAGCGCCGCGGCCATGCGCCGCGCGCAGGCCGCGCCGCTGGCGATCAATCCCGATGCGCGTCTGCCGCGCGACCGCTTCCCCGCTTTCATGGATCTGGTGCGCCGGCAGCTGGCGCGGGATTTCAGTTCCGATCAGCTGCGCGGCGGCGGGCTGGCGGTGTACACCACTCTCGATCCCGCCACCCAGCTCGATGCCGAGCAGGCGCTGGCACGGACACTCGACGGCTTCGGTCCGCGCGGCGCGCCGCTGCAGGGCGCGGTGGTGGTCACCGACGCTCACAACGGCCAGGTGCTGGCGCTGGTCGGCGGCCGCGATCCGGGCGCGCCCGGTTTCAACCGCGCGCTGGACGCGCGCCGCCAGGTCGGCTCGACGATCAAGCCGTTCGTCTATCTGGTGGCGCTGGCGCAGCCGCAGCAGTGGACGCTGGCGACCCTGCTCGATGACAGCCCGTTGAGCATCCCGCAGCGCAACGGCACCGTGTGGACACCGCACAACGACGATCACCAGTCGCACGGGATGGTGCCGCTGGTCGACGCCCTGGCGCATTCGTGGAACATCGCCAGCGTGCGGCTGGGGCTGGCCGTCGGCCTGCCGCGCGTGGTGCGGCTGCTCGAGTCGTTCGGGCTCAAGGACGTCAACCCGAATCCCTCGCTGATCCTCGGCGCGCAGGACCTGGCGCCGTTCCAGCTGGCGCAGATGTACCAGTACTTCGCCGCCGACGGCCACGCGCTGCCGCTGATCGCGGTGCGCGGCGTGCTCGACGCCCACTCCAGATTGCTCAAGCGTTACGAGGTGCAGCCCGGGCCCGGCGAATACCAGTTGCCGGCGCGGCTGGTCACCTATGCGCTGCAGCAGGTGGCGGTCGAGGGCACCGCCGCGGCGCTGGCGCAGAGCCCGCTCGCCTGGCTGCACGCCGCCGGCAAGACCGGCACCAGCGAAAACCAGCGCGACAGCTGGTTCGCCGGCTTCACCGGTCGCCAGCTGGCGGTGGTCTGGGTGGGTCGCGACGACAACAAGCCGACGCCGCTGTGGGGCGCGACCGGCGCGCTGAAGGTGTGGATGCGCCTGTTCGAGACGTTGCCGACGCGGGCGCTGCCGCCGGTGCCGGCGGGCTTGCAACTGGCCTGGATCGACCCCACCAGCGGACATCTGACCGAACCCGTTTGCCCCGGCGCCCGCCAGCTGCCCTTCATCCCCGGCTCGGCGCCCACCGACGAAGACCATTGCCTGTGGCAGGAACTCAAGAGCATTTTCGGCGGTGCCCCGGCGCCGGCCGCGTCCGCGCCGCCGCCGCACTGAGCGTGCTGCTGGCCGGTTGCGCCAGCGCGCCGGCGCCGACGCCCGTGTCGCCCGCGCCGTCGATTTCCACCGCGGCGCTGATCGCCTCCATCCGCGCCGCCGGTGCGCAGGACGGCTCCGTGGTCAATGTCGCCCCGCTGCGCCCGCCCGGTGTGC
>JAGWPB010000055.1 GCA_028870665.1 Lysobacteraceae bacterium
TGCTGGGCACGCGCGTGCCATAGTCGAAGGCTACCTGCTTTTCATATATCTAACTGATTCGCCCGCAAGTGATGCCGAGATGAGAGCAAGGATCAACGTTTTGCATCTTGCTGACTGCGTGAAGAGGATTGAGTTTCTAAGCGAAACAGCAGCAGCACAGGATCATATTGATTATTACATCGATCAACGAAAAGTTATACAAGCGCGACTTGAGAAGAATGAGTTTTTTACAGGGCTATCTCCCACAGTTCGAAGAAGTTGTTTATCTGGAAAGAAGATGATGATCCGAAGCCGTGATCAATTGCTTGAGGCCACCGGATACGAGAAAGAACAATTCGACGCACTCTACGACCTCTTGTCGCAACACACCCATATTCTTACGATGTCCTTTTACCGCATGGAGCCGAACGGACGTGGAACCGGAATCGAAAACGACGTCGACAGAAGCTATATAGGCGTCACATTGAAGCTCTGCGCAGAGATATTGGAGTTAGCAACTGCACGATTAATCGGATTATTTCCTGATGCGCTCTTTGTTTGCAATGGGCTAAAGTCCAAGTTTTGCCCAGGCCCAGCTGAGAACATGCAAATTAAAGTCAGCGTGGATCGCACGGGAGGCAAAAGCAGTCGTGAATTACCTAGCCATACCACCCTTGTTCTCGCAATTCACAAGTCACTCGTCAATGCAGTCGAGCTAACAAGTAAGCACTTATGCTGGTATTACAACCCCGCGACTTGGTATTCTGCAATGCCTCTTCTGAAAATAAGATAATAGCTCAATCGACTTCCATGCATGGCTTTGACCGGACCGAATACGACCGGCGCAGGAAGTCTGTCGTAACTGAACAAGATGACCCACAAGAACGGGGTCAGGTTCACTTTCCCTAGGTAAGAACGGGGTTAAGAACGGGGTCAGGTTCACTTTCCCAACGACTGCTTCGGGTCGGGCGGCGCCGCTCAGCTCACCGCCTTCCGCACCAGGGCACTGATCCTTGCCTCGTCGGTGGCGGTCAACGCCTTCAGCGCGTAGGCAGTCGGCCACATCGCACCCTCGTCAAGTCGCGCCGCGTGCATGAAGCCCAACGTCGCGTACCTCGTCTTGAACTTTTGCGCACTCTGGAAGAAGCAGACGACTTTGCCGTCGCTGGCGTACGCGGGCATGCCATACCAGAGCCTGGGCGAGAGAGCCGGCGCCAGGGTCCTGATGATGGCGTGAATCCGTTCGCCAAGGATGCGGTCCGATGCCTGCATTTCGGCGATCTTCGCGAGAACGGCGCTTTCCCCGTCTTCTGTGTCCGCGCGTCGACCGCGGCGCGCAGCGGTCTGCCACTCCCGGGCGCGCTCCGTCATCGCGATCCGTTCTTCGTCCGTGAATCCCTTTGCCGTCCTTGCGGTCGCGGTAGCGCGCTTGGCAGACGGGCGAGCGCTCGCGTTCTGCACGGCCTTGCCCGACGACTTCTTCGCTGACATCCGCGTCTCCCCCGGCTGCCCATGTCCTGCCATCCGCTGCGGTCGCCAGCAAGCCCGAAGCAGACGGGCTTGCCGGAGTGGCGCCAGCCATCCGGCCTGCTCAGAGATGGAAGCAATAGACCGGCGCGAGCGCGACGAGGACGGCCGCCGCCTGCAGCGCGAGAACCCGCAACGCACTTCGCGGCGCCCGCGACAGCCACGTCGCGGCAAAGAAGACAGCCAGCGGAACCTGCGCAACGATGAGGATCTGGAACAGGTGCGCCGTGGCGCCTTCGTCTGCCCCGGCCGTCGCGCCGACGATGGCGATGCGGCCGACGACCAACGCAAAGGCAGTCACCGACATGGCCAATGGCAGCAGCGCGCTTGGACGTCTGACCACGGTCTGGAAAGTCACCATGTGCCTCCCTCCTCAGCTCAACGCAGCGAGGCCGCAGCCCTCAATCCTGGTAATCCTCGTTGCCGGGGGTCGGCGCGGGCTTCAATTTCGCGATCTCGGCCTGGTTCTCGAACTTCAACACGTAGAAGCCGCCGTGGCTGGAGGTGACCCAGAGGTCGAGTTGGCCGTGTTGCCAGACAAAGCGGCTGTGCGCCTTCGACCAGGCGAAGTTGATGGGCGGACGGACGCCCTGGAAGGTGTTGAGCAGCGAGCCCGGATCGATCTCGGTCGGAACCGGCGGCGCCGGCCCGATGAAATAGGCGATCTCCCGCGGCTGTTCCGGATTGCGAATGTCGAACACGCGGATGCCCGCCTGGTGCGCGGAGCAGGCCAGCAAGGTCGCGTCGCGCGGGTTGTCGAAGGTGCAGTCGTGCATGCTGTAGCCGTAGCCGCCCATCGTGGCCGTGATGTCGCCCTGCGTCTGCGCGCAGTTCCGGGGATCGTCCGCACCGATCATGAGCTGTGCCACGAGCCGGGGCTTGGCGAGGTCGCTGATGTCGATGAGCCGCTCGAATCCGTTCGGCGGGAGTCCCGCCTTGCAGGCGTCGATGGCGCTCTTGGGATAGCTGCAGCCGCCGGACCCGCACTCGTCACCGACGCCCAGGTAGGGTGTTCCGTGGATGAACGCCAGATCGGGCTCGATGGCGATATTGCCGTTCACCCAGTAAAGCGAACTGATCACCTTGATGACCGGATGCGGGCGGCGATCCTGCACCTGGCTCACGTCATAGATGACGAGCCCGTTGCCCGAGCGGTAGACGCCCGGACGGACCATGTGGCCGACCACGCCGCAGAACAGCAGCGTGTCGGGCGGATGGCCGTCGACGGTGAACTGGTTGAGCGAGATGCGGTGGCAGGTCTGGTCGGCGCCGATGCCGCCTGCCTGGCGGTCCGGGAAATCCCAGTCCAGGAGCTCTTTCGGGTGTTTCGGATCGCTGGCATCGATGGCGTAGAGGCGGCGCTTGGTGTACGACGTGAGCCAATAGGTCTTGCCGTCGAACGCGAAGTTGCCGCCATGCGCCACCAGGTTCGGGTCGGGCAGCTGCACGCTCGACAGCAGCCGCGGGTGCGCGCAATCGGAGAGGTCGTAGAACGAGACGGCGGGTTGCGGCCCGGCGCCCACCCAGCTCTCGCCGCTGGCCAGCAGTGCGCGCTGCGGGTTGACCGATCCGTCTTCCCAGTCATACAACGAGGCCGGATCGTCCAGATGGGTGACATAGCGCGGCGCGTGCGGGTTCGACACGTCGAGCACCTGGATACCGGGATGCCGCAGCGGCGGTATGCCCCGCTGCCCGGCCTCGAAGCCCTCGGTGGTGACGTAGGCACAGTGGCCGTACCACATCAGCTGGTGACCGGCGCCCTGCCCGGCGTATTCGCCGACGATGGCGAGGTTGCAGTTGTAGGGCTGCGTCGAGGCGCCGCTGGATCGCTCGGCGCTGGTGAGCTGGCCATCGACCCCCGACGCGGTCCGATCCCCGGGCTGGCAGACCGGTTGCGGCACCGGGCCGAGGAACGGGGTCTGCGCATTCGCGCTCACCGGCGTGGCTGCAAGCATCCCCGCCCCTGCAACCCACAGGCCGGCAACGAGTGCCAACCCGAACCGGCGGCCCATTCGATCGTGATCAAGCATGGCAAACCTCGCGGGAGCGATACCAACCGGGCAAAACCGCATGCCCCGGCGCCGACAGGCCACTGCGCCGGATCATTCCCGACCGGCTGCCGCGGCTCGCGCCGTGACCGTCGCCGCAGACCGGAAGCAACCGGCGCTGCGCCGCCAGGGCACGGGGCCGGCAGTCAGTCGGACGCATCTCCATCACCGCCTTGCTTCGGCTTGCGCAGGAATGAAGCCCCGATCGCCAGGAACGCGACACCGACTCCAGCGAAGGCAACCTGCTTTCCGAGCGCCGCGGCAAGAACGAACATGACACCGGCTGCAAGCATCAGATAGGCACGGCGCCCGGGATGGCGGGTACCTGCCATGACGACTCCTGATCGGACGGGTCCGGCGGCTGCGGAGCGCATGCTGTCACTCTGCCCGAGACGCGTGCCCGGCGGTGGAAATCCGACCCATACAATGTCGTAAGGCGACACCCGCCGGCAGGGTCGCGCGCTCAGTCCGCGGCGACGCAGCGCGCCTCCAGATCATGCGCATCCGCGCCCTCGACGATCACCTCGGCGAAGGTGCCAGGCTGCAGGCGCCGGCCGTCGCGGATGCGCACCACGCCGTCGATCTCGGGGGCGTCGGCGGTTGAGCGCGCGACGGCGCCGTCGGCATCGACGCGGTCGACCAGCACGGTCAGGCGGCGGCCGATCTTGCGCTGCAGCCGGGCGGCGCTGATCTCCGCCTGCACCGCCATGAACTGTTCCAGGCGATCTTCCTTGAGTTCCTCGGGCACCGGGTCGGGCAGGTCGTTGGCTTTGGCGCCGTCCACCGGCGAGTAGGCGAAGGCGCCGACGCGGTCGAGTCGGGCTTCGCGCAGGAAGTCGAGCAGGTTCTCGAACTCGGCGTCGGTCTCGCCGGGAAAGCCGACGATGAAGGTGCTGCGCAGCGTCAGCTCCGGCACCGCCTTGCGCCAGCGGCCGATGCGTTCGAGCGTCTTGTCGATGTTGCCGGGGCGCTTCATCAGCTTCAGGATGCGCGGGCTGGCGTGCTGGAACGGGATGTCGAGGTAGGGCAACAGCCTGCCCGCGGCCATCAGCGGCATCACCTCGTCGACGTGCGGATAGGGATAGACATAGTGCAGGCGCGTCCACACGCCGAGTTCGGCGAGACCCGCGCACAGCTCGGTCATGCGCGTGCGCCAGCTGCGGCCGCGCCACTCGCGCGATGCGTATTTCAGGTCCACGCCGTAGGCACTGGTGTCCTGGCTGATCACCAGCAGTTCCCGGACGCCGCCGGCGACCAGCTTCTCGGCCTCGATCAGCACCGCGTCCACCGGACGGCTGACCAGATCGCCGCGCATCGAGGGGATGATGCAGAAGCTGCAACGGTGATTGCAGCCCTCGGAAATCTTCAGGTACGCGTAGTGCTTCGGGGTCAGCTTGATGCCCGTGGGCGGCACCAGGTCGAGGAACGGATCGTGCTTGGGCGGCAGCGCCGCGTGCACCGCGCGCATCACGCTGGCGTAGTCCTGCGGGCCGCTGATCGCGAGCACGTCGGGATAGGCCTCGCGGATCAGGTCGGCGCGCTTGCCCAGGCAGCCGGTGACGATGACCTTGCCGTTCTCGTGCAGGGCCTCGCCGATGGCGTCGAGCGACTCCTGCACCGCGGCGTCGATGAAGCCGCAGGTGTTGACCACCACCGCGTCGGCGTCGCGATAGCTGGGCACGATCGCGTAGCCCTCGACCTTGAGCTGGGTGAGGATGCGCTCGGAATCGACCAGCGCCTTGGGGCAGCCGAGGCTGACGAAACCGACACGGGGGCTGGATCGGGACATGACGCGGACCGCAGGAGGAAAGCGCGATTGTAAGGTCAGCGGCAGTGTCCCCCGGCGCCTTGACGTTGACTTCGCGGGTTCGCGGCTTACGCTCGCGCATTGATCCCCGAATCCACCACGAATCCTCCAAGGAACCGACCTATGGGCGACATCATCAACATCGGCACCCGCGGCACCCAGTGCATCAGCGCCTACGTGGCCAGGCCCGAGGGCGCGCCCAGGGGCGGCATCGTCGTGGTGCAGGAGATCTTCGGCGTCAATGCGCACATCCGCAGCGTGGTGGACGGCTATGCCGAGGCCGGCTACACCGCGATCGCGCCGGCGGTGTTCGATCATCTCGAAACCGGAGTCGAGCTGGGCTACGACCCGGCGGGGATGCAGAAGGGCATCGCCCTGATCGGCGAACTCGGCTTCGAGCGCGCCCTGGAGGATGTGGCCAGCGCCGCCGAGGCGATCAAGAGCGCCGGCAAGATCGGCGTGGTCGGGTTCTGCTGGGGCGGCAGCGTGGCCTACCTGGCCGCGATCAGGCTCGGCCTGCCGGCGGTCAGCTACTACGGCGGCCGCAACACGCAGCTGACCGGACTGCAGGCCCGGGCGCCGCTGATGTTCCACTACGGCCTCAAGGACGCGCACATCAGCGCGGCCGATCGCGAGCAGGTGCGCGCGGCCAACCCGACCGCCGAATTCCACGTCTACGACGCCGACCACGGTTTCAACTGCGATGCCCGCGCCAGTTTCGACGCGACCGCGGCCCGGCTGGCGCGCGAGCGCACGCTGGCTTTCTTCGCCCGACACCTTGCCGCATGAGTGACGGCTTCGCGCTCGATCCGCAACTGGCCCGCGAGTCGGTGTTCGTGGCGGACCGGGCGCTGTGCCGCGTGCTGCTGATGGACGACGCGCGCTTTCCCTGGCTGGTGCTGGTGCCGCGACGCGCGGGCCTGGTCGAGCTGTGCGATCTGAATCGGATCGAGCGCGCGCAACTTTGGTCCGAGCTGGAGCGGGCAGGCGAGGCCCTGCGCGCGGCGATGCCGTTCACCAAGCTCAACGTCGGCGCGCTGGGCAACGTGGTGCGCCAGCTGCATGTGCATGTGATCGGGCGGCACGAGGGCGACGCCGCCTGGCCGGGCCCGGTCTGGGGCCATGGGCCGCGGCAACCCTGCGATGAAAGTGCGCGGGCCACGCGAGTCCGCGCGATCGCGGCCCGGCTCGGCTCCGGCTGACGCGCATGACCGGCGCCGACTGCGCGATCGAACTGCTGGGCGAATCCGCCCTGCTGCTGCGCTTCGGCAACGCCATCGATCGCGCCCTCAACGACCGCGTGCATGCGGCTGCGGTCGCGTTGCGGGCGGCCGCCCTGCCCGGCGTCGAGGACATCGCCCCTGCCTACGCCAGTCTGCTGCTGCGCTTCGATCCGCGCAGCTGGCCGGATATCGAGGCATTCGCCCGCGCCGTGCGCGCGGCGCTGGCGCAGCCGCGAGCCGTCCGCAGCGACGACCAGCCGGTGGGCACGGCGGTCGCCGAACTGCCGGTCTGCTACGGTGGCGAGCACGGGCCGGATCTGGCCGAAGTCGCCGCCTTGACGCGCCTCACGCAGGACCAGGTGATCGCACGCCATGTGGCCGGTGACTACCGCGTGGCGATGCTCGGGTTCGCGCCGGGCTTCGCCTATCTGCTGGGCCTCGATGCGGCACTGGCGGTGCCGCGGCTGACCAGCCCGCGCCTGCGCGTGCCCGCCGGCAGCGTCGCCATCGGCGGCGCGCAGACGGGCGTCTATCCGTCCGTCCTGCCCGGCGGATGGCGCCTGATCGGGCGCACGCCGCTGCGGCTGTTCGATGCCGCGCGGCCGGCGCCGGCACGGCTGACGCCGGGCCTGCGCGTGCGTTTCCGTGCCATCGACACCGCGACCTTCACCGCGTTGTCGGAGCACGACGCATGATCGAGGTGCTGGCGCCCGGGCTGTTGACCAGCCTGCAGGATCGCGGTCGGCCCGGACTGGCGCATCTCGGCATCGGGCGCGCCGGCGCCGCGGACCTGCCCGCGCTGCGCCTGGCCCAGGCACTGGTCGGCAATCCGCCCGATGCCTGCGCGCTGGAGATCACCCTGACCGGCCCGACCCTGCGCCTGCACCGCGACGCCGAGATCGCGCTCACCGGCGCGCCGGTCGCCGCCGAGGCGGACGGCCGCGCGCTGCCCGGCTGGACGCCGCTGCGACTGCGGGCGGGCAGCGTGCTGCGGCTCGGCGGCATGCGCCACGGCTGCCGCAGCTATCTGGCCGTGCGCGGCGGCATCGATGTCGCGGCGGTGCTGGGCAGCCGCAGCCAGGATCTCAACGCCGGCCTCGGCCCGCTGGGCGGCCGCGCGCTGCGCGCCGGCGACCGGCTGCCGCTGGGCGCGATGGATGCGTTCGCTGGCGCTGCCGATCACGCGGCCTGGTCGCTCGATCCGCGGCCCTGGTTCGACGGCGCCGCGGCGCGGCCGCTGCGGCTGCTGGCGGGCACCCACGGCGGCCTGCTCGATGCCGCCTCGCGCGAGGCGCTGTTCGCCGCCCCGTTTCGCATCGCCGCCGCCTCCAACCGCGTCGGCTGCCGGCTGGACGGAACGCGACTCGCGCTACTTGCGCCGCTGGAGCTGGTCTCGGAAGGCGTCGTCGCCGGCACCGTGCAGCTGCCACCCAACGGCCAGCCCATCGTGCTGTTTTGCGAGCATCCGGTCAGCGGCGGCTATCCGCGCATCGGCCAGCTGGCCGCGGTCGATCTGCCGCGCCTGGCGCAGCGGCGGCCCGGCGATGCGCTACGCTTCGCGCCGGTCGACGCCGGCGAGGCCGCGCGTCTGCTGGAAGCCCGCGAACAGCGCCTGGCGCGCATGGAAACCGCGATCGCACGTCGCCGAGCCGCATCATGACCCGCATCCTCGACCTCAACTGCGATCTCGGCGAGTCCTTCGGCGCCTGGCGCCTGGGCGACGACGCCGGCGTGCTGCCGCATGTCAGCTCGGCCAACATCGCCTGCGGTTTCCATGCCGGCGACCCGCGGACGATGCAGGCCACCGTCGCATCGGCGCTCGCGCATGGGGTCGCACTTGGCGCGCAGCCCGGCTGGCCGGACCTGGTCGGCTTCGGCCGCCGCGCGCTGGCGGCCACGCCCGCCGAAACCCATGCGCTGGTGCTGTACCAGATCGGCGCGCTGGCCGCGTTCGCGCGCGCTGCCGGTGCGCGTCTGGCGCACGTCAAGCCGCACGGCGCGCTCTACAACCAGGCCGCGCGCGACCGCGCGCTGGCCGACGCCGTCGCGCAGGCGGTGCGCGATTTCGACCCGCGCCTGATCCTGTTCGGCCTGGCCGGCAGCGCCCTGATCGAGGCCGGGCGTGCGCTGGGTCTGACGGTCGCGCGCGAGGCCTTCGCCGACCGCCGCTACCAGGCGGACGGATCGCTGACGCCGCGCGACCAGCCCGGCGCGGTGATCGACGACGTCGCTGCCGCCGTGGCGCAGGCGCTGCGGATCGCAACCCGCGGCGAGGCGATCGCGATCGACGGCGCGCGCATCGCGATCGCCGCCGACACGCTGTGCGTGCACGGCGACCGCCCCGATGCGGCCGAGTTTGCCCGTCGCCTGCGGCAGGCGCTGGAAGCAGCCGGCGTGCAGGTCGGCGCAGCATCCGCGCCCGGTCCGCGCCCATGAACTACTGGCCGCTGCTGGGCGTCGCGGTGGTGATCGCCGGCTTCGTGCGCCGCGACAACCCGGTGCTGGTGGTGGTCGCGGCCGGCGTGGTCAGCGGCCTGGCCGCAGGCTTCAGCGTGCCCGAGTTGCTTGGTCTGCTTGGCACCAGCTTCGTCTCCAATCGCGCGCTGCTGCTGTACGCGCTGACCCTGCCGGCGATCGGCGTACTGGAACGCGCCGGGCTGCGCGAACACGCCGCGCGCTGGATCGGCAGCCTGCGCGGCCTGACCCTGGCGCGACTGCTGGCCAGCTACCTGCTGCTGCGCCAGGTGCTGTCGATGCTGGGCCTGACCAACGTGGCCGGGCAGGCGCAGACGGTGCGTCCGCTGCTGGCGCCGATGAGCGAGGCCACGGTCGAGCTGCGCGGACCGCCGCTCGGCGACGCCGACCGCCAGCGCGTGCGCGCGATGGCCGCCGCCACCGACAACATCGGCCTGTTCTTCGGCGAGGACGTGTTCCTCGCGCTGGGCGCGGTGCTGCTGATCCAGGGCTTCTATGCCAGCCACGGCATCGTGCTGGCGCCGCTGGCGATCGCCCTGTGGGCGCTGCCGACCGCGATCGCCGCGTTCGTGATCCACGCCCTGCGCGTGCTGCTGTTCGAGCGCGCGCTGACGCGCCGCCGCGCCGCTGCCGACACTGCCGAGTCCGCGCATGCTGAGGATTGAATACGCCTACTGGCTGCTGGCGGCGTTTCTCGCCGCGGCGGCGTGGATCAACCTGCGCGAACGCCGCCTCGCGGCGGCGGCGTTCTGGGCGGTGCTGGCGCTGCTGTTCGGCGGCGGCACCTGGGTGCTCGCGGCCGACGCCGCCGGCCACGTGCTGCCCGCCCGCGCCGCCGGCGTCGGCGTGCTGCTGCTGGCGGTGCTGGCCCCACGCATGCGTCGCGTGCAGGTCGAGGAAGTCTCGCCGGAGATGCGCCTGTCGAACGCGATGCGCCTGGGCCATCGATTGTTCCTGCCGGCGCTGCTGATCCCCGGCGTCACCCTGCTGGTGGCCGTGCTGGGCGGCTATCTGGTCGCCGACGGCCATCGCCTGTTCGCCGCCGACCAGATGACCCTGACCGGGCTGGCACTGGCTTCGCTGCTGGCGGTGCTTGCTGCGCTGCGCCTCACCCGTGCCCCGGCGCCGGCCGCGCTGCGCGAGGGCCGGCGCCTGCTGGACACGCTGGGCTGGGCGGCGCTGCTGCCGCTGGTGCTGGCCGCGCTGGGCGGCGTGTTCACCCAGAGCGGGGTCGGCCAGGACATCGCGCATGGCGTCGGCCTGCTGATCCCGGTCGACAGCCGGTTCGCCTGCGTGCTGGCCTACGGCCTGGGCATGGTCGTGTTCACCGTGATCATGGGCAACGCCTTCGCCGCGTTTCCGGTGCTCACCGCCGGCATCGGTCTGCCGCTGCTGATCGAGCTGCACGATGCCAGTCCGGCCGTCGTCGGCGCGCTGGGCATGCTCTGCGGCTACTGCGGCACGCTGCTGACGCCGATGGCCGCCAACTTCAACATCGTGCCGGTGGCCCTGCTGGAGCTCGACAGTCCCTACGCGGTGATCCGCGCGCAGTGGCCGACCGCGCTGCTGCTGCTGGTGTTCAATCTGGTTCTGATGAACGCACTCGCGTTCCGCTGAGCGCACCGGAGAACGGCATGACCACCCGACGACCCGCATCCGCCGCGCCGCGCGTGCTGCTGACCGGCTTCGAGCCGTTCGGCGGCGAGACGGTCAACCCCTCGTGGGAAGCGGTGCGCGCGCTGCGCGGCCGCCGCATCGCCGGGCATCGCATCGCGGTCGCGCGGCTGCCGACGGCGTTCGGCGACGCGCTGGCGGCGCTGGACGCGGCGCTGGCATCGACCCGGCCGCGCCTGGCGATCGCGGTCGGCCAGGCCGGCGGCCGCGACCGGCTGTCACTGGAGCGCGTGGCCATCAACGTCGACGACGCGCGCGTCGCGGACAATCGCGGCCGACAGCCGGTGGACGTGCCGGTGGTCGCCGGCGCCCCCGCGGCCTACTTCAGCACGCTGCCGATCAAGGCCGCGCTGGCGGCGCTGACCGCCGCCGGCATTCCGGCCGCGATCTCGCAGAGCGCCGGAACCTACGTCTGCAACCACGTCTTCTACGGCCTGATGCACACGCTGGCGCTGCGGCGCGGCGTGCGCGGCGGCTTCGTGCATATCCCGTTCCTGCCGGCACAGGCCGCGCACCATCGCAGCGCACCCAGCATGACGCTGGACACGGTGATCGCCGCGCTGCGCCTGATCGTCGAGGTGTCGCTGCGCACGGAAGGTGACGCCCGCATCGCCGCGGGCGCCACGCACTGAGCGCCGACAGGCCGGCGGCAAGCCCGACCTATTTCTTCTTCGGCGCCGCCTCGGCCTTGGCGTTGAGCAGGGTCAGCTTGCCGTCGAGCATGACGTAGCCGGTGAACCCGTAGGTCAGCTGCAGGCTGGCGAAAAAGCGCAGCTGGCCGTCCTTGATCTTGTAGTCCGAGCTCGGCTCCAGCAGCACCACCTTGGGCAGCTTTTTCTGTCCGTCGAGGTAGCGGAAGTGGCTGGCAAGGTCGTCCGCCGAGAGCAGCGCGCCGTGCAGCAGGAACTGCCCGTCCTTGTAACTCTGCAGGGTCATGTCGTAATGGCTGGGCGCGACCACCTCGACATTGGCGCCGCGGCGGATGTTGGGGTTGCAGCCGGCGAGCGCGATCACGCCGGCCAGCGCCAGCAGCGCGGCCAGAAGACGAAACGGCGATGGGATGCGAAGCATGCGGGGATTCTCCTCGGCGGCGATTTCAGGCGCGCGGCAGTGTAACGCCGCGCTGGCCCATGTACTTGCCGGCGCGATCGCGGTAGCTGGTCGCGCAGACCTGGTCGGACTCGAAAAACAGCATCTGCGCCACGCCCTCGTTGGCATAGATCTTCGCCGGCAGCGGCGTGGTGTTGGAGAACTCCAGGGTCACGTGGCCCTCCCACTCCGGCTCCAGCGGGGTGACGTTGACGATGATGCCGCAGCGCGCGTAGGTGCTCTTGCCCAGGCACACCGTCAGCACCGAACGCGGAATGCGGAAATACTCGACGGTGCGCGCGAGCGCGAAGGAATTGGGCGGAATGATGCACACGTCGGCCTTGACGTCGACGAAGCTGCGCGCGTCGAAGGCCTTGGGGTCGACGATCGTCGAGTTGATGTTGGTGAACACCTTGAACTCGTCGGCGCAGCGCACGTCGTAGCCGTAGCTGGAGGTGCCGTAGGAGATCAGCCTGCGGCCCTCGTGTTCGCGCACCTGGTCGGGCGCGAACGGCTCGATCATGCCGTGCTGCGCGGCCATGTCGCGGATCCAGTGGTCGGATTTGATGCTCATCGGGCTCGCTTCGGGCGTGGAATGGGAATCGGGAAACGGCAAGCTGGAAGTGCGCCAAGCAGGCGGGATCGCGCTGCCTGCGTCCTGCCGGCGTCCCCGCGGCTCAACCGTCCTGGACGACGATCTTCGGAAACTGGATCGACTTGTTCCTGGCCTGCAGCGCCAGCCGGGCGGCCGTGCGCCGGGCGATGTCGCGATAGCGCAGGGCGATGTCGGAATCCGGCATCGCCGCCACGGTCGGCGTGCCGCCGTCGGCCTGCTCGCGGATGCGGATGTCCAGCGGCAGCGAACCGAGCAGGGTCACGCCGTGCTCGGCGGCCATGCGCGCGCCGCCGCCTTCGCCGAAGACGTGTTCCTCGTGGCCGCAGGCGGTGCACACGTGGGTGGCCATGTTCTCGACGATGCCGAGGATCGGCACCTCGACCTTCTGGAACATCGCCAGCGCCTTGCGCGCGTCGAGCAGGGCGATGTCCTGCGGCGTGGTGACGATCAGCGCACCCGCGACCGGCACGCGCTGCGCCAGCGTCAGCTGGATGTCGCCGGTGCCGGGCGGCAGGTCGATGATCAGGTAATCGAGGTCCTGCCAGCGCGTCTCGCCGAGCAATTGCTGCAGCGCCTGGGTGACCATCGGCCCGCGCCAGATCATCGGCGTGTTCGCGCCGACCAGCACGCCGATCGACATGGCCTGCAGACCGTGCGCGCGCATCGGCTCGAGGGTCTTGCCGTCCGGCGACTGCGGACGCCCGGCCAGGCCCAGCATCAGCGCCTGGCTGGGACCGTAGATGTCGGCGTCGAGCACGCCGACCGCAGCACCCTCGGCCAGCAGCGCCAGCGCCAGATTGGCCGCGACCGTGGACTTGCCGACGCCGCCCTTGCCGGAGGCGACGGCGATGATGTTCTTGACTCCCGGCAGCGGCGCCAGCGCGCCCTGCACCTTGTGCGCGACGATCTGCGTGCTGACCGAGACGGTGGCGGTGCCGATGGCCGGATCGGCCTCCAGGGTCGTCTTGACGAGGCGCTTGAGCGCGTCACTCCAGCCGGCCGCGGGGTAGCCGAGCAGCAGATCGACCGCCACGCGATCGCCATCCGCGCCGAGTGCCCGCAGCATGCCGGAGGCGACCAGATCGGCGCCCGTATGTGGGTCGGTGATGCCGGCCAGCAGCGCACGCGCGCGCGCTTCGATCGTTTCGCTCATCGGGATGGCTGCCTTGTCATGACCAGACTGCGCCGATCGACGGCGCGTGCGGGCTCGGGACCGGCGCGCGCAGCGCCGGCCTCCGTCAAGTCGCAAAGTATGCCAGAGCACGGCCTCGCCGCAGTGCGCCTTGACGCCATCCGCCGCCGCGATCAGTCTCGTTCGATCTCGATCATCCACGGGAGCAGGCATCATGCACACGATTCATCGTATGGCCCTCGCCGCCGCCCTGCTGCTGGGAACGACCCTGGCGGCCCAGGCGCAACAGCCGCCGCCGACGGGCCCGTCCGGCGACCTGATGACACCGGTCGGTACCTGGAAGACCATCGACGACAAGACCGGCGAAGCCAAGTCGCTGGTGCAGATCAGCGAGGTCGCCGGCCAGCTCGAGGGCAAGGTCGTCAAGGTGCTCAAGTCCAAGCAGGGCCCGCATCCGATCTGCGACCAGTGCGACGGCGCCCGCCACAATCAGCCGGTGGTCGGCATGACCATCCTGTGGAGCATGAAGCAGGACGGCAACGAGTGGGACGGCGGCCAGATCCTCGATCCCAAGTCCGGCAAGATCTACAAGTGCAGCATGCACGTGATCGACGGCGGCAAGAAGCTGTCGGTGCGCGGCTACATCGGCTTTTCGCTGTTCGGTCGCAGCCAGACCTGGCTGCGCGAGGAGTGAGGCGGTAGCGCCGGGACTCGGGACGCGGATTCAAGCTTGTCACCCCGAGCGCAGCACAGGGTCTGACTTGCTGAAATGCGCGTGCGCCGTGCCGGAGCGCGGTCGCGCGGTCGCGCGGTCGCGCGGAAAGATCCTGCACTTCCGTTCAGGATGACAACGAAATCGGCGCCCCGAGCGCAGCGGCGAGTCCGGCTTCCGGATGGCATGTCGCCGGGGGTACCCCATCGCCCGGAATGACAGGCCGGCCGGGCCGTCGAGAGCGAGCGGGACCGTTGCCGGCACTGCGCGCACCACCGCGGCGCGCGGCGCCAGCTCCCCGCGCGGTCAGCTGCGGCCGGCCCGGCAGCGCATGCCATAATCCGCGGCTGTTTCGTCTGGACGTCCGTCCGCGCCATGAGCCGCCGCCTGCTGGTCACCTGCGCCCTGCCCTACGCCAATGGCCAACTGCATCTGGGCCATCTGCTGGGCTATGTCCAGGGCGACATCTGGGTGCGCGCGCAGCGCATGGCCGGCAACACCGCGCACTTCGTTTGCGCCGACGACGCCCATGGCACGCCGATCATGCTGGCGGCGGAAAAGGCCGGCGTTGCGCCTGAGGTTTTCATCCGCGACATCCAGCGCAGCCACGAGCGCGACTTCGCCGCGTTCGGCGTCGCCTTCGATCATTACCACAGCACCCACAGTCCCGAAAATCAGCAGCTCGCCAGTCTGATCTACACCCGCCTGCGCGACGGCGGCCACATCGCCCGGCGTTCGATCCAGCAGCTCTACGATCCGGTCAAGGGCATGTTCCTGCCCGACCGCTACGTCAAGGGCACCTGTCCGCATTGCAAATCGCCCGACCAGTACGGCGACAACTGCGAAGTCTGCGGCAAGGCCTACGCACCGACCGACCTGATCGAGCCGCGCTCGGTGATGTCGGGTGCGACGCCGGAGCTGCGCGACTCGGAGCACTACTTCTTCAAGCTGGGCGATTTTCGGGATCTGCTGTTTCAATGGGTCGGCGGCGCACCGGTTGGCCTCGAGAACGGCCGGCTTCGCATGGCCGCAACGGTCGCCGCAAAACTCATGGAATGGATCGACGGCGGCCTGCGCGACTGGGATATCTCGCGGGACGCGCCCTACTTCGGCTTTCCCATTCCCGACGCGCCGGGCAAGTATTTCTACGTCTGGCTGGACGCGCCGATCGGCTACCTCGCCAGCTTCCGCGCGCTGTGCGACAGCGAGCACGGCCGATCGCTCGACCTGAAGCCCGCCAGCTTCGACGAATTCCTCGGCGCCGGCAGCGCGACCGAGCTGCACCATTTTCTGGGCAAGGACATCATCAACTTCCACGGCCTGTTCTGGCCGGCGATGCTGCACGGCGCCGGCTATCGCGCGCCGACGGCGCTGCACGTCAACGGCTACCTGACCGTCAACGGCGCCAAGATGTCCAAATCGCGCGGCACCTTCATCCAGGCGCGCACCTACCTCGACGCGGGCCTGGAACCGGAGTACCTGCGCTACTACTTCGCCAGCATGCTGGGCCCGGCGCCGACCGATGTCGACCTCGATCTCGTCGCCTTCGAGGAGCGCGTCAACTCGCACCTGGTCGGCAAGTGGGTCAACATCGCCAGCCGTACCGCGGGCTTCGTGCACAAGT
>JAGWPB010000056.1 GCA_028870665.1 Lysobacteraceae bacterium
AATGGGGCGCGGCACTGACCGCACTGGCCCAGCGCGGCCCGCAGGCGCTGGCCGATTACGCCGACGGGCGCACGGCGCTGATCGAGCTGGCGCTGCCGCCGGGCACGCGCGTGCCGGCGCCGCCGGTGATTTCGCTGCGGCCTTCGGGAGCGACCGCGATGCCCGCCAGCCTGCTCGGTCCGGCGCCGCGGACCGATGCGGTGGTGCAGGGACCGACCTGGTACTACCGCGTCGCGGTGAACGCCGCGCGCGCCGGCGCGCTGCGCATCGGCGCGCGCTTCGCTGCAGCCGTGCCCGAACCGGGCGCGCTGCGCAGCGGCGTGCGCGTGCCCGCGACCGCGGTGATCTGGTACGCCGGCCGGCCCTGGATCTACGTCGAAACCGCGCCCGGGGTGTTCCGCCGCCAGCCGCTGCCGGAGTCGGCGCATGGTGCCGCCGGCTGGATCGTGAGTGCCGGCCTGCGCCCGGGCCAGCGCGTGGTGGCGCATGGCGCGGAGCTGCTGCTGTCGCAGGAGCTGAAACCGCCTGCGGGCGCCAAGGCGGCCGGAGGCGACGATGACTGAGCGCGTGCCGGAGACGGCGCGCGGCGGCGTGCTGAACGCGATCCTCGCGCTCAGCGTGCGCCATCGCGGCGCGATGATCGCGCTGGCGGTGCTGTTCGCCGGCTACGGGCTGCTGGCGTTCGGGCGCGCGCGACTGGACGTGTTCCCCGAGTTCGCGCCGCCGCAGGCGATCGTGCAGACCGAGGCGCCGGGCTTCTCGCCCGGGCAGGTCGAGGCGCTGGTCACGCAGCCGCTGGAGAACGCGCTGGGCGGTGCCGGCAAGCTGGCCGGCACGCGCTCGAAGTCGATCCAGGGCCTGTCGATGATCACGCTCACCTTTCACGCCGGCGCCGACCTCGCGCGCGTGCGTCAGAGCGTGGCCGAGCGCCTCGCCGCGGCCGCCAGCCAGCTGCCCGCCGGCGTCGCGACGCCGGTGCTGCTGCCGCTGTCGTCGGCTGCGGGCATCGTGCTGACGGTCGGCATCACCTCGCCGAAGCTCTCGCCGATGCAGCTGCGCACGCTGGCCGACTGGACCTTGAAGCCGCAGCTGCTCGCGGTGCCGGGGGTGTCCGACGTCAACGTATTCGGCGGCCAGCTGAAGCAGATCCAGATCCAGGTGCATCCGTCGGCGCTGGCACGCTACGGGCTGTCGTTTCCCGAAGTGATCGCCGCGGCGCGCAAGGCCACCGCGAGCGTCGGCGCCGGCTTCGTCGAGAACGCCGAGCAGCGCATCGTGCTGACACCTGCCGGCGCTCCGCGCACGGCAGCCGCGATCGGTGCCACCGTGCTGCGCGCGCGCGGCGGCCAGGTGCTGCGGCTGGACGACGTTGCCACGGTCAGCGACGGCGCCGCCCCCGCCGTGGGCGCCGCCTCGATCATGGGCAAGCCCGGGGTGATGCTGGTGCTGGACGAGCAGTACGGCGCCGACACGCTCAGGCTGACGCGCGCGCTGGACGTCCGGCTGGCACAGCTGAAACCCGCGCTGGCAGCGCAGGGCGTCACGCTGTATCCGGCCCTGTTCCGGCCGGCCAACTTCATCGATACCGCACTGGGCCATCTGCGCGATGCGCTGCTGATCGGCGCGGTGCTGGTGCTGGCGGTGCTGTTCCTGTTCCTGCGCGATGCGCGCGCCGCGCTGATCTCGGCGCTGGCGATTCCGCTGTCGCTGCTGGCCGCGGTGGTGGTGCTGGAGCATCTCGGCTTCGGCCTCAACACCATGACCCTGGGCGGGCTGGCGATCGCCATCGGCGAGGTGGTCGACGACGCCATCATCGACGTCGAGAACATCGCCCGGCGCCTGCGCGAGAACCGCATTCTCGCCACGCCGCGGCCGACCGCGCGGGTGGTGCTGGACGCCGCGCTGGAAGTGCGCGGCGCGGTGGTCTACGCCAGCTTCATCGTCGCCCTGGTGTTCACGCCAGTGCTGGCGCTCTCGGGCGTGGCCGGACGCCTGTTCGCGCCGCTGGGGCTGGCCTATATCGCCGCGATCCTGGCCTCGCTGGGCGTGGCGCTGACGCTGACGCCGGCGCTGGCCTGCGTGCTGTTGAGCCGCGACCATGACACGGTCGAGCCGCGCCTGCAGAGCCGGCTGAAGCAGCGCTACACGCGCTTGCTGGCGCGCATCGAGGATCGCCCGCGCGCGGTGCTGCTGGCCGTGGCGTTGCTGTGCGTCGCCGGCCTCGCCGCGTTGCCGCTGCTCAAGGGCTCGTTTCTGCCGCAGCTGCGCGAGGGACATTACATCGTGCACATGCGCCTCGCGCCCGGCGCCTCGCTGGACGCCTCGCAGGCGCTGGGGGCGCACGTCAGCGCCGCGCTGCTGCAGATCCCCGGCATCCGTTCGGTGGCGCAGCGCACCGGCCGCGCCACGCGCATCGCCGATCCCTCGCCGATCTTCGCCAACGAGTTCGAGGTCGATCTGGATCCGCTGTCCGGCCCCGGCCAGCAGCGCGTGCTCGACGCCATCCACACCGCGCTGGCGCGGTTCACCGGCGCCAGTTTCGGCGTCAACACGTTCCTGACCGAGCGCATCCACGAAACCATGTCCGGTTTCACCGCGCCGGTGGCGGTGGACATCTACGGCAACGATCTCGACGTGCTCGACCGCAAGGCCGCCGAGGTGGCCGCGGTGCTCAGCCGCCTCAAGGGCGCGCGCAACGTCACCGTGCAGGCGCCGCAGGGCGAGCCGCAGCTGTCGATCCGGCTGCGCCCGCAGGCACTGGCGCGCTGGGGCATCGCGCCGGCGACCGTGCTCGATACCCTGCAGACGGCTTACTCCGGCACGACGGTGGGGCAGGTGCTGCAGGGCAGCCGGCGCTTCGACGTCAGCGTGATCCTGCCGCCCGCGCTGCGCCGCGATCCGGCGACGGTCGGCGCGCTGCCGATCACGGCGCCCGACGGCCGCGAGCTGCCGCTGTCCGATCTGGCCGATCTGCGCATGACCGACGGTCGATTCATGATCCTGCACGAGGATGGCTTGCGCGTGCAGACCGTGACCACGGGGCTTTCGGGCGTGACCGCCCCGGCCTTCGTGGCGCGCGCCAGGGCGGCGCTGGCACAGGACGTGCGCTGGCCGCCGGGCGTCTATCCGGTCTACACCGGCGATGCCGCCGCCGCCGCGACCGCGCTGCACGAGTTGCTGGCGCATACCGCGCTGGCGGGCGCCGGCGTGGTGCTGCTGCTGACCCTGGCCCTGCGCCGGCGCCGGCCGGTGCTGCTGGTGCTGCTCAACCTGCCGTTCGCGCTGCTCGGCGGCGTGGCGGTGGCGCTGTTCGCCGGCGGCACGCTGACGCTCGGCGGCCTGGTCGGCTTCGTCACCCTGTTCGGCATCAGCGTGCGCAATGCGCTGATGCTGATCGGCCACTACCGCGAGCTGGTGCAGCGCGAAGGCTGTGCCTGGGACGCGGCCACGGCGCGGCGTGGTGCCGCCGAGCGGCTGGTACCGATCCTGATGACCGCGCTGGTCACCGCGCTGGGCCTGGCACCGCTGGCGTTCACCGCCGGCGCGCCCGGCAACGAGATCGAGGGTCCGATGGCGGCGGTGATCCTGGGCGGCCTGATCACCTCGACCGCGCTCAACCTGCTGGTGCTGCCGGCGCTGGCGGCGCGCTTCCTGCGCCGGTCCGACCTGGCCGCGGATGCGGAAGCGTGAGTGGTGCCGGGACTCGGGGCTCGGAGCTCGGGACTCGGGGCTCGGAGCTCGGGACTCGGGCTCGGGACTCGGGACTCGGGACTCGGGACTCGGGACTCGGGACTCGGGACTCGGGACTCGGGGCTCGGGACTCGGGGCTCGGGACTCGGGACTCGGGACTCGGGACTCGGGGCTCGGGGCTCGGGACTCGGGGCTCGGGGCGAGCAGGGCAGGCGCCACGCATCACGGATGGCAAGGGACGACAACCAGCACGAAGGGTCATCGCGCCATTCCTTGTCACCGTGTCCTCCCTTGCCATCCCGCCCTTCTTTGTCATCCAGAGGCCGAAGGCCGAAGGATCTGACTGGCGAGGGCGCCCTGCCGCATGGCCGACGCGGGTGCGGCAGGCCAGATGCTTCGCTGCGCTCAGCATGACAAGCTCTTCAGCATGATCAAGACAGCGGCTGAGCGCAGCGAGGGGTCTGGCGCCTGCACCGCGATCGCTGCGGCTTGCGCATGACAGCTGTGAGTTGAACCGGCGGTGCGCGGACCGCTAGTCTCCGCCCACGCCGTGCCGGGATGCGGTTGTCGGGGGAGTGGGCATGAAGCGAAGCACGCGCGTGGTGCTGGGGCTGGCGGTCGCGGCACTGATCCTCGGTGGCCAATGGCTGCTCCAGCACGTTCGCGAAGCCGCTGTGACCCAGGGTTCGCGCGCCGCGACGGTGCCGCACGATCGCCTCGGCGCGCTGGATTTCACGCCCTGTGATCTGAAACAGCCGTTGTCGGGCGCAACCACCGCGGCCTGGTGCGCGCCGTTCCGGGTGCCGGAGAACCGGGCCGCGCCGGGCGGTCGCCGGATCGCGCTGCGGCTGGCGCTGATTCGCAGCAAGGCGGCGCAACCCGATCCCGATCCGGTGGTGTTCATCGCCGGCGGGCCGGGGCAGTCGGCGATCGACAGCTATCCGCAGGTGGCGCCGGCGCTGGCGCCCTTGCTGCAGCATCGCAACATCATCCTGCTCGACCAGCGCGGCACCGGCGGCTCCAACGCGCTGGCGTGTCCGCAGGCCGAGAAGGCCGCCGAGGCGCGTGCGCCGCAGCCCGGCTTCGACGCCGCGCAGGTCGAGGCCGACACCCGCGCCTGCCTGGCCGAGGTCGAACGGAAGGCCGATCCGCGCGATTACACGACCACCGACGCGGTGTACGACCTGATCGCGCTGCGCAAGGCACTGGGCGATCCGCGCTTCAATCTGATCGGCGTGTCCTACGGCACTCGAGTCGCCCAGCAGTACGCGCGGCGCGACCCCGCCGGCGTGCGCAGCCTCGTTCTCGACAGCGTGGTTCCCGACACGCTGGTACTGGGCCAGGACTTCGCGCGCAACCTCGACGCCGCGCTCAAGGCCGACTTCGCGTTGTGCACCGGCACGCCGGCCTGCGCCAAGGCGTTCGGTGATCCGTGGACCGCCCTGCTGCAGCTGCGCGACAAGCTGAAGGCGGCGCCGCCGACGGTCAGCTTTCCCGATCCGGCGACGTTCGCGCCGACCACGCGTGCGCTGACCGCCGACCGCCTGGTCGGCACCGTGCGCCTGTTCGCCTACTCGCCGGTGACCGCCGCGCTGCTGCCGCTGACCATCCACGCCGCGCTGGCCGGCGACTATGCCCCGCTGCTGGGGCAGAGCGCGCTGATTCACCGTGAATTGGGCGGATCGATCAACGGCGCGATGGAGCTGTCGGTGGTGTGCAGCGAGGACGCCGCCCTGCTCAAGCCCGATCCGCGCGATGCCGGAACCCTGCTCGGCGCGGTGTTCCAGCAGCAGCTGGGCGCGCAGTGCGCGGTCTGGCCGCACGGCGCGCTGCCGGCCGATTTCCATGTGCCGCTGAAAACGGCGACGCCGGTGCTGATCCTCGAGGGCCAGTACGATCCGGTGACGCCGCCGCGCTACGGCGCGGAGGTGCTGAAGGACCTGTCCGACGGCCGCCTGCTGATCGCCAGGGGGCAGGGCCACAACGTCATCGGTGCCGGCTGCATGCCGCGGCTGGTGGCGCGCTTCGTCAAGGACCTCAAGCCGAAGACGCTGGACGCGCAGTGCCTGGACGCGCTGGGTCCGACGCCGCCGTTCGTCAACTTCAGCGGGGCCACGCCATGATCGAGGTGCAGAACCTGCACAAGAGCTTCGGCGCGGTGAAGGCGGTCGAGGACGTCAGCTTCAGCGCGCGCGACGGCGAGATCACCGGCCTGCTCGGGCCCAACGGCGCCGGCAAGACCACCACGCTGCGCATGCTCTACACGCTGATGAAGCCCGAGCGCGGCCGCGTGCTGGTGGACGGCCGCGACGCCGCCGCCGATCCGCTCGGCGTGCGCCGCGCGCTGGGTGTGCTGCCGGACGCGCGCGGCCTTTACAAGCGCCTGACCGCGCGCGAGAACATCGAATACTTCGGTCGTCTGCACGGTCTCGACGAGGCAACGCTGCGCCGGCGCTGCGATGCCCTGATCGCCGCCCTGGACATGGCCGCCATCGCCGGTCGCCGCACCGAGGGCTTCTCGCAGGGCGAGCGCGTCAAGACCGCGATCGCGCGCGCGCTGGTGCACGATCCGAAGAACCTGATCCTCGACGAACCCACCAACGGGCTCGACGTGATGGCGACGCGGGCGATGCGCGAGTTCCTGTTCGGGCTGCGCGCCGAGGGCCGCTGCGTGCTGTTTTCCAGCCACATCATGCAGGAGGTGGTGGCGCTGTGCGATCGCGTGGTGGTGATCGCGCACGGTCGCGTGGTCGCCGACGCCGCGCCGCAGACGCTGCGCGAGCAGACCGGCGCGGCCAGCCTCGAGGACGCCTTCGTGCAGATCATCAGCCGCAGCGAAACCCGCGCGGCCTGATGGGAAGGCTGCTGCCGGGAAAGCAGCCTGACAGGCGGGACAGGGATGTCCCGCTCGTGAAGCAAGCTCGTACGAGCTTGCTTCAACGGGAGCGAGTCCGGACCTGCGCCGGGCTCGCGACGCTGAAGCAGGGCAGGAAAGCCCTTGCTTCAGCACCCTGGTTATGCGCCTTCCGGAGCAACGCATGCACGCCGCCCTGACCGTGTTCCTCAAGGAAGTGCGCGAGAACCTGCGCGACCGCCGCACCCTGATCAACGCGCTGCTGACCGGGCCGCTGCTGGCGCCGGTGCTGTTCGTGGTGCTGATCAACGTGCAGCTGCACATCGAGCTCGACAAGGCCGGCAAGCCGCTGCCGGTGCCGGTGGTCGGCGCCGCCAACGCGCCCAACCTGGTCGCGGCGCTGGTGCAGATGGGCATGGTGGTCAAGCCGGCGCCGCGCGATCCCGAGGCCGCGGTGCGCGAGCAGAAGGCCGACGTGGTGCTGCGCATCCCGGCCGGCTACGCCGCGCACTGGCGCAAGGGCGAGCCGGCCGAGGTCGAGCTGATCTACGACTCCTCGCGCCGCGACACCCACGAGGACGTCAGCCGGCTGCGCGCGATGGTCAAGCGCTACGCGAAGATCGTCGGCGCGCAGCGCCTGCTGGTGCGCGGCCTGTCGCCGGCACTGGCGTCGCCGCTGGTCGCCGCCGACCGCGACCAGGCCACGCCGCAGGCGCGCGGCGCGCTGATCTTCTCGATGCTGCCCTACTTTTTCGTGCTGACCGCGTTTCTCGGCGGCATGTATCTCGCCATCGACACCACCGCCGGCGAGCGCGAGCGGCAGTCGCTGGAGCCGCTGTTCGCCAACCCGGTGCCGCGCCGGCGCATCCTGCTCGGCAAGCTGGCCGCGACCACCGCGTTCGCGCTGGTCAGCCTGGCGCTGAGCGTCGTCGCCTTCGCCGTCGCCGGCCGTTTCATCGACACCAGCCGGCTCGACATGGTGCTGGATCTCGGCGCGCACTTCGCCACCTTCGTGCTGCTGCTGATGCTGCCGCTGGTGTTGCTGCTGGCGGCGCTGCAGACCCTGGTCGCGGCCTTCGCCAAGAGCTACCGCGAGGCGCAGACCTATCTGTCGCTGCTGATGTTCGTGCCGGTGCTGCCGTCGGTCCTGCTGATCGTGGTTCCGGTCAAGGCACAGCTTTGGATGTACGCGGTACCGCTGCTCGGCCAGCAGCTCGGCATCATGCAGCTGGTGCGCGGCGAGGCGCTGGGCGCGGCGTCGGTCGCGGCCTGTCTGGCCGGAACCGCGCTGGCCGCGCTGCTGGCGATCCTGGCCACGATGCGCGTGTATGCCTCGGAGCGGCTGGCGATCTCGGGCTGAGGCGGCCGCGGGGGCGTGCGCTGCCGTGCGCAGCGCTCAGCCGGCGGCGTGATCGGGCAGCGCATGTCCGGTCGCGCCCGCTTCCAGCACGCTGACTTCGTCCGGGCGGCCCTGCAGCAGCGTGCGCAGGGCCAGGCCGTTGCCGGGATCGAGCGCCTCCCACCACGGCTGCGGCAGCAGGGCCGGCAGTCCGGGGATCCCGTGGTCCGCGGCGAAGCACACCGCCCGCTGCGGCTGCTGTCGCCAGGCCCGCAGCAGGCGCGCGAGATCCGCGGCCGCGGTGCGCGCACGATCGCAGGGCAGCAGCAGCGCACCGCTGCAGGAATCCGGCAGGACCGACAGCGCCGCGCGCAGCGCGGCGCCCTGTGCCATCCCGCGCGGCACCGGAATGCAGCGCAGCGGCAGGCCGCGCAGCACCACTTCCAGGGCGGTGTGATCATCGGCCGGGACGCTGACGACCAGCGCGTCCGGTCCGGTCGCCAGCGCGCCGCGGGCCAGCTCGCGCAGCAGCGGCTCGCCGCCATCGCGGGCCAGCGCCTCGGCCTGCAGGCCGAGGCGGATCGAAATGCCGGTGGCCAGCAGGACCACGCCGTGGGCCTGCCGTGGCGCCGGAACTTCCGCCGCCGGTGGAGTTGCGCCGCGCAAGCGCTGGAGTATCCGCCGCATGGATCGGTGCATCCGCTTCGATGATCGCTGCATGCTAGCAGTGGCGCGGCCCGGCGCGGCCCGGCGCCGGGGCCGCGACTCGGCGCCGGCTCATCGGTCCGGTGCTCGGCATTCTTTACGAAAACGTATGGATTCGCGGCTTGCGACTTTTCGCCGCGCTGTAGAAACTGTGACGGACCTCTCGGCAGGTCGCGCCGTCCTGAGGGGGAGGTGGCAAGGGTACGCATCCACGCGCAGCATCGCTTCCGCTCCCGGGGGGTTCCGGAGCACACACCCGTATAGGCAATGTCGCCCCTGAGCGACACGAGCCCGTTACCTGCAGCGCCAAGGCCGCTCGCGCTTCGACGTTGCCGGTGGATGGCCCGAGAGGGTCGTTTTGTCCCGCGCCAGGTCCGGCGCATCCAAGTCAGGAGTCCGCACCATGAAGTCGAACATCCGTTTGCAGCAGCGTCAGAGCGGCCGTCGCCAGTTCGGCCAGGGCATGACCGAGTACATCATCATCGTCGCCCTGGTGGCGATCGCGGCGATCGCGGTCTATTCGGCCTTCGGCGGCGCCGTGCGCGGCCAGATGGCCTCGATCACCAGCCAGCTGGGTGGTCAGGGTGGCGTTGCAGGTCAGGGGTTTGCGACCAACAACGTGACCAAAGCCAACGCCGAAAACAAGCAGTACAACCTGAGCAACTACAAAACCAGCGCCAATCACGCCGGCCAGACCGGCGGCTGATCGGCGCACGAGCTGAGCTCGCTGTCATGACCCGCTCGAGCTCCGCGCCTGCGCGCAGGCCCCGGCGCCGGGATGCTGCCCGGCGCCGCATGGGCGGCCAGGCCTCGATCCTGGTCGTGATCGTGGCGGCGATCCTGGTGATCGCCGCCCTGATGGTCTACAACGCCGGCCGCCTGGTGGTCACCCGCATCCACCTGCAGAACGCGGCCGATTCGGCCGCCTACAGCGGTGCGGTCGAACTGGCGCGCGCCTACAACTTCTCGTCCTACGCGAACCGGGCGATGGTCGCCAACCAGGTGGCCATCGCCCAGGTCGTCGGGCTGGCGTCCTGGGCGCGCTACTACTGCCTGATCTACACCGACGCCAGCTGCGGCAACTTCAACACCAATGGCACTGCCGAGGAGATCCTGGCCGCGCTGGAGGTGGGTGACGAGGCCGGCGGCGAGCCCGGCACCACCGTGATGAGCGTCTACCAGGCCATCAGCAGCGGCATCTTCGACGGCATCAACACCGCCGCCGGCCCGCTGGTCAGCGTGCTCAACGGCATCGAGATCGCGCTCGGCAACGCCTCGCAGGCCTATTACGCCGGCGCCATCGCCGACCTCGGCCTGTCCGCCCTCAACAGCGGCGGACTGATGCAGCAGGTGCTGACCGCGACCGACCCCAACGCGCAGATCGCCACCGCGGCGCTGAACAACGCCAACGCGCTCGGCGGCGTCGCCCAGGGCCTGACCGCCGCCAGCCTGGTGCAGGTCGGCAAGTTCGTGCGGGTGCCCTTCATCAGCCCCTACGCACCCAACAACTATTCGACCAACAACAACGCCGACCCCAACAACCGTTTCCACAACGTGGTGATGGCTTCGCGCGACGCCTTCAGCAAGGGCCGCAGCAGCAACGAGATCGCGCCCTTCACCTCGCTGATCTGGTCCGCCGGCACCTGCCTCGGCGACGGTTTCGGCGGCATCATCATCAATTCGACCGGCTACAGCGGCAGCACCACGCTGTCGACCGACAACAAGACCTGGACCACCGGCACCGGCGGTGACACCAGTGCCTTTCTCGGCACCGGCATTTGCGTGATCGAGGTGCCCACGCCGGTGGGGCCGATCCCGGTGCCGATCCCGCTGATCATCCCGATCAGCCCGGCCACCGGTTTCGCCAACGTCACCGCCGGCACCAGCGACCAGTACACGCTGAGCGGCAGTTTCTACAGCGGCCTGCAGAACTACATCGACGTCACCGATCTCAAGTCCGCCGACTACGACGCCCCGACCCTGAGCATCTTCGCGGCGCGCGAGGCCGGCACGATCGCCACCACCCAGCAGCTCAACGCGGGCACCAGCGGTACCAACGCTCGGCAGATGCCGATCGCCACCGGCAGCTTCGCGCTGACCGACAGCGAGGGCAGCGGCGTGATGCTGGTCGGCGCCAGTGCGCAGGTGTACTTCATCCGCCCGTCCTACAGCGACGAGACCACGCTGGCCAGCCCGCCGGCCTACCAGACGCTGGGCGGCGCCACCTTGTACGCCAGCCTGTTCAGTCCCTACTGGGAGGCACACCTGGTGCCCACGCCGCCGCTGGTCAAGGCCGCGGTGATGGGCGCGGAAGCGGTGTTCTGAGATGAGCACCGGAGCCTTCCGCGCGATGCCCGCGTCCGCCCGCCGCCAGCGCGGCCAGGCGATCGCCGAGACCATCATCGCCAGCGCCTTCCTGCTGGTGCCGCTATTCCTGATCATGACCCTGCTGATGCGCTACCTCAGCATGGACGTCGCCGCGCAGCAGGCGGCGCGCTACGCGGCCTTCCAGCGCACGGTCTACATGCCGAACAGCAACCTGCGCGGCGCCACCGCCGCCACCCGCAGCCAGGCCGAGATCCAGGCCGACACCCGGGCGCGCTTCTTCGGCGACCCGACGGGCATCTGCAGCCAGAACGGCGGTCTGTGCAGCACCGCCTACCAGGCGCAGCCGCTGTGGGAGGACGCCTCCGGCCAGGAATTGGTCGGCCAGAACTCCGGCACCCTGGGCACCCTGAGCAATGCGGCCAGCGGCACCCTGCAGGACACCCTCATCGGCGGCATCTTCTCGGCGCTGAACGTGGTCGGCATCGGCTTCGACCTCAATACCAGCGGCCTGACCACGGCGCAGGTCAGCCTCGTGCCCAACGACCCCAACGGGACGATCGGCTACGACAACCTGGCGTCGCCGTCCACCCTCTACAACCACCTCGCTCTGACCTTCAATGCGCAGGATGCCCTGCTGGCCGACGGCTGGAGCGCGGCCAATCCGGGCAATGTCAGGCACCAGATCAGCAGCGTGCTGCCGACCTCGCTGTTCTCGCCGCTCAACAGCGTGATCAGCGCCACCAACGTCAGCCTCGGCGGCAAGGGCTACGGCCTGCTGCCGGACCTGAGCGGGCTGACGCTCGGCTATGTGCTGGTCAACGATCCCGCCGAGGTGCCGGCCGACCGCCTGGCCAACTACAACCCGCCGCCCAACAACGGCGGCAACGGCAACGCGCAGGCGCAGCAGCTGCAGACCCTGACCACCATCTACGTCAACCAGCTCGGCTACACCTGCAGCCAGTCGGCGCCGGCGGGCAACGGGGTGATCACGCTGACCTGCAGCATCGGCTCCACGACCACCACCATCGACGTCTATCCCAGCGGCTGCACCACGCCGCCGCAGAGCTCGACCACGCAGACCGCCAGCGAATCGGTGATGACGCTGACGCAGGACCAGATCAACAGCCTGGGCAACAAGGGCTTCAGCGTCAGCAGCGGGCCGAGCTACACCTGCGTCGAGACCAACGGCACCACGGTGACCAACTGCGACACCAGCCAGCTGGGCAACAAGAAGAGCCCGCTCTACCAGGCCACCGTCACCGCCTCGCAGACCAGCCTGACCCAGACCACGAGCTACGGCAGCGGGCTGTCGAGCAGCGTCACCGGCAGCCTGTCCGTGACGGGCAACAACAGCAGTTCGACCGCGACCTTCGTCACCAGCTCGTCGGCCTCGTCGGGGACCACATGCTCCGGCTGATCCTGCCCGCGCTGGCGTTCGCGCTGCTGCCCGCGCTGGCGGCAGCCCAGCAGGCGCCGCCCGCGCTGCGCTGCAAGGCCGCGCCGGTTCCACCCGGCAGCCGGGTGACGCTGATCGCGCCGCGGGTCGCCACCGACGGACTGCCGATGGCCATCGTCGAGGCCAGCAGCGCGCTCTCGCAGGACGCGCTGCTGCAGTTCTATACCCGGGCCTGGACGGCGCCGGGCGGCCGGCCGGTGTATCTGCGCTACCGGGTGGGTCCGTGGTCGGTGATCGCGCACGCCGAAGCGGGCTGTTTCTACACCGTGCAGACGCAGGCGCGCGGCCAAGGCAGCGTGGCCCTGCTCGGCGTCAGCGAGCCGGCGCGCGGCAGCGCCGAGGCGATGCGGCTGGCGGTGGCCGCACCCGGCGATGCCCGCGTGCTGACGCACATGGTCAGCCGTGACGGCGGCAAATTGGGTGATACCTGGCTGCTCTACAGCGCGCAATCGCCGGCCGAGGTGCTGCGCTTCTATGCGCGCGCGCTGCCGGCGCAGGGCTGGTCGCGGACGATGCTGCGCCCGGTGCCGGGCGCCGACCAGCGCAGTGTCGGCATGTACCAGAAGGGCGCCAGCGCCATGGGCATCGTCGTGCAGCCGATGCGCGCCGGGTCGTCCATCACGCTGACCGTCGAGTCGCACTAGCGAATCGCACGAGGGGGAGGCATGCGCGGATGCGACAGTCCATCGGAAAGAGCGCGGCGATTTCGGCGTCCGGCGATGCCGGCACGCCAGAACGGCCAGGCGGCGGCGGAGTACGTGGTGGTGATCGCCGCCGCGCTGATCCTGATCGCCGTGGCCACCAGCGGGAATCCCTCGCCGGCGGACCAGCTGATCGCCGCGCTGAAAGCCTTCTGGACCCACTACAGCTACCTGATCTCACTGCCCTGAGGCCGTCATGAAACTCAAGCTTCCACGCGTCAACAAATACGGGGCGATGCTGGCCGCCGCGTTCGTGATGGCGATCATCGCGGTGCTGCTGCTGCACAGCTATCTCGGCCAGAAGCAGGCGCAGTACCAGCAGGAACTGGCGGCCCAACTCAGCGCGGGCATGGTCCAGGTGGTGGTGCCGGAGCGCAACCTCGCCGCCGGCACCGTCGCCGACGGCAGCAACATGGCCACGCGCCTGTATCCGCAGGACCTGATCTACACCGGCACCATCACCCAGGCGAAGTGGGGCGATTACGCCGGCCGCACGCTGGCGCGACCGGTGCAGTCGGGCAAGCCGCTGCTGGAAAGCGACTTCGTGGCCAAGCCCAACAACGACTTCGCCAGCACCCTGCCGCCGAACATGCGCGCGGTGACCATCGACGTCGACACGCTCAATTCGATCAACGGACTGGTGCGCCCCGACGACCGCGTCGACGTGCTGCTGACCGGTGCGTTCGGACCCAAGAGCGGGGCGGATACGCAGCGCGAGAACGAGGTGCTGCCGCTGTTCCACCTGGTCAAGGTGATGGCGACCGGGCACCGCTTCTTCGGCGAGCACGTGGACAACGCGCAGACCAACGAAGGCACCGGCCAGCCGCTCGAGCGGACTCTGCAGCAGAGCTACAGCACCGTGACCCTGGAAGTGACGCCCCGGCAGGCGTCCGAACTGATCCTCGCCCAGCAGGTCGGCACCCTGCGCGTGGTCCTGAGCAATCTGCGCAGCCTGCCGCCGCCCGACCAGCAGGTGCCGCGGATGTCGCAGGCGCAGCTGCTGGCCAAGCTGACCGGGATCGCCGCCGGGTCCGGCGCCTCGGGCCTCGGCGTGCAGTACATCATCGGCGGCAGCGGCGGCGGCAACGGCGCGCCCGCGCAGACCTTCGTGCCGGGGCCGCCGCTGGCGCTGCCGGTGCCGGCCAACGCCAACGCCCCGACCGCCGTGCCGCCGCAGCAACAGGCGCTGCAGGCGCTGCGGCAGATGATCCAGCACCAGGCGCCGAAGGGCGGCACGCCGCCGCCCGTCGTTGCGCACTGATCCGCGACCACGATCCCACCTAGGACCCGCCATGAATCGACTGACCCGTTCCCTGGCCCTCGTGCTCGCCAGCGCCGCCGCCACGATGACGACCGCCGGCGCCGCGATGGAGCCGGTGCGCGCCGAGACCATCCACCTCTACAACGGCGAGGTGAAGACCCTGCCCGTGGACGGCGTGCGCCGTGTCGCGGTCGGCAACGGCAAGCTGCTCTCGGTGACCAACCTGCCGCGCCAGCTGATCCTGATCGGCACCGGCGTGGGCGACACCAACCTGCTGATCTGGAACCGCCGCGGCCGGGTCGCCGCCTACAACATCGACATCAGCGCGCAGGACAGCACGCAGATGGCGAGCAACCTGCGCGACGCCCTCGGCGGCATCGAGGGTCTGCAGGTGGATGCCCGCGGCGGCCAGGTGGTGCTCAGCGGCGACATCACCCCCACTGATGAGAAGCAGGTCGCCAAGGTGGTGCAGAGCCTGCGCGGCGGGGTGATCAACCTCACCCACGCGGTGACGGTGGACATGAAGCGCATGATCTACCTCGACGTGCAGGTGGTCGACTTCAAGAAGTCGGTGCTGAAGAACCTCGGCATCAACTGGCAGCAGGCAATCGCAGGCCCGGCGCTGGGCGTGGTCGGCAGCGCGGTGACCAATCCCTACTACCGCATCGGCGACGTCACCCAGGGCGGCCAGCTCAGCAACGAGCTGCAGGGACCCGGCGGTCCTCTCCAGGGTTTGCCGACCGACATGCCGTTCTCGCGCTACCTGGGCATTACCACCTCGCTGTCCTCGGTGATCAACCTGGCGGTGCAGAACGGCGACGCCTACATCATGGCCAACCCGCAGCTGAGCACGCGCAGCGGCGGCGACGCCACCTTCCTCGCCGGCGGCGAGGTACCGATTCCGGTCTCCAGCGGCCTCGGCCAGACCACGGTTAGCTACAAGAACTACGGCGTGCAGCTGAACATCAAGCCGCTCGCGGACCGCTTCGGCAACATCGAGGCCAGCGTCGACACCGAGGTCAGCCAGATCGATCCTTCGGTGGTGATCAACGGCTATCCCGGGTTCCTGACCCGCAAGACCAGCTCGATGGTCAACGTCCACAGCGGCCAGACCATCGTGATGTCGGGCCTGGTGCAGGCTTCCGGCTCGAACACGCTGACCAAGTTCCCCTGGCTGGGCGACGTGCCGATCCTGGGCGCGCTGTTCCGCGACAAGAACTTCCAGTCCAACCGCGACGAGCTGGTGATCTTCGTCACCCCGGTGGTCTTCAACCCGGATTCGCACCTCAACCACGAGGTGGTGGGTCGCGGTGCGCACATCGCGCGCCAGTTCAACGACAGCGAGATGGGCAAGCCGGTCTGGATGCCGGGCTTCGGCGTCGGCCCGATTTCACATCTGCCGCGGCCGCAGGGCACCGGCCCCGAGAGCAAGGACGGTCCGCGGGTGATGGGTGGGACCGGCGTGCCGGCGGCGCCCGCGTCTGCGGCGAATCCGCCGGCGGCCGTCACCCCGCCCGCGCCGCCCGCGCCGAACCCGCTGCC
>JAGWPB010000109.1 GCA_028870665.1 Lysobacteraceae bacterium
GTGATGCCGCTGGCGCGATCCTTCGGCACGATCACCGCGGTCACCGCGGCCGCGGCGGCGCTGCGCAGACAGGCACCGAGGTTGTGCGGATCGGTGACACCGTCCAGCGCCAGGAACAGCGCCGCCGATCCGGCGCGCTCGACCAGGGCCGGAATCGCCGCCTCGGCCAGCGGCGCGGCCTCGCGACATCGCGCCGCCACGCCCTGGTGACGCGCCTCGCCGCTCGCGCGCTCCAGCGCTTCGCGCGTCCGCGCATGCACGGCGATGCCCTGTTCGCGCGCACGCGCCGCCAGCCCTGCGACGCGCGGATGGTTCGCGCCCTGCTCGACCAGCACTTCGAGCAGCCGCTCGGGGTCGTGGCTCAGCACGGCTTCGACCGGATGGACGCCGACGATCCAGCATTCGCTCATGCGGGCTTCCGCGGCGGCACCAGGCGAAAGTCGATCTTGCGATCCTCCAGGCTGGCGCGCAGCACCTGCACGCGCACCGCATCGCCCAGCCGGAAACTGTGGCGCGTGCGCTCGCCCGCCAGCAACCGGCGCACGGGATCGAAGTGGTAATAGTCGGCCGGCAGCTGGGTGACGTGGATCAGTCCGCTGACGCGCGACTCGGTCAGCTCGACGAACAGCCCGAACGAGGTGACGCCGGTAACCACGCCGTCGAACTCGGAGCCGACGTGGCGCTCCATCCACGCGCACTTGTAGCGTTCGTCGACGTCGCGTTCGGCCTCCTCGGCGCGGCGCTCGGTCTGCGAACAATGCACCGCCATTTCGGCCATGCGCTCGGGCGTGTAGCGGTAATCGCCGGGCTTGCCGTCGACGAGCGCGTGCCGGATCGCGCGATGCACCAGCAGGTCCGGATAACGGCGGATCGGCGAGGTGAAGTGGGCGTAGGCGTCCAGCGCCAGTCCGAAATGGCCCTCGTTGGCGGCGTGATAGACGGCCAGGCTCTGCGCACGCAGCAGCACCGACTCCAGCAGCGCCGCATCCGGGCGCTTGCGCACGCGCGTCAGCAGCGCGGAGAAATCGGCCGGCGTCACTTCGCCGGCGGGCGGCAGCTTGAGCTTGAACTCCTTGAGGAAGCCCAGCAGGTCCTCGTATTTCTCGACCGGCGGTGGCGCATGCACGCGATACAGCGCCGGAATGCGCTTGCGAGCGAGGAATTTCGCCGCCTGCACGTTGGCGGCGATCATGCACTCCTCGATCAGCCGGTGCGCATCGTTGCGCGGCCGTCCGCCCAGCGCCTGCACCACGCCGTCGGCGTCGAGCCGGAAGCTGACCTCGTGACCGTCGAAGTCGATCGCCCCGCGCCGGCTGCGCTGACGCGCCAGGGCCTGATACAGGCGATGCAGGTTCTCGAGCTGCGGCAGCACATCGGCCAGCTCGGCGCGGGCGTCGGCGTCGCGTTCGCCGATCGCCTGCCAGACGCGGTCATAGGTCAGGCGCGCGTGCGAACGCATCAAACCGGCATGGAAGCGCGCGCGCGTGACCTCGCCCGCGGCGTCCACGCGCATGTCGCAGACCATGCACAGCCGCTCGACACCGGGGTTCAGCGAGCAGATGCCGTTGGACAGCGTCTCCGGCAGCATCGGGATGACATAGCCCGGGAAATACACCGAGGTGCCGCGGCGGTAGGCCTCGGCGTCGAGCGCGTCGCCGGCCGGAACGTAATGAGACACGTCGGCGATCGCCACCACCAGGCGGAAACCGCCGTCAGCCAGGGGCTCGGCGTACACCGCGTCATCGAAATCGCGGGCGTCGGCGCCGTCGATGGTCACCAGCGGCAGCGCGCGCAGGTCGAGGCGATCGGCGTGCTCGGCGGCGCGCACCGTCGGCGCCACCAGCGCCGCCTCGCGCAGCGCGGCGTCGGGCCACTCTTCCTTGAGGTCGCGATCGGCGATCGCCATGCGCACGATCAGCGACGGCGTCAGGCGTTCGCCCAGCACCGCCAGCACGCGGCCGAGCGGGCCGCGACCGGCGCTGGGCGGATCGGTGATCTCGGCGACCACGATCTGCCCGGAGCGCAGCGCATGCCCGCCGCCCGGCGGGATCAGCAGGTGCTGATGGATGCGGCGGTCATCGGGCACCACCACGGTGACGCCGTTCTCGACCAAGGCGCGACCCACCAGCCGCGCCGGCCGGCGCTCCAGCACCTCGACGATCGCGCCCTGCCGGCGGCCGCGGCGGTCGACGCCGACCACGCTCGCCAGCACGCGGTCGCCGTGCAGCACGCGACGCATCTCCGCGGGCGACAGGTACAGATCCTCGCCGCCCGCATCCGGGCGCAGGAAGCCGAAGCCTTCCGCGTTGGCCAGCACGCTGCCCGCGATCAGATCGAGTTTCTGCGCCGGCGCGTAGCGGCCGCGGCGATCCTGCAGCAGCTGGCCGTCGCGCAACATCGCCGCCAGGCGCTTGTCCAGCGCCTCGCGCGGTGCATCCTCGGCCAGCTGCAGCGCGACCGCGATCGCGTCGGCGGCCAGCGGCGCGCCGCGTTCGGTCAGCAGGGCCAGGATCGCCTCGCGGCTGGGGATCGGGTTGGCGTAACGCCGGGCCTCGCGCGCGGCGTGCGGATCGGCCGACGGCGGCGAGGCGGCGGAGGTAGCGGCGGGATGACGGGGGCCGGAACGGGGACCGGAACGGGGGCCGCGCGGGGATCGTGGGGACACGTGGACTCTCTCTTTGATTGCCGGCAGCCTCGCCGACCCGGCGCCACATTGCAACCGCGGCGTTGACACGGCGCAGGCGCCCGCATAGATTACGCGGCTCCCGCGGCCTGCCCGCGGGCCACCGGCCCAGGTGGCGGAATTGGTAGACGCACTAGTTTCAGGTACTAGCGGGTAAAACCGTGGAGGTTCGAGTCCTCTCCTGGGCACCAT
>JAGWPB010000110.1 GCA_028870665.1 Lysobacteraceae bacterium
AGCGCAAGGGAACCCGCATCGGCATGCCGGATCTGCCGGTCGCAGCGCCTGGCTTCGCGTGCGATCCGGAGTGGGGGACCGGCAACCGGCCCGAGTTCCAGGACTGCGCCGCGCGAACCGGATGCGACGCAGGCAGTCGCCTTTCGTCTCGGCCAGGCCGATCAGCCGAACACCGGGGAATGCGGAACGGGCATGCGTCGCTTGCGGACCTTGGGATGACGCTCGCCGATGCTGTCGTCAGTGCTCGCAAGCTCAGTGCCGCCTGCGGAACAGCCACGCGGCCAGACTCATGCAGGTCACGCCGATCGCCGCCAGCGGCAGGTACTGGCTCCACAGCAGCGCGATGCCGTCGCCCTGCAGGAACACGCCGCGCAGGATCACCAGGAAGTAGCGCAACGGGTTGGCCAGCGTCAGCCACTGCACGACGGCGGGCATGTTCTCGATCGGCGTGGCGAAGCCCGACAGGATCACCGCCGGCACCATGAACAGGAACACCCCCAGCAGGCCCTGCTGCTGGGTCACCGCGAGCGAGGAGATCATCAGGCCGATGCCGACCGCGGCCAGCAGGAACAGCAGCAGGCCCAGGTACAGCGCCGGCAGGCTGCCGGTCAGCGGCACGCCGAACCAGAACACCGCCACGGCCATGATCGCGCTGGCCTCGAGGGTGCCGATGACGAAGCCCGGCAACGCCTTGCCGAGCAGGATCTCCACCGGCCGCAGCGGCGTCACCAGCAGCTGGTCGAAGGTGCCGGCCTCGCGTTCGCGCGCCACCGACAGCCCGGTGACCAGCAGCGCGATCACCAGGGTCAGCAGGCCGACGATGCCGGGAATGATGAACCAGCGCGAGAGCAGGTTGGGGTTGAACCAGGCGCGGAAGTCGAGCTGCGCCGCGGGCGCCCCGGCGCCGTGCTGCTGCGCCCAGGTCGTGTTGAACTGCTGCACGATCGCGGCGACGTCGCCGAGCACGATGCCGGCGGTATTGGAGTCGCGGCCGTCGATGAACACCTGCAGCCGGCCGCTCTGGCCGCGGGCCAGATCGCGGCTGAAGCGCGGCCCGACGTGCAGCACCAGCAGCACGTCGCGGCGGTCGAGCAGCGGCGCGATCTGCGCGTCGTTGCCGATCACCGCCACCTGCCGGAAAGTGGGCGATCCGGCGAAGCGCGCCAGCAGCTGCCGCGACGCCGCGCCGCGGTCCTGGTTGTACACGGCATAGGCGACGTGGTTGAGGTCGAAGGTCGCCGCGTAGCCGAATACCAGCACCTGCAGCAGCGGCGGCACGATCAGCACCGTGCGGCTGGCCTTGTCGCGCAACAGCGCGCGGAACTCCTTCAGCACCAGGGCCAGGATGCGCTGCAGCACGTCAGTCGAGCCGCTTGCGCGACAGGCGCCAGGTCAGGCCGAGAAAGACCGCGGCCATCAGCAGCAGCGCCAGCAGGTTGCCGACGATCACCGCCGGAATGTCGCCGGCCAGAAACAGCGTCTGCAGCAGGGTGACGAAATAGCGCGCCGCAAACAGGTGCGTCAGCCACTGGATCGGCGCGGGCATCGAGCCGATGTCGTAGATGAAGCCCGACAGCATGAACGCCGGCAGGAAGGTCACCACCACCGCGATCTGCGCGGCGACATACTGGTTGCGGGCCACGGTCGAGATCAGCAGGCCCATGCCGAGGGCGGCCAGCATGAACACCGCGGCGACCGCGAACAGCAGCAGCGCCGAACCCACCAGCGGCACCGCGAACAGCCAGCGCGCCATCAGCACCGACAGCGTCATGCCGCCCATGCCGAGCAAAAAATACGGAATCAGCTTGCCGAGCAGGATCTCGCTCATCGTCGCCGGGGTGGCGAACAGCGCCTCCATGGTGCCGCGCTCCCACTCGCGGCTGACCACCAGCGCCGTCAGCAGCGCGCCGATCAGGGTCATGATGATGGCGATCAGGCCCGGCACCAGGAAGTCGCGGCTGCGCAGCGCGGGGTTGAACCAGACGCGGCTGTCGAGCTGCACCGGCAGCACCAGCGCGACCCCGCGCGCCCGGGCGCGCCCGGTCAGCCAGGTCTGCCAGACGCCCTGCACGTAGCTTTCGAGGATGCGCGCGTTGTTGGCGTCGGTGCCGCTGACGATCACGTTGATGGTCGGCGCGCGGCCGGCGAGCAGCTTGCGGCTGAAGTCCGCGCGCAGCCAGACGATGCCGTTGACGCGGCGCTGCTGCAGCCGCGCGCGCGCCGCGGCGAGGCTGGCGGCGAACTCGACGCGGAAATAGGGCGATTGCTCGAAGCCGCCGATCAGGCTCGCGGTCTGCGTCGTGGGCTGCTCGACGACCACCGCGAGCGGCACCTTGTGCGCGTCCAGCGACACGCCGTAGCCGAAGATGAACAGCAGCACCACCGGCATCACGAAGGCGATCGCGATCGCCGAGGGATCGCGCACGATCTGCAGCGCCTCCTTGCGCATCAGTCCGCGCAGGCGCCGCGGGTTCATGCCGACCTCCGGGTCGGCGCCTCGTGCGCCGCGATCAGGGCGATGAAGGCATCGTCCATGCTCGGGTCGGGCAGCGCCGCGCTGCGCGCCCGGGCCCGGATCGCGGCGGGGGTGCCCAACGCCACGATCGCGCCCAGCGAACCCAGCGCGACGCGGTCGCAGAACTCCGCCTCGTCCATGAAGTGGGTGGTGACGAGCACAGTGACGCCGCGCGCCGCGAAGGCCTGGATGCGGTCCCAGAACTCGCGTCGCACCAGCGGATCGACGCCCGAGGTGGGCTCGTCGAGAAACAGGATCGTCGGCTCGTGCAGCAGCGCGCAGGCCAGCGCCAGGCGCTGCTTGAAGCCCAGCGGCAG
>JAGWPB010000057.1 GCA_028870665.1 Lysobacteraceae bacterium
AGACCAATCGCGGCCGCCGCGTTTGCGGCGAGCATTCGTGCACCCGATTGCACTAGGCTTGGCCATCGTTCCGCGCGAGATCCGCCATGCCCCGCCTGTCTCTGATTTCATTCATTGCCGTACTGGCCTCGATCGTGCTGCCGGCGACGGCCGCACGCCCCCCGGGCGCGCCGGCGGCAACGGCCGCCCAGCGCGAAGCGGCCTGGCAGGCGCATCGGACGCTGGCTGCGGACTCGCCGTTTCGCGCCATGCACTGGCGCTCGATCGGGCCGACCTCGCAGGGCGGCCGGGTGGTCGCCATCGCCGGCGTGCCCGGGCAACCGGACACGTTCTATGTCGCCTACGCCACCGGCGGCGTCTGGAAGACCACCGACAACGGCCAGCACTTCGTGCCGCTGACCGATCACCTGCCGACCACGGCCACCGGCGCGATCGCGGTGGATCCCGAGCACCCGGATACCCTCTGGGTGGGCACCGGCGAAGCCAACTCCTCGCGCTCGTCCTTCGGCGGCGTGGGCCTGTTCCGCAGCGACGATGGCGGCAAGACCTTCCGGGCCATGGGCCTGGCCAGCTCCGACCGCATCGCCCGCATCGTGGTCGACCCGAAGGACTCGAACACGGTCTATGTCGCCGCGCTGGGCAAGCTCTATTCGACCGGCGGCGAACGCGGCGTGTACCGTTCGCGCGACGGCGGCAGGACCTGGCAGCGGGTGCTGGCGGGCTCGACCCCGTGGACCGGCGCGATCGACCTCGCCATGGACCCGCGCAACCCGAACGTGCTCTACGCCGCGCTCTGGGATCGCGAGCGCAGCGCCTGGAACTTCCGCGGTGACGGCCCCGGCTCGGGCATCTGGAAATCCACCGACGGCGGCGACCACTGGGTGCGCCTGACCGATGGCTTTCCGGTCGGCGCGGACGTGGGCCGCATCGGCCTCGCCATCGCGCCGAGCCAACCCGACGTGGTCTACGCCAGCGTCGACAACTGGGCCACGCTGCCCCCGGACGAGCGCGACCTCGGCGGCAGCCCGCTGTCGCCGCAACGCCTGCAGACCATGACCAAGGCCGAGTTCCTGCGCCAGAGCCCGCAGGCGATCGAGGCCTTCATCCGCAACAACGATCTCGACACCGCGCTGACCGCGAAAGCGCTGATCGCGGACGTCAAGAGCGGCAAGGTCACGCTCGTGCAGTTGCGCGACAAGCTGCGCGATGCCAATGCCGACCTGTTCGCCACCGACATCCGCGGGCTCGAGGTCTACCGCTCCGATGACGCCGGCGCGCACTGGACGCGCGCCAACGAAAAGCCGCTGCGTGACGTCGACTACACCTACGGCTACTACTTCGGGCAGATCCGCGTCGCCCCCGACAATGCCAATCGCGTCTACGCCGAGGGCCTGCCGCTGATCACCTCCGGTGACGGCGGCAAGACCTGGCACGGCCTGAATGCGCCCAATGTGCATGTCGATTACCACGAACTGGTGATCGACCCCGCCGATCCGCAACGCATGATCGTCGGCAACGACGGCGGCCTGGCCATCACCTACGACGGTGGCACGCACTGGACCAACCTCAACCACCAGGCGGTCGGCCAGTTCTACAGCGTGGCCTATGACTTCGCCAAGCCGTTCAACGTGTACGGCGGCCTGCAGGACAACGGCGCGATGATGGGCTCGAGCGCGACCGATCTCGCCGTCGGCGACGACTGGAAGAGCATCGGCGGTGGCGACGGCATGTACGTGCAGGTCGATCCGCACGACAACAAGCGCGTCTATACCGGCTACCAGTTCGGCTGGTACCAGCGCAGCGGCCCGCACGGCGTGCACGAGGTGCGGCCGCGGCCGCCGCTGGCGGCACCGCCGCTGCGCTACAACTGGACCACGCCGATCGAACTGTCACCGCACAACGCCGACGTGGTCTATTTCGGCAGCAACCGGCTGTACCGGTCCCTGGACCGCGGCGACACCTGGCAGGCGATCAGTCCCGACCTCACCACGTCGGCCAAGCGTGGCAACGTGCCCTACGCGACCATCACCACGCTGGCCGAATCGCCGGCGAAGTTCGGCGTGGTCTGGGTCGGCACCGATGACGGCAATGTCTGGGTGACCCCGGACGGCGGCGCCACCTGGAACCATGTCGATGCCGGCCTGCCGCAGCGCTGGGTCAGCCGCGTCGAGCCCTCGCATGTCGATCCCGAGCGCGCCTATGTCGCGCTCAACGGCTACCGTGATGACGACATCACGCCCTATCTGTATCGCACCGATGACCTGGGCAGGCACTGGACCGACATCGCCAGGGGCCTGCCCGCCGAGGCCATCCACGTCGTGCGCGAGGATCCGGTCAATCCCGACGTGATCTACGTCGGGACCGATCGCGGCGTGTACGTCTCGCTGGATCGCGGTGATCACTGGCAGTCGCTGCAGGCCAACCTGCCGGACGTGCCGGTGCACGATCTCGCCATCCAGCCGCGTGATCGTGACCTGATCGCCGGCACTCACGGCCGCAGCGTGTGGATCCTCGACGCGCTGCCGATCGAGGAGCTGACGCCGGCACTGATGCACGAGGCGCTGCACCTGTATCCGGTCTCCGACCTGCAGGCGCAGCGCGACTGGTGGAGCCGGCCGGCACTGTGGTTCGACGAAACGCCCGAACTGCCGCAGCTCAGCGGCAGCTACTGGTCGGATGCCGCTGGTCCGGTGACCCTGCGCGTCCTCGATTCGGACGGCCAGCCGGTGCAGTCCTGGACGGCGACCGCGATCCGCGGCATCAACCGCTGGCAATGGAACCTGTTGCTGGACCCGAAGCGCGCACTGGCCGCCGAAAACGCCCGGCTCGCACGCGAGCACCTCGACCCGGCCACGGTCAACTGGTCGGAGCGCCCGGTCGCGCAGGCCATCGATCTGGGCCAGCGGCTGTACATCACGCCCGGCAAATACACGCTGCAGATCACGCGCGGCGCGGCGACCTCTCGCTCCACGTTCGAGATCAAGCCACCCACGCCGTACAAGCCGCGCCTCAAGCCGCCGTTCGAGCCGCGTCGCACCGACCGCTGGCTGCCGCGCAGGGACACCAGCGGACCGACGCCGGCGGCCGCGGAGCGCGCCGTGGAGACGTCCGGCCGCTGATGCATGGCCCGGGCGGGTCGTCTCTTATCGGCAGCCAGCCGTCATCGACGGGTTCCTGATCATTGCCTGCGAGACAAGCCTGGCATTTCCTCGCGGTGGGCGGCGTCGATCGCGGCCGAACCGGGGTACGCGGCCCGCCAGCACGCGTCCGTGCCGGCCGCGGCTTCAAGTCGCGCGCAGGACCAGCGTCACCGGCAACACCTCGGATTGCGCGGTTTGTCTCTGGATGAGGGCCAGCACCTTGCGGGCGAGCAGGGTGCCGCCTTCCTGCCAGTCCTGGCGTACCGTGGTAAGCGCCGGCAGGAAGCTGGCACTCAGCGGGGAGTCGTCATAGCCGATGATCGACACGTCGCGGGGTACGGGTCTGCCCAGTCCCTCGAGGGCCTGGAGTGCACCGATGGCCAGCAGGTCGCTGCAGGCGAAGATCGCATCGAACTCGGCCTCGCGGGCGATCAAGGAGTGCACGGCATCGATGCCGGCGGCCATGGTGAACTCGTCGCGTCGCATCAGCAGCGGCTTGATGCTGTGCTCCGCCAGGGTATCGACGAAGCCGTTGAGGCGATCGAGGATTTCCGGATGGCTGGGGTTGCCGACGAACACCGGATGCCTGCGGCCGATCGTCACGAAATGTTCGGCCACGAGCGCGCCGCCCAGCCGGTTGTCGCTGCCGACCACGACGTGGGTGTCATGGTTCGAAGGCGCTCCCCAGACCACCATCGGAAGCCCGAGCTTGTCGAAGCGGCGCACGGCGTCTTGGTGCGCGCCCTGTCCCAGCAGGATCAGGCCGTCGGCGGCATGCACGGCAGCCGCATTGGCTTCATGCCGGGTCGTGAGCAGCACGCTGTAGCCGGCGGTCGTCAGCTCCTGGGTGATGCCGCCCAGCAGATTCAGCGGGTAGGGATCGAGCATCGGGCGGTCGCTGGAGGGTTTCATCTCGACGATCACCGCGATCATGTGGCTGCGACGCAACCGCAGATTGCGCGCGCTGACGTTGAGCTTGTAGCCGTGTTCCCGGGCGATCGCCTGGATGCGGGTGCGGGTATCGGGGTTGACCAGCGGACTGTCGGCCAGTGCCCGTGAGACGGTGATCTTCGAGGTGCCCGCCAGGCGGGCCAGATCCGCCATGGTCGGATTGTTGGCTGCCGCGGAATCCGCGGCTGTTTTGCTGATCCGACTCAATCGACGCTCCCATCCGACGCTGACCGGCACGCGCCGCTTCCCGCGCAAGGTCGCCGTTCATGAACCGGCAGTCTCCGCGCGCAGGTAGTGAGCGTCAACGTCGGATGGATGACGGCGCGGCGGGATGGACGTGGCGGATCCCTGCGGGCGCCAGCATACGTGCTGCAGCACAGCATTGGTATCGATATCTTGATATCGATACCAATTGCCTTTAGGCTCGCTGCCACGGTGCCGGGGAGGCCACGTGAAAATGCTTGAACATGACATGCCAGCCGTGGCGCGCGCCGCGGACAGCAGCGCCCCCGATCCGTGGTGCCTGGTCAGCGAGGACACGGATCCGACGCGATTCGAGCACGCGGAGAGCCTGTTCGCGCTGGCCAACGGTGCGCTGGGCGTCCGCGGAGGATTCGAGGAGGGCGACAGCCCCAGCCAGGGCGTCTTCCTCGCCTCGGTATGGGAGCGCACGGCCATCCATTACCACGAACGCTTCCCGGGGTTCGCCCGCGGCAGCGACACGCGTGTGCCGGTTGCGGACGGTACGCGGATCCGTCTGCGGCTGGGTGACACGCCGGTCGTCCTGAGTGCCGGCACCTGGCTGGCTCTGCGGCGTGAACTGGATCTGCGCGACGGGTGCTACCGACGCACGCTGCGCTGGCGCGCACCCGGTGGCGTCACGCTCGAGATCGTGGCCGAGCGCATCGTGATGCTGGATGTCCCCGGCCTGTTGGCGATGCGCTATCGCGTCCGCTCGATCGACTACCACGGCGCGCTGAGCCTGGATTCGTCCATCGATGCAGCTCCCGGCGGCGCCGCACAGGGCGACGATCCGCGCATCGGTGCGCGGCTCGACGGCGGCCTGCGCATCGTCGCCACCGGCGGCGATGCCCAGGGCGCATGGATTCACGAGCAGACCGCCCACAGCGACATCCATCTGGTGTGTGCCCAGCGGCACCGCATCGATGATGCCAGCCTGTGCCTGGGGAATGGATCGCGTACAGCCGTGGGCGTCACCCAGACGATGACGACCCTGCTCACGCCCGGCGCCGAGATCGTGCTGGAGAAGTACGTCGCTTATGCCTGGTCCGCACCGGCCGGCGGCCCCACCGCCTCGGCCTTGCGCGAGCAGGCCTGGGCGACGCTGGCGCAGGCGGCGGATCAGGGCTATGCGCAGCTCCGCGAGCGGCAGCGGCGGCAACTCGCGGAGCTCTGGGAGCAGGCCGATCTCGCCATCGCCGGCGCGCCGGACATCGAGCAGGCGCTGCGACTGAACCTCTTCCATGTATTCCAGTCCGCGTCGCGGGACGGCCACGGCTCGGCCGCGGCCAAGGGGCTGACCGGCGAGGGCTACGAGGGGCACTACTTCTGGGATGCCGAGGCCTTCATGCTGCCGGTACTGGCGACGCTGGCGCCGGGGCTGGCGCGCAGCATGCTCGAGTACCGGTATCGCACGCTCGATCGTGCGCGGGCGCATGCGCGCGAACTGAATCATGCCCGTGGCGCGCTCTACGCGTGGCGCACCATCAGCGGCGACGAGTGCTCGGCGTATTTCCCGAGCGGGTCGGCGCAATACCACATCAACGCCGCCGTCGCATGGGCAATCCGCCTGTACGTCGATGCCAGCGGCGATGACGCCTTCCTGCGCGATCGCGGCGCCGAAATGCTGTTCGAGACGGCGCGCATCTGGCTCGCCATCGGGCACTTCAACCCGCGACGCGACGGGGCGTTCTGCATCCACGAAGTGACCGGGCCGGACGAATACTCGGCGCTGGTGGACAACAATCACTACACCAATCGCATGGCGCAGCGGCATCTGCGCGATGCGGCGATGGTGGCCGAATGGATGACGACCAGCCATCCGGACGCGATGGCGACACTGGTTGCCCGCATCGGCCTCGGCGCCGAGGAGCCGCAACTGTGGCGCCGCGCCGCCGCCGCCATGCACCTTCCGGTCGACGCGGCGCTGGGAATATTTCCGCAGGACGACACCTTCCTCGACAAGCCGCGTCTCGACATCCCGCGCGAAGTCCGGGTCGGCCAGCCGCTGCTGCTGCGCCTGCATCCGCTGACGCTCTATCGGCACCAGGTCTGCAAGCAGGCCGACACGCTGCTGGCGCTGGTGCTCGCGGGCGAGGACGTCGACCGCGCAGCGAAACAGCGCAATCTCGAGTACTACGAAGGCGTCACCGTGCATGATTCGACGCTGTCGGCTTCGACCTTTGCCGTGCTGGCGGCCGAGGTCGGACAGATCGACAGGGCCTGCCGCTATTTTCGCGACACCCTGCGCGTCGACCTCGACGACCTGCACGGCAACACCGCCCATGGCGTCCATCTCGCGGCGATGGCCGGCAGCTGGCTGGCACTGACCTGGGGTTTCGCCGGTCTGCGCGTCACCCGTGGCGAGCTGACGTTGGCGCCGATCCTGCCCCCGGCGTGGCAGGGCTACCGTTTCGGCCTGCGCTGGCGTGGCGCGCAACTGCGCGTCGAGGTCGACAGCCACGGCGTCCGCTACACCCTCGGAGCCGGCGCCGCATTGACGTTCCGCCACGACGGTGGCGTGCGCCATCTGGTCACCGGCCAGACCCTGTGTCTTGCTCACGCTGCCGCGACGGCGGGCGCGAGCACGGCGCGCCGGTTCAAGGCGGTGATCTTCGACCTGGACGGCGTGCTCGCCGACACCGCCGTGCTGCATCGCGCAGCCTGGCATCAGCTGGCGCAGGAGATCGGCGTGCCGTTCGACGAGGTGATTGCCGAGCGCATGAAAGGTGTCGACCGGCGCGGTTCGCTGGAGATCCTGCTCGAACGCGCGCAACGCCCCTGTTCGGAAGATGAAAAGCGCGAGCTGGAAGAACGCAAGAACCGCGATTATCGCGCGCGCATCGCGCAGCTCGGGCCGGAAAGCTTGCTGCCGGGTGCGCGCGCGGCGGTCGAATCGGCACGTGCCGCGGGGCTGCGCGTCGCACTGGCTTCTGCCAGCCGCAACGCGCCGCTGCTGCTCGATCGCCTCGGCATCACCGGACTCTTCGACTACGTCGTCGATGCCGGCGCGATCGCCCGATCGAAGCCCGATCCGGCGCTCTTCCTGGATGCGGCGGCCGGGCTCGGACTGGCGCCGTCCGACTGTCTTGGTGTCGAGGACGCAGCTGCCGGCATCGCGGCGATCCGCGCCGCCGGGATGACGGCGATCGGCATCGGCGATCCGGTCACCCTCGGCGGCGCTGCCGTCGTGCTGCCGACCATTGCCGACTTTGATGTGGCGACTTTCATGAACGAGTGAGGACCGGATGTACGCGACCCGCGTACGGAAGTCCGTAGTGGAAACAACAACCGCAACAAACCACGGGTGGAGGAGCCTATGAACGGGAAATGCATGCAACGCGCTGTGCTTTCGGCAGCGATCATCTCGGCCCTGATATCGGGAGCCGCCTACGCACAGGATACGGCGCCCGCGACGGGCGCGACGGCCGCGAAGCAGACTGACGAAACCGGCAAGAAGGACGTCAAGACACTGGAGCAGGTTGTGGTCACCGGCACGCCCGTCTATGGCGGCGTGCGCAAGATCGACGCCAGCTACTCGATCACCACGGCGACTCGCGAGCAGATCCGCGAGGCCAACCCGGTGAGCACCGCGGATCTGCTCAAGATCGCCCCCGGACTGTGGCCCGAATCGACCGGTGGCCAGACCGGCGCCAACATCGAGATCGCCGGATTCCCCGGCGGCGGTGACGCGCCGTTCTTCACCACCGAGATCATGGGCTCACCGATCTACGGCATGCCGACGCTGTCGTTCTTCGAGACGTCGTCGGCCTTCCGTCTCGACGACACGATCCAACGCGTCGAAATCCTGCAGGGCGGCCCCTCGGTGGTCTACGGCAGCGGCCAGATCGGCGCCGTCGCCAACTTCATCCTCCGCGAGGGCACGGCCAAGCCCTCGGGCGACATCGGTCTGACCTACGGCTCGGAGGGCCTGTGGCGGCTCGACGGCTTCTACGGTTTCAAGGTCGCCGACGGCTGGTACGGGAGCGTCGGCGGCTTCGCACGGACGTCCAACGGCGTACGCGACCCGCAGTTCAAGGCCGACCAGGGCGGGCAGCTGACGGCCACGCTGTCGCATGACATGGACAACGGCTCGATGATGTTCTACGCCCGCGTGCTGGACGACAAGAACCAGTTCATCACGCCGATCCCGCTGATCCAGAACGGTACCGACCAGTTCAGCGCCTATCCCGGCTTCGATCCGCTGACCAGCACCTACTACAGCCACGCGATCCAGCACGTGTTCCTGGCCGGATATCCGGGTGGCGGCACCAACGCCAACCTCGCCAACGGCCGCGGCGCGAAGATGAATTTCTTCGGCGGCAACATCAACTTCGATTTCGACAACGGCATCAGCCTGTCCGACAAGTTCCTGATCGATCGCGGCACGATGGACACCAACGCGCTGTTCTCGGGTTCCAACCCGGCCTCGCTGACGGACGAGCTGTACAACATCCCGACCAACCTCGGCGGCTTCGCGCTGCCCCCGGGCTCGGCCACGGCCACCTATGTCGGCGGCGGTGCAGTCGATCCCAACCAGAGCGTGATCCATCAGGGCTGGTGGTTCATCCACAAGTACCTGACCAACGTCAGCAATGATTTCCACATCAGCAAGGAGCTGTTCGCCGGCAATACGTTGACCGCCGGCCTGTACCTGGCGCACTACACCGACAGCGACAAGTGGGCGCTGGGCAACCAGATGCTGATGACCAACACGCCCAACGCGCGTCCGATCACGGTCAGTTACGTCAGTGGCGGCAACACCTACCAGCTCACCGACAATCAGGGCTTCCTCGACAACGGCGCCTACAACATCGCCGAGAACGGCACGGCAACCAACAAGGCCTTCTACCTCTCCGACGTGCAGCGCTACGGCCGCTGGCTGTTCGACGTGTCCGGGCGCATCGAGAACGAGAACGCCCTCCTCAACGTGTGCAACCTGCAGAATGTCAATCTCGACAACAACCCGTACACGCTTTACAACAACTCGGTACCGGTCTGCAACGGCACCTATTCGACCACCCGCTACAACAAGACGCACCCGTCATGGACGATCGGAGTCAACTACAGGCTGGCCGACAACATGAGCGTGTATGTGCGCGCCAACCGCGGCGCCCACTTCGGTGACTTCGACAACGCCCTGCGCGGCAACACCACCGGCAACACCCCGCCGCTGCAGAAGATCCAGAACTTCGAAGGCGGCTTCAAATACCAGTCGTCGCTGTTCTACGCGAATATCACCGTCTACCACCGGCAGTTCAGCGGTCTGCCGTACCAGCCGACCAATGCCCAGGGCGCTCCGGTCGGCAGCCCCCTGCTGTACGGGTCGGACTCCAAGGGCATCAACCTGAGCGGAGCCATCACGCCCACCCGCAACCTGCGGCTGGAGCTGGTCGCGGATTATCTGGACGGGCACTACACCCACTATGCCGCCTGCATCCCCTACATCAACCAGGTGACCGGCAACGGCTGTGCGGTGATCAATGGCCAGCAGCTGCAGCGCCAGCCGAAGTTCCGCTACATGTTCACGCCCAGCTACCACATTCCGACTGCGTGGGGCGATGTGATGGCCTGGGTGACCTACACGTACGTGGGTCCGCACACCCAGGACCAGTCCGGACTTCAGCAGCTTGGTACTTACAGCACGTGGGACTTCGGCGTGGTCGCGGATATCGGCCGCAACTGGGAGTTGCGTCTGCAAGGCACCAATCTGACCAATGCGCTGGGTCTGACCGAGAGCAATTCGCGCATCTTCGGCGCCGCGGCGGGTTCCGGTGGTGTGATCCTGGCCCGTCCGCTGCAGGGCCGCGAGGTCAATTTCCAGGTCAAGTACAAGTTCTGAACATGCAGCACTGCCCCGAGCGCGGTCCGGGTGGCCCACAAGGCCATTCCGGACCGCGGTTTCTGCGACCACCGCGCGGCGCTCCGACGGCCGATGCACTCTCCCGTCGCTATGCGGAGCCCGCCTCTCGCGCCTGGAAGTGTGCTGTCGACATCGACTCCTGGAGCCACCATGAAACTTCCCCGTCTCGTCCGCGCCGTTCCGGTCCTGCTCGCCGCAGCGCTTGCCATGCCGGTGTCTGCGGCCACCGATCCGAGTTTCCTGCTCCAGGCTACAGCAGCGGATTGGGGCGCCTATTTCCCGACCTATCTGGCCAACGGCTACTTTTCGATCATGACCTCGCCGCGCGGAACCGAGCCGAGCCCGGGGTACCTGGTGGCCTTCATGGATTACACGCCCGGAGATGTATCGCGCCCTGCGGCGGTTCCCGGCTGGAGCGAGGTGGACTACAACCCGGGCGGCGGCTGGCTGAATGCGACGCCGCTGAACGAGAGGACGTTTGCCGATTACGCACAGACACTGGACATGCACGACGGCACGCTGTCGACGCGCTACCGTTTCGCCTACGCCGGAAAAGCGACCGACGTGCGCGTGACGACCTTCGTCAGCCAGGCGCAGAGCCACCTCGCGGCGACGCAGTTCGAGATCACACCTCGATTCGATGGTGAAGTGCGGCTGAGGTTCCCGATCCGTCTGTGGTCGGGGCATGAGCCGCGCTTCGCACTGGCCAGACTGAGCGGGCCGCAGATGGTGGACGCGGTGATCGCCAGCGGCCAGAACCTGGACAACAAGCCGGTGCCGACGCCGGATCGCGCTCCGATCTGGTACTACGGGCAGACGCGCATCGTGGCCGATGGCGGCGACGCGAAGCGGCTGACGCTGTGGCTGGATGGCCGTGCCGTGAACGGCACGCGCATGGGCGAGGCGCTTGCGCTCGGTCTGCCGCGCGGTCTGACGCTGACGCGGGTGCGGCTGGAGCAGCGCCGCGACGTGCTGTCGCTGAATCTGACGGCGCACGTGGAGAAGGGTCGGACCTACCGCTTCAGCAAGTATGTGGCGCTGTCCAGGCAAGGCTGGGGCGGTGCCGCGCAAGCGGATGTCGCGCTGGCCGAGGCGGCACGCCGACGCGGGTTCGCGGCATTGCTGTCCGTGCACCGGGCGGCCTGGCACAGATTGTGGGAATCCGACATCGTGGTCGACGGCGATGCCGGAGCGCAGAAGGCGTTGCACTCGGATCTGTACTACCTGCTGTCGGGCACGACGGCGGGGACCTCCTGGTCGGTGGGCGCGTGCTCGCTGACTCCGGGTTATGCGGGACACGTGTTCTGGGATGCCGATTCCTGGGTGTTCCCCGCGCTGCTGCTGCTGCATCCGCAGCGCGCCCGGTCGATCGTGATGTTCCGCGATCGCACGCTGGCCGCGGCCAGGGCACGTGCGAAGCAATACGGTGTGCGCGGCGCGATGTTTGCCTGGGAGGCGGATCCCGAGACCGGCGTGGACAACACGCCGTACTTTGCGCGCGGGGTGCAGCGCGAGATCCACGTCAACGCCGACATCGCGATCGCGCAGTGGCAGTACTACCTGGCCACGCGCGATCGCGACTGGCTGGTGCGGCACGGTTGGCCGGTGATCCGCGACGTCGCGAGGTTCTGGACCAGCCGCGTCACCTACGATCGCAAGCACGAACGCTACGAGATCCTGCACGTGACCTCGCCGGACGAGGCCTATGACGACGTGCCCAACGACTCGTTTACCAATGCGGCGGCGGCCAAGTCCCTGCGCATAGCCGTCGCGGCCGCCGCCGCGGTGGGCGCTGCGCCCGATCCGCACTGGGCGGACATCGCCGCGAAGATGTACATCCCGTTCTCGGACCGGGAGCAGCGCCACCTCGATTTCGACGCCTCGGTGCCGCACGACAAGATCACCTGGATGGGTTCCTCGCTGGTCTGGCTGATGTATCCGAATCTGGATCTGCCGATGTCGCCGCAGGTGCGCAGGAACGACTTCGACTTCCAGCTCCGCGAGCTCGAGGTGCACGGCAACGACCCCAACGAGATGATGATGGTCATGATGGCGGTCGCCGCAGCCGAACTCGGTGATGCCAAGGTCGCGGACGAATGGATCCGGCGCAACCTGGTCGGCTTCCTCAAGCCGCCGTTCAACGTGCGCACCGAGACCGTGGCCAACAACGCGGGCTATCTGCTGTCGACCTCGGCCGGTTTCGTTGAGAGCTTCCTGTACGGACTCACCGGTTTGCGCATCGAAGACCAGGGGCTGGTCGGCGCCTACGCGCCGGTGCTGCCACCGGGATGGACGTCACTGACGCTGAAGAACGTCCGCTTCCGCGGCCAGCGGCTCGACATCACCGTGCACCGCGATGCCGCAGGGAAAACGGTACTGCAGCGGCTGCCGGCGCAAGCGGGGCCAGCACGGGCAGCGTCCTTGCGCTCTGCGATCGGCGGTGACGGCACCACCGGAACTGCGACCGCGACACGGCAGGGAGACCGCCGGTGAGACGCTGGATGATGCTGGCCTCGCTGTGCCTGAGCTACATGATCTACGCCGTGCTGCTGAACAGCGTCGGCACGGTGATCCTGCAGTCGATCCTCAGCTTCGGCATCAGCAAGGAGAGCGGCAGCATTCTGGAGGCCTGCAAGGATTTCTCGATCGCCGGCGTCTCCTTCGTGACCGCGTCTTACCTGCCGCGGCTGGGTTACCGCCGCGCGATGATGCTCGGCCACGCGCTGGTGGCTGCGGCCTGCGTGCTGATGGCGTTGAATCCGGGCTTCGGCACCGCGAAAATCCTGTTCGCGACCATCGGCGTGACCTTTGCCCTGATCAAGGTCAGCGTCTACTCCACGATCGGACTGCTGACCACCGACGCCAGGCGCCACGCCAGTCTGATGAACGTGCTCGAGGGGCTGTTCATGGTCGGCGTGCTCGGCGGCTACTGGCTGTTCGGCGCCTTCATCGATTCCGCCGCGCCGGCACGCCTGGTCTGGGTGCATGTCTACTGGGTACTGGCCGGCGCAGGCGTGCTCGTGGTGGCGCTGCTGGCATGCGCACGGCTTGACGAATCCGCAGCGCGTCCCGCGCAGGCGGACACGGGCGGCGCGTTCGCCGGGATGCTGCGCCTGCTGACGCGACCGATGATCTACACCTTCATCGTCTCGATCTTTCTTTACGTGCTGATCGAGCAGGGGCTGGGAACCTGGCTGCCGACCTTCAATCGCCAAGTTCTGCAGCTGCCCGCGGCGATGAGTGTGCAGATGGCCAGCATCTACGCCGGATCGCTGGCGTTGGGCCGGCTGCTGGCCGGCTACGTGCTGCGGCGGATCTCCTGGTACACGCTGCTCAGCGGTTGCCTCCTCGGCATGATCGTGCTGGTGGTCGCGGTGCTGCCGTTGGCGGCACACGTGCATCTGCGGCCGGACGTGACCTGGCTGGATGCGCCGTTCGTGGCCTATGCGTTCCCGCTGATCGGCCTGCTGATGGCGCCGATCTATCCGGCGATCAATTCGGTAATGCTCAGCGCGCTGCCCAAAGAGCGGCACGCCGCAATGACGGGCCTGATCGTGGTCTTCTCGGCGCTGGGCGGTACGCTCGGCTCATTCATCGTCGCCTTCCTGTTCACCCACATCGGCGGCAGCCACGCGTTCTATATGACGCTGCTGCCGATGGCGGGCATCCTGGTGGCGCTGCGCGTATTCCGCCGCGAGACTGCCGGTTCCGCGCCAGAATGACGGCCAAGACATGCGCTGCGGTGGGGGCGCGGCGGAAAACGTGACTGTTCCGCGCACCTGATCCGCGATGCTGCAGCACCCCGGACCTCGAGTTTTCCGATCTCGCCGCGCTAGCGGATTGGTGCGAGACGCGCCTCAAGGCCTGAGCGGCAAGCGGGCCGGGCGCAGGGGCGGCGCAAAAGCGCAGGGCCGATCGGTGAGGATCGGCCCTGAGGGGATAAAGCCCTTGGCGGTGACCTACTCTTGCATGGCTAGAGCCACACTACCATCGGCGCAGGTGCGTTTCACTTCCGAGTTCGGGATGGGATCGGGTG
>JAGWPB010000058.1 GCA_028870665.1 Lysobacteraceae bacterium
GCGGTGATCGTCACCCTGGTGCTGCTGGGCGATTTCCTCGAGCTGCGCGCACGCCGCCGCACCGGCGCGGCGCTGAAGGCGCTGCTGGGCCTGGCGCCGAAGACCGCGCATCGCGTCGCCGCCGATGGCCGCGAGTCCGACGTGCCGCTGGAGCAGGTGCAGGTCGGCGACATCCTGCGCGTGCGTCCGGGCGAGAAGATTCCGGTCGATGGCGTGATGCTGGAAGGCGCCGGCAGCGTCGACGAGTCGATGCTGACCGGCGAGCCGCTGCCGGTGGACAAGCGCGCTGGCGATCGCGTCACCGGCGCCACGCTCAATCAAACCGGCAGCTTGCTGCTGCGCGCGGACAAGGTCGGCGCCGACACCCTGCTGGCGCAGATCGTTGCCCTGGTCGCGCAGGCGCAGCGCAGCAAGGCGCCGCTGCAGCGCGTGGCCGACCGCGTCGCCGCCTGGTTCGTGCCGACGGTGGTGGCGGTGGCCGTGCTGGCCTTCGTCGCCTGGGCGGCGCTCGGTCCCGATCCGCGCTACGCCAACGCGCTGATCGCTGCGGTGGCGGTGCTGATCATCGCCTGTCCTTGTGCGCTGGGGCTGGCCACGCCGATCTCGATCATGGTCGCGACCGGACGCGGCGCGCAGGCCGGCGTGCTGTTCCGCGACGCCGCCGCGATCGAGGCGCTGCGCGAGGTCGACACCCTGGTGGTGGACAAGACCGGCACGCTGACCGAGGGCAAGCCGGCGCTGCGCGAGGTCATCGCGTTCGGTGCCTTCGACCGCGCCGCTGCGCTGGCGCTGGCCACGGCGCTGGAGCGCTCCAGCGAGCATCCGCTGGCGCGCGCGATCGTCAGCGCCGCCGAACAGGAAATGCTGACCGTCGCCGACGTGGCCGGCTTCGCATCACTGACCGGCCGCGGCGTGCGCGCGCGTGTCGGCGAGCACGACGCCGCGCTCGGCAATCTCGCGCTGATGGACGAGCTGGGCGTTCCGGTGGACGCCGCGGCGCGCGCACGCGCCGAGGCCTTGCGCGGCGAGGGCGCGACGGTGATGTTTCTCGCCGCCGACGGCGCGTTGGCCGCGCTGGTCGCGGTCGCCGATCGCATCAAGCCGACGACGCCCGAGGCCATTCGCCACCTGCACGCGATCGGCCTGCGCATCGTGATGCTGACCGGCGACCACGTCACCACTGCGCAGGCGGTGGCGAAAACGCTGGGCATCGACGCGGTGCATGCCGAGGTGTCACCCGTGGACAAGGCGGCGGTGATCGTCGCGCTCAAGGCCGAGGGCCGGCGCGTGGCGATGGCCGGCGACGGCATCAACGACGCGCCGGCACTGGCCGCGGCCGACGTCGGCATCGCCATGGGCAGCGGTACGGATATCGCCATGGAGAGCGCGCAGGTCGTGCTGGTCAAGGGTGATCTCGGCGGCATCCTGCGCGCCCGCGCGCTGTCGCAGGCCACCGTGCGCAACATCCGCCAGAACCTGTTCTTCGCCTTCGTCTACAACAGCATCGGCATTCCGGTCGCGGCCGGGGTGCTGTATCCGGTCTTCGGCGTGCTGCTGTCGCCGGCGCTGGCGGCGGCGGCGATGAGCCTGAGCTCGGTGTCGGTGGTCAGCAACGCGCTGCGCCTGCGCAAGGCTCCGCTCGGCGGCTGAAGCGGCCGTTCAGAAGCGCCCGTCGACGCGCACCCCGATCACGAGTGCGTAATCGCGGGTCGGCGCCAGCGCCGGATGGGCGATGTACTGCAGGTCGGGCTGCACGCTGAGATGCGTGTTGATGCGCTGGCGCCAGGTGACCTCGTAGGCGGTCTCGGTCGCGGCGGTCGCGGGATGACGGGCACGAAAGGCGGCGCTCAGGGTGGCGCGCGCCACGCCGACGCTCAGGCGTCCGCGTGCTGGCACCGGGGGCGTCCAGCGCAGGCCGGCACCGACGTAGCGCGCGACATCGCTGCGGTAAGGCCGCGTACCCGACCATTGCGCGAAGCCGCTGACATGGCCGTCCGCGGCGGTGTCCAGCAGGCGCAGCTGCGCCACCGCATAGGCGCCGCGATGCGCCGCGTCGCGCGCCGAGGCACGATGCAGCGACCAGCCGCCGACGGCGAACTTGTAGTCGCCGTCATGTTCGATGCCCAGTTCCAGCGCCTGCAGCGCGCCGTCGCCGCCGCGCGGAAATCCCCAGCCCTGGTCGGTGCCGGGATTGCGCGGCGTGCCGCTCCACAGACCGGCCTGGACGAACAGCGGGTCCGGCGCCCACAGCGCGGTGACGCCGAGCGCGGTCTGCGGCCAGATCGGCATACCGGCCTGCGAGAAACTGGGTGCCTCGCCAAACGAGGAGTTGATCAGGTCCGCGCCCGCCGGCACCAGCGCGAAGGCCTGGTCGTAGCCCTGATAACCGGCCCGCAGCGCCCAGCGTCTTGTGCGATCGTTGATCTGCCAGAACGCGTGGTACACGCGCCAGACGTGCGCTGCGGCGATGTTGTCGAGGCCCTGCACATCGCCGGCCTGCTCGGAAGGATTGGTGCCCATGGTGCGGATCACGTCCACGCGCCAGCGGCTGTCCAGTCCGTCGGCGAGCACACCATGTTGCTGCAGGCGCAGGTCGAGCACGGCGGGCACCCCCCAGCCGCGCTTGGCACCGCCAGCCACGTTGTCCATCGCATCGACCGCCCACAGCAGCGAGGCGTGCCACGGATGGGAGGTGGGGATCAGGTCGAGCGGCTGCGCAGCGCGTACGCCATCGCCCTTGCCCGCGGCGGCTGGCGGCGGCAGCACGAGCGCTCCGGCTGCCAGCACACCCAGCAGCAACGCGGATTGCCACCGCGGCGGCCGGTCGCGGCGGGTGCGCCTCGCGGACCGGCCCCCATTCCCGGTGTCGCCATGCATGTGCTGACTGCACCTCGTCACCGGCCGGATCCTTGTCGTTTTGCCAAGCCGAGGCATGGTGAGCCATGCGGCTTGCGGTTTGCTTGGGTCGCGGCCGGGAGCAGCCGTTCCGTGCCGGATGACAGTGGCAGGTCGTCACTCGCATCCGCATGGATGACCGCTGATCGGTCGGCGTTGGCGTGCATCGCGAAATGCGCGCCGTCCGCGGCCGGCCTGGCGCGATCGTCGGCGCCGCGATGGTGGTGAGGGTTCGGCGCTCGGGGTCTGGCGCATCCGTTTTGGAAAGTATCTTGTAGCATGATCTACTTTAATGTAGTGTTAGCTACAAGATGTTAGCGACCGAGTGGCTCCTGTTGATCATCAACCTGCCGGGGCAGAACGCCACCGCCCGCATGCGGGTGTGGCGGGCGCTGAAGGCCTCCGGCGCGGCCATCCTGCGCGATGGGGTGTACGTGATGCCGAGCCGCCCGGAGTGCGAATCGGTGTTCGAGGAACAGGCACGGGAGGTGACGGCGTCGGGAGGCGTGGCCCATATCCTGCCGTTCGCCACCGCCGAGGCGTCGAAGCGGGCGCAGGTCCGTCAACTGTTTGACCGCACCCAGGATTACGCGGAGCTCCTCGCGAAGCTCGATGCCTTCAAGGAAGGGCTGGCCGCGAGCACGGACAACGCGGCGCGCAGATCGCTGGCGGCGTTGCGGCGCGAGTTCGCCGGCGTGGTAGCGACGGATTTCTTCGGCGGCCCGGCGCACCAGCAGGCCGAAGCGGCGCTGGAGGATGCGGAAGCGGCCGCCAACACCCGCTACGCGCCGGATGAGCCGCATGCGGCGGTCGGCAAAATCGTCCGCCGCAGCAAAACCGATTACCACGGCAGGATCTGGGCGACCCGCGCGAAGCTGTGGGTGGACCGGGTCGCCTCGGCCTGGCTGATCCGCCGCTTCATCGACCCCGAAAGCCGGTTCGTCTGGCTGCAGGACGTCGGCAAGCGTCCGCGCAAGGCGATCGGCTTCGATTTCGACGGCGCCGAGTTCAGCCACGTCGGCGCGCGGGTCAGCTTCGAGGTGCTGGCGACGAGCTTCGGCCTCGAGAAAGATCCGGGCATCGCGCGCATCGGCGCGATGGTGCATTACCTCGATGTGGGCGGCGTACCGGTGCCGGAAGCGGCCGGTTTCGCGACGATCCTGGCCGGTGCGCGGGCGCAGACCCGCGACGATGACGAGCTGCTGGCCGAAATCGGCAAGACCCTCGATTACCTCTACGCCGCCCATGCGACGGCTGCGGATCGTCCGCCCGATGAACCCGGCGCCGCCCGCTGATGACGCCGCGTCAGGCCGACCCACACGCCTCGATCTGGCGTGGTATTTCCTGCGTCTGGGCGCGGGCGGCTTCGGCGGGCCGGTGGCGCTGGCCAACACCATGCACCGAGATCTGGTCGAGCAGCGGGCCTGGCTGAGCGAGCGCGAATACGCCGACGGCCTGGCGCTGGCCACGGCCTGCCCCGGCCCGCTGGCCTACCAGCTGGGGGTGTACTGCGGCTATGTGCGCGGCGGCCTGCCAGGTGCGCTGCTGGTGGCGTTCGCCTTCGCGCTGGCGCCGTTCCTGATCGTGCTCGCGATCGCCGCGCTGTACGGGCGCTTCCAGCACGCCTGGCAGCTGCGCGCCGTGTTCTACGGCGTGGCGCCGGTGATCGTGGCGCTGATCCTCAAGGCGTGCTGGAACCTCGGCCGCAAGACCCTCAGGCGCAGCGCGCCGTCGTGGCTGTTCGCGGCGATCGCGGCGACGGTGACGCTGATCTTCCGGGCCGAGCTGATCAGCCTCTTTCTCGGCGCCGGCTTGATCGGATGCTGGCTGTTCGCGCCGCCGGCTGCGGCCGCACCACCACCGCCGGTCGCGCCCACGGGACCGCGTCTCAACGGCATCGGCGCGCTGGCGATCGGCGGCACGTTCGCCGGCGCGGCGACGACGGCCGGCCTGTTCACCTTTTTCTTCAAGACCGGGCTGATGGTGTTCGGCAGCGGGCTGGTGATCGCGCCCTTTCTCAAGGCCTACGTGGTCGATCAATACCACTGGCTCAGCAATCAGCAGTTCCTCGATGCCGTCGCCATCGGCATGGTCACGCCGGGGCCGGTGGTGATCACGGCGACCTTCGTCGGCTATCTGGTCCGCGGACTCCCCGGTGCCATCGCGGCCACCGTCGGCATTTTCGCGCCCGCGCTGCTGTTCACCGCGCTGGCGGTGCCCCTGCTCGAGCGGGTGCGCGGCAGCCGGCGCGTGCAGGGCTTCCTGCACGGCATCACCACCGCGGTCGTCGGTGCCCTGTTCGGCACCGGTCTGCTGATCGCGGAGTCCGCCATCGTCGATGCGGCGACCGCGATCCTGGCGACAGCTGCCTTCACCGTGCTGCTGTGGCGGCCGCGCTGGCCGGAGCCGCTGCTGGTCGCGGCCGGATTGCTCGCCGGGCTGGTGCTCTACGGGCGGCATTTCGGTTGACGGGGCGCAGCCGGCGGATCGAGGAGGCTCGGGTATCGAACAGGATTTTGTGCGTTGCAGAGCAAGCAAGAAGTCGCGGCCGCATCGTGTGGCTGCTGTTACGTTGATCCACTGTGTCATCGCTAGGAGTCAAACCATGCGCAAGCTTAGTTTCATCGCCGCCGGTATCGTCTTTACCGCAGGGTTGCTCGGGGCCGCTCCGGCTTTCGCGGCCACCACCCGCAGCTTCAACATGCAGACGGTCGCCTGGGCGTCCAAGGACAATCCCGCGCAAAAGCGGGTCGTCGCCAAATTTGGTGAGGTCTATGGTTTCACGCCCGGCACGATCGTCGTCGATCAGGGTGACCATGTCGTGCTCCATATCCGCAACCTCGAAGGCGGCGGCGATGATGGGCACACCCTCACCATCCCCGGTTACGGCATCAACCAGTCGCTGCCGCCGCTTTCCACGGAGACGGTCTCCTTCACCGCCGACAAGGCCGGTGTGTTCCCGTTTCACTGCGAGTTCCACCAGCCGTGGATGAGCGGTGAGCTGGTGGTGCTGCCGACCCGATGAAAAACACCGCCGTTCAATTCGTTGCGCGGCGGCTCGGCCTGCTGGCGCTTGCATTCGTCTTGAATGCAAGCGCCGCCGCCGCGGGTACGCCCGCCGTGCCGCTCAAGAGGGTGCACCCGGACGTTCCATTGGCCGGCAAGCCCGACCGCTTCGACTACGCGACGATCGACCCGCAGCGGCGGCTGCTCTTCATCGCGCATCTCGGGTCGGGCATCGTCACCGCGGTCGATCTGCGCAGCGAGCGCGTGGTCGCGGATGTCCGCGACGTCCCCGGAGTGCATGGGGTGCTGGCGGTGCCGGCGCTGGGGGAGGTGTTTGCGACGGCGACCGATCGCAACCGGCTCGACGTCATCTCCGAGCAAACATTCCGCGTCGTCGCCCATGCGCCCTCCGGCGTTTACCCGGACGGCATGACCTATGCGCCGGGCGCGCATGAGCTGTTCATCTCCGACGAGGCGGGGCAGACCGAAACGGTCGTCGATACACGCAGCAACAAGCGCATCGCCACCATCGCGATGGGCGGCGAGGTCGGCAACTCGCAGTACGACCCCGTCAGCCGGCGGGTGTTCGTCGACGTGCAGACCCGCGACGAGATCGTGGCGATCGACCCGCGCACCAATGCGATCGTCCGGCGTTATCGCCTGCCGGATACTTGCAACGACGACCACAGCCTGCTGCTTGACGCACCGACGCGTCTTGCATTCGTCGCCTGCGACGGCAATGCCACGCTGCTGCTCCTCGACATGCGCGACATGCGCGTTCTGTCCGTACATGCAACCGGTCGCGACCCCGACGTGCTCGCCTTCGACCCTGGGCTGCAGCGGCTCTACGTCGCCAGCGAGAGCGGCGTGGTGGCGGTGTTCCACCTCGAGGGCCGGCGGCTGCGCCTGCTCGGGCGCGGTGATCTCGCCTACGAAGCACACACCGTTGCCGTCGATCCGCTGACCCACCGCGTCTATTTCCCGTTGCAGGACGTGGGCGGCCGCGGCGTGCTGCGCATCATGGCGCCGACGCCGTAGGCGACGGGCATCTGCAGGATTGCGGGTGGGCGACGGTCTCGCGGCGCCCGTCACGTGCAGGTGCGGGCACTGCGGCAGAATGCGCCGACGCCCGGTGGCGAAGGAGACCGGATCATGACCTATCGCATCCAGTTCGAACGCCTTGGCGGCCCCGAGGTGCTGACGCGCGTCGACTACGAGCCCGGCGCGCCCGGCGCCGGCGAGCTGCGGGTGCGCCAGCACGCGGTCGGCCTCAACTTCATCGACGTCTACGTGCGCACCGGGCTGTACCCGGTGTCGGCCCTGCCGTCCTCGCTGGGGACCGAGGGTGCGGGCGTGGTCGAAGCGGTCGGCTCCGGGGCCGGCGGCTTCAAGCCCGGCGATCGCGTTGCCTACGCGACCGGCCCGCTGGGCGCCTACAGCGACGTGCGCGTGCTGCCGGCGGCGCAGGTGGTGCACCTGCCCGAGGGCATCGGTTTCGAACAGGGCGCGGCGATCATGCTCAAGGGCCTGACCGTGTGGTACCTGCTGCGCAAGACGCATCGCGCGCAGGCCGGCGAGACGGTGCTGTGGCACGCCGCGGCCGGTGGCGTCGGCCTGCTGGCCTGCCAGTGGGCCAGGGCGCTGGGCGTGCGCCTGATCGGCGTCGCCGGTTCGGCGGCCAAGGCCGAGCGGGCGCGCACGCACGGTGCATGGGCGGTGATCGACTCCAGCCGCGAGAGCGTCGTCCAGCGCGTGCTGGAGCTGACCGAGGGCCGCAAGCTGCCGGTGGTCTACGACTCGGTCGGCAAGGCGACCTGGGAGACCTCGCTCGACTGCCTCGCGCCGCTCGGGCTGATGGTCAGCTTCGGCAACGCCTCCGGCCCGGTCAGCGGCGTCAACCTCGGCCTCCTCGCGCAGAAGGGCTCGCTCTACGTCACCCGGCCCACGCTGGGCACCTACGTTGCCCGCCGCGACCAGCTCGAGGAAGGCAGCCGCGAACTGTTCGCGCAGGTGCTGTCGGGCGCGATCAAGGTCGAGATCGGCCAGCGCTTCGCGCTCGCCGACGCCGGCAAGGCGCATGCCGCGCTGGAGTCGCGGGCCACCACCGGGTCGACGGTGCTGGTGCCTTGATCCGAGAGCATCGGAGCAGGCCGGCATGACCACCCGCCGCTGGATCAGCTCCGGATCGCGCTACGAGGAGGAGGTCGGTTACGCCCGCGCGGTGGTCGACGGCGACTGGATCTTCGTCTCTGGCACGACCGGCTTCGACTATCGCACGATGACGATCGCGACGGGCATCGTCGAGCAGACGCGGCAGTGCCTGGCCAACATCGCCGCGGCGCTGGCCGAGGCCGGCGCGTCGCTGGATGACGTGGTGCGGGTGACCTACATCCTGCCCGACGCCGCGGAGTTCGAGGCCTGCTGGCCGCTGCTGCGCGAGGCGTTCGGCCGGGCGCGGCCGGCGGCGACGATGCTCTCGGCGGGGCTGCTCGATCCGCGCATGCGCATCGAGATCGAGGTGACCGCGCGCCGCCACGCGCAAGGCTGAGCAGCGCGGGCCGGGCTGGCGCACGGCACTTGGTTTCGCCGCAGGCCGGCCTTGCCAGCCCGGCCTGCGGCCCGGCGGGCGGCCCTGCGGCGAGATCCGCGGAGGGCGTGGCCTGGCCAGCCAGCCGGTAGTGCATCGACCCGCGGGCGACGCCCTACTTCAGCAGCGAGCGCAGCATCCAGGCGGTCTTCTCATGCGCTTCCATGCGCTGGGTGACCAGGTCGGCGGTCGGCTGGTCGTCGGCCTTGTCGGCGGCGCGGAAGGTTTCGCGCGCGGTGCGCGCGGCGGTTTCGTGGCCCTCGACCAGCTGCTCGACCATCGCCTTCCACTCCGGCACACCGGTCTCTTCCTTGATCGCGGTCAGCTTGCCGAACTGCGAGTAGGAGCCGGGCGCAACCACGTCCAGCGCGCGGATGCGCTCGGCGATCAGGTCGGCGGCGGTCCACAGCTCGATGTACTGGGTCTCGAACATCAGGTGCAGGGTGTTGAACATCGGCCCGGTGACGTTCCAGTGGAAGCTGTGGGTCTTCAGATACAGCGAGTAGGTATCGGCCAGAAGGCGCGAGAGCTGCCGGGCAATCGCTTCGCGGTCCTTCCGGGCAATGCCGATGTCGATGGCCATGGCGACGCTCCTGGGAGGGGAACCGCAAGCGTAACCCCGGCCTGCACCCGGAGGAAATCGTCGCGGCCGATGCCGGCGATAGCGCGCCGCTATGATGCGCGGCTGCATGCACGATCCCGATTCCACGATGGCACGACCCGATGCGGCGCTGACGACGCTGCGTGCGGCGCTGGACGGCGTTTGCAGCCGCGATCTTGCACGCTTGCAGAGCCGCTGGCGCACGCTGGCGCGGACGCCGGATTCCGCGCGGCTGACTGCACTCGCCGCCGACGTCGAGGCCTCGGCGGCGCGCCGCGCCGCGCGCGTCGCCGCCAAGCCGGTGATCCGTCTCGACGAGGGGCTGCCGATCACCGCGCGCGCGCAGGAGATCATCGAGCTGATCCGCAGCCATCAAGTACTGGTGATCGCCGGCGAGACCGGCTCCGGCAAGACCACCCAGCTGCCCAAGCTGTGTCTGGCGGCGGGCCGCGGCGAGGCCGGGCTGATCGGCTGCACGCAGCCGCGCCGGCTGGCCGCGCGCGCGGTGGCGCGCCGTGTCGCTGCGGAGCTCGGCAGCGAGATCGGCGGCCTGGTCGGTTTCCAGGTGCGCTTCAGCGAGCAGGTCGGTGAACGCGCTCTGGTCAAGTTCATGACCGACGGCATCCTGCTGGCGGAGACGCAGTCGGACCGCGGGCTGTCAGCCTACGACACGATCATTCTCGACGAGGCGCACGAGCGCAGCCTCAACATCGATTTCCTGCTCGGTTACCTCAAGCAGCTGCTGGCGCGACGGCGCGACCTTAAGCTGATCATCACCTCGGCCACGCTCGACACCGCGCGCTTCGCCGCGCACTTCGGTGGCGCGCCGGTGCTGGCGGTGGAGGGCCGCGCGCATCCGGTCGAGCTGCGCTGGCGACCGCCGCCCGAGCGCGGCGAGGCCAACCTCGCCGAGCAGATCGTCGGCGTGCTGGACGAGATCAGCCGCGACGACCCGCGCGGCGACGTGCTGGTGTTCCTGCCCGGCGAGCGCGAGATCCGCGACGCGCATCTGGCGCTGGCGCGGCGCAAATACCGCGAGACCGAGATTCTGCCGCTGTACGCCCGACTGTCGGCCGCCGAGCAGGATCGCGTGTTCCGGCCCGGCCCGCAGCGGCGCGTGGTGCTGGCGACCAATGTCGCCGAGACTTCGCTGACGGTGCCGCGCATCCGCTACGTGGTCGACACCGGCAGCGCGCGGGTCAAGCGCTACAGCCCGCGCAGCCAGATCGAGCGCCTGCACGTCGAGCCGATCGCGCAATCCGCCGCCGACCAGCGCAAGGGTCGCTGCGGCCGCGTCGGCCCCGGCATCTGCTACCGCCTGTATGGCGAGGACGACTACGCGCGGCGACCGCTCTACGCCGATCCGGAGATCGCGCGTTCGTCGCTGGCCGGTGTGATCCTGCGCATGCTGGCGCTGGGACTGGGCGCGGTCGAAGCGTTTCCGTTTCTCGATCCGCCGGAGCCGCGCGCGATCGCCGACGGCTACCGGCGCCTCGACGAACTGGGCGCGATCGACGCCGAGCGGCGCCTGACCGGCAACGGCCGGTTGATGGCGCGACTGCCGATCGACGTGCAGCTGGCGCGCATGCTGGTCGAGGCCCGCGTACGCGGCACGCTGCGCGAGTTGACCACGATCGTCGCCTTCCTCAGCACCCAGGACCCGCGCGAACGTCCCGCCGATGCACGCCCGCAGGCCGACGCCGCGCACGCCGCGTTCGCCGACCCGAAGTCGGACTTCGTCGGCGCGCTCAAACTGTGGGACGCCTACAGCGCCGCGCACGAGGAGCTCACGCAGTCGCAGCTGCGCGACTGGTGCGCTCGGCACTTCCTCAGCTTTCTGCGCATGCGCGAGTGGCGCGAGCTGCATCGGCAGCTGCTGCTGGTGACCGAAGAGCTGGGGTTCGAAAGGCCGGGACTCGGGACCCGGGACCCGGGACCTGGGGAAAAGCTGGAAGGCGCGACGCGAGAACAGGCGGGCAACGGCGAGGGCGCCGGGACACCCAAGTCCATCGCGGGGCGCAGCGCAAGAAGCGCGAAGGCTGGAGGCACCTCGATCGCGGGTTCCGGGTCTGACACCAGACCGCGCGGCGCACGGGCAGCCCGCGCCAGGACATCGATGCCGTCCAGCCAGGAAGACGTGACCCGCGTTCCCGGGTCCCGGGTCCGGGGCCCCGAGTCCCGGCTCTCCGGTTCTGCTTCCGGCCTCGGCTCCCGCTCTTCCGGGTCCCGGGTCCCGGGTCCCGAGTCCCGGCCTTCCTCTGAGTCTCGGCACTCCCCCGAGTCCCGGCTCTACGAATCCATCCACCGCTGCATCCTCGCCGGACTGCCGACCCAGGTCGGGCGCAAGGACGAGCGCGGCGGCTATCGCGGCACGCGCGAGCGCAAGTTCCAGGTCTTTCCCGGTTCGGCACTGGCCAAGGCGCCGCCGCAGTGGCTGCTGGCGGCGCAGATCCTCGACCTCGGCGGCAAGGTCTGGGGCCTGATGTGCGCGCGCGTCGAACCGGCATGGATTGAACAGCAGGCGGCGCATCTGGTCAGGCGCAGCTGGCGTGACGCGCGCTGGTCGCGCCCGCGCGGCGCGGTGATCGCCGACGAGCAGGTGACGTTGTTCGGCCTGACCCTGGCCGAGAAGCGCACGGTGACGTTCCTGCGCCAGGACCCGGCGCAGGCGCATGCGATCTTCGTGCGCGAGGCGCTACTGCCCGGCGCCATCGACTGCCGCGCCGACTTCGTCCACGCCAACCGTCGCGTGCGGGAGCAGGCGCAGGAGATCGAGGCGCGCCAGCGTCGCCAGGGGTTGCTGAAATCCGACACCGCGCTGGAAGGATTCTTCGCCGGCAAGCTGCCCGCCGACATCGCCGGCACGGCGGCGCTGGATGCCTGGTACCGCAAGGCGGCACCGGCCGCGCAGGCCGCCCTGCGCTGGTCGCTGGCCGACGTGCTCGAGGGTCCTGAGGCGCTCGATGTCGGCGCCTATCCGGCGGCACTGGAACTGGCCGGCCAGAGCCTGCGCCTCGATTACCGCTTCGTTCCCGGCGACGCCGCCGACGGCGTCACCCTCAACCTGCCGCTGGCGCTGCTCAACGCGGTCCCCGCCGCGCGCTGCGAATGGCTGGTGCCGGGCCTGCTGGCGGAGAAGGCGGCCGAGCTGATCCGCGGCCTGCCCAAGTCGCTGCGCCGCAACTTCGTGCCGGCACCGGATTTCGCCCGTGCCTTCGTCGAGGCCGAGGCCGCGCGCGACGAGCCGCTGGCCGCGGCGCTGGCGGCGTTTCTGGCGCGCACCACCGGCGTCGCCGTGAGTGCGACCGACTTCGTCGCCGACGAGTTGCCGACGCATCTGCGCATGCGCTTTCGCATCCACGACGAGCACGGCGCGATGCTGGTCGAAGGGCGCGATCTGCAGGCGATGCGCGCCGAGTGGGCGGCCGCTGCGCGGGCCGCGTTCGCGCGCCGCAGCGACGCCGATCTGGTGCGCGAGGACGTCGCCGGGTTCGACTTCGACGACATCCCCGCCGCAGTGCAGGGCACCGGTGGACTGACTGCCTATCCGGCGCTGGTGGATCTGGGCGACGCGGTGGCGCTGCGCGTGTTCGAGCATGCCGAAACCGCCGACGCCGAGCACCGGCACGGCGTCGAGCGCCTGCTGCGGCGGGCGCTGGCGGTGGAGTTCAAGCGCGCGCGCCGGCAATTGCCGATCGCCAATGCGCTGGCGCTGAAGTACGCGGCGCTGGGCAGCCTCGAGGGCCTGCGCGAGGACCTGGTCGAGGGCGGTTTCGCCGATCTGCGCGGCACGCAGGAGTTCGATGTGCGCACGCGCACGGCGTTCGCGACGCTGCAGGCCACCTGCGCTCGCGAGCTCTTCGCCGCCGCGATGGCGCGACTCAAGCTCGCCGAGCCGATCATCGTCGCCCAGGCCGAGCTGACGCCGTGGCTGGAGCCGCCCCTGCTCGGCTTCGCGCGCGCCAGCTACGACGACCTGCGCGAACAGCGCGAGCACCTGCTGGCGCCGGGGTTCCTGCGCGAGCTGGCGCCGACGCGACTGGCGCACTACCCGCGCTATCTGAAGGCGCTGCGCCTGCGCGGCGAACGCCTGCGTCTCGATCCGGCGCGCGACCAGTCGCGGATGCTGCAGGTGCAGCCGTATTGGCGCGCCTGGCTCAGGGCGCGCAGCGGCGACGTCGATCCCGCCGCGCTGGAGGCGCTGCGCTGGCTGATCGAGGAGCTGCGGGTGTCGCTGTTTGCGCAGGAGCTGGGCACCGCCGAGCCGGTGTCGCCCAAGCGCATGCAGCGCGCGCTGCAGGCACTGGAGGCGTCCGCTGCCGGAAGCGGATCGCGCTAGTCGACGTCGTGCCGCGCCCCGGGCCCGCGGCGGCGGTGCGCGCGATGCCGCGGGAAACCCGCGACCAGGACGTCTTGCGCCGGCTTGACGCGGCATCGCGGTCGATGCCGGCCTCGCCGCGCGCTTGGCCGGGCTCCGTCCCGCGCATCCCGACGGGCACTAGGCGCGCGTGCGATGACGCTGCCAGAGCAGGATCGGCAGCCCCGCCAACAACAGGATGGCACCCCACAACAGTGTCTCGGCGCCGGTGCCGATCAGCGCCCACAGGCTGTAGACCAGCGCGCCCGCGGCGGCCAGCTTGCGGCCCCGGCGCGCCGACGCATCGATGCGCCACCAGGCCAGCACGGTGACGGCATAGGGCAACAGATTGGCCGCGGTCGACAACAGGATGGTGAAGGTGAACAGCGCGACCAGCGACCCGCTGTAGTGGGTGCTGATCAAGGCGCTGGTCAGCACGCTGCTGAGCAACAACCCTTGCCAGGGCGTGCCGCGCCGGTCGCGCCGCGCGAAGAACCCCGGAAACAGTCCGTCCTGCGCCGCGGCCAGCGGGGTCTGCGCCTGCAGCAGCACCCAGCCGTTGAGCGCGCCGAAGCAGGAGATCGTGGCCACCACGCCGATGCCGATCCCCGCAACCGGCCCCCACAGGTGGCTGGCCGCGGCCGCCATCGGCGCCGCCGAGTCGCGCAGCACGGCGGCGGGCAGCAGGCCGATCACCACGGTGCAGGCCAGCATGGTGGCGAGGCCGGCGATCAGCATGCCGATCAC
>JAGWPB010000059.1 GCA_028870665.1 Lysobacteraceae bacterium
TCTTGTACAGGCCGCTGCCGGGGCCGCCGTCCTGCAGCGTCCACGGCCGGCGGTAGGCCTGCCACATCGCGGCGTAGAGCACGTCCGGGTTCTTCGGGTCCATCACCAGGTCGATGGCGCCGGTGTTGGCATCGACGTAGAGGATCTTGTTCCAGGTCTTGCCGCCGTCGACCGACTTGAACACGCCGCGCTCGGCGTTGGGCTTGAACACGTGACCCATGGATGACGCGTAGACCACGTCGGGGTTTTTCGGATCGACCACGATCGCGCTGATGGTGTGGGTGTCGGCCAGGCCCGCCGCGCGCCAGGTCTTGCCGGCGTCGTCGGAGCGGAACACACCGTCACCGGTGATCATGTCGCCGCGGATGTCGCTCTCGCCGGTGCCGACGTAGATCACCTTCGGGTTCGACGGCGCCACCGCGATCGCGCCGATGCTGTTGCTGGAACCGGGCAGCGTGCCGTCGGTGAGATTGACCCACTTGACGCCGTAGTCGGTGCTGCGCCACACGCCGCCGTCGACCCCGCCCATGTAGAACAGGTCGCGCTCGCCGGGCACGCCCGCCACCGCGACCACGCGCCCGCCGATGTAGGGGCCGACGCTGCGCCACTTCATCAGCGCGTTCAGCGGAACCGGCGCCGGGGCTGCCTCGGCCGCCGGCAAGGCCAGCATCGCGAGCATCGCGACCGGCAGGATCAAACCAAGATTCCGCAACCGACCGGCAAGACGATTCATCGCAGCAACCCCCGTACCCTGGACGCACAACGCGTCCGCCGACGGTAGTCAGCGGCATGGGGCGATGCAAACAAAACCCGCATCCGCTTGTTTACGGTTTCGACAGAATTCAAGGTCCGCGCGGGGCCGACGTGCTCGTCCCGCGAGCACGGTTGCCGGCGGGCCTGCCGCAACGGCGGGTCGCTGCCCTCGCTGCCGGCCTCAGCGCGCGACCGGACCCGACGCGCTGCGTTCGGGCAGGGCGACCGGCACGCCGTCCGCGCAGGCGCCGAGCCGGCACAGCGCGTTGCGGATCGCCGGGGTCTGCTGCGCGATCAGGTGGAAGATGGCGTTCTGTTCGAACTCGCCGTGGAAGGCGGCGGCGCCCGGACCGCGCGCCCAGATGCCGACGTCCTCGCCGCCGTGGGTTTCATCCTTGAGCGGCAGCACGGATTCCTGCAGGTAGTCGGGCGCGCCGGTTGCGGCCGCGGTCAGCGCCGGACGGCCGTCATGGATGCCGGAGTAGCTGCTGAAGTAGTGCGGATAGTGCTTGGAGCCCTCGGGCTGGCGATCGCTGGCGCCGGTGTAGCCGGGGCCGTTGGCGAAACCGAGCGTGGTGTAGGGCCGCCCCTGCGCGTCGCGCGCCATGCCGGGCGCGACCGGCATGATGTAGCTGTCGTGCGGGCCTTCGACCAGGCCGAGGATGGCGTTGCCGCGCCGAGGGTAGCCGGCGAAGGTGAGGGTGTGGCTGTGATCGGCGGTGACCACGATCAGGGTGTCGGGCCCGGCCAGTTCGACCGCGGCCTGCACCGCATCGGCGAAGGCACGCGTCTCGTCCAGCGCGCGGTAGGCGTTGCCGGCGTGCAGGGCGTGGTCGATGCGTCCGCCCTCGACCATCAGCACGTAGCCCCTGCGGTTGCCTTGCAGCACGCGGATCGCGGTACGCGTCATCGCGGCGAGGCTGGGCTCGTCAAGCTGCTGCGCGCGACGGTCGTGGTCGTATTCCAGGTGCGAGGGATTGAACAGGCCGAGCAGGTGGCGCGTGCGCGCGGGATCGACCGCCGCCAGCTGGGTCGCGTTCCAGACATACGCGCTGGCCGGACGCTGGCGCCACTCGGCAATCAGGTCGCGGCCGTCGAGGCGCTGGCCGACCAGACCCTCGCGCTGCGGATCGGGCACGCCGGCCGGCATGAAGCCGGTACGACCGCCGCCCAGCGCGACGTCGAGTCCGTCGGCGGCGGCGCTGTCGGCGAGCTGCGCGGCAAAGTCGCGGCAGCCCGCCGCGATCGCCTCCGGCGGCAGGTCGGCATCGACCTCCCAGTTGCGCTCGGGGCCATGGCCGTAAGTCGCTGCCGGCGTGGCGTGGGTGAGGCGCGTGGTGGTGACGGCGCCGGTGGCCAGGCCCGCGCGCGCGGCCAGCTCCAGCAGCGTCATCAGCCCGGCGCCGCGCGCCGAGGCGCAGTCGCCGCGGCGCGCGGTCTGATCGACGCCGATGAAGCCGGCCTGCGTCTTCACGCCGGTCATGATCGCGGTCATGGTGCCGGCCGAGTCGGGCGTCTGCTGGTTGGTCTCGTAGGTGCGGCTGAGCGCCGTGTAGGGAAACCGCTCGAAGCTGAGGCGATGACTCTCGCCGTCCTGCCCGGCGCGCTGGCCGGCGAAGATGTGCGCGGCGGCGACGGTGGTGAAGCCCATGCCGTCGCCGAGCAACACGATCACGTTGCGCACGTGCGCCGGCCCGCCGGCCTCGGCGATGGCGCGCTGCGCGGCACGCGCACCGGCCTCGTACCACCACGCCGGGGTCTCGCCCGCGGGGCGCGCGATCGCCGGGATCGCGGGAACGCGGCTGATCGCTTCGGCGCGTACGTCGCGTGCCGGCAGTGCGCTGCCGGCGATCAGCAGGGCGAGACCCAGTGCGAATGCCGGGCGCGGACGGGCGGATGCAGGCATGGCGACGCTCTCCGGCTTGATTGCAAACCGCAAGAATAGGGCCGCCGCCGCGCGGTCGGCATGTGGCAAAGGTCGTCGTGGCCGCTGCGCAGCAGGTCGTCGGGACTCCATCACTGCCCCGTGTCATCGCCCGGCCCGAGCCTTCGTTGCATGTCAACCCGCGGCCGCGGCTCCTCGGTCATCCCGAGGCCGCAGGCCGAAGGATCTCGCTCTTCGGCTTTGACCACCGCGCCGCGGCAACCGGGCAAGCAGAAGCAGGCACGCGATTCTTCGCTGCGCTCAGCAACTGTCTTGATCAGGCCATGGCAGCGATGCAGGCGGGGCTGCAAAGCCGCGAACCGCCTGCCCAGGAGCTGGGCTTGCCAGCCCCGCCTGCGATGCTGCATCGAATCATCGACCCCCGGATTCCGCCCCTCATGGGGTTCCATCCGGGCTACCCGGCGCATCGATTGAACGCGACCCGGTATCAGGGGCTTCCCCGCTCAGCGGACGATGGCGATGCGCGCGGGGCAGTTGCCGCGGCGGCCGGCGGCGAAGCTGACGGGCGCCGGAAACCGATCGATGCGGTCGGCGCGGATCGTCAGCCAGGCCTGCACCAGCACGTCCGCGCGCGCCGCACCGGGTGCACGACCGCAGCGCAGTTCCAATGCGGCGCTGGAATCGAGCCCGAAGCCGCGCGCGAACGCCGCCCGCAGCGCGGCGCGACCGACCGTCTGCCCGCGATGCGCGCGCAGATAGGCCGTGAACGGGTTGGCGTTGACGCGGGCGGCGAGATCCAGCGCACGGCGGAAGAACGCGTTGGCCTCGAAGCCGTAGCAGGCGGCGTGCTTGAAGAACTCGTGGCGATCGAGGCAGCTCGCCGCGGCCGGCATCGCCGCATCCAGCCGCGCGCGCAGCGTCGGCTCGAGATCGAGCCGCGGATTGCTGCATGACGTCGCCGGAATGGCGTGCCCCGGGCCGTACCAGTAGCAGCCGTAGCGCCACCAGACGGGATCGGGCATGCCGGCCTGCGCGAGACCGCGCGGCGTGCTCGGCCACAGGCCGTGCAGGCTCCATTGCCGGCTGGCGACGGCATCGGGTTTGCGCGTCGCGCAGTGCGGCCCCGCGAGTTCGTCGCGCGTCAGGCAGGCGCCCGGCTGCCAGATCAGGGCGAAGGTGTAGTGCCCGAAGTGCATGTCGCGGATTGCAGTATCGGCACGCGCCGCGCCCGCCGCGAACAGTGCCGCCGCAAACAACCCCGCGATCAACCAAGCAGTTTGCAAAACCGGGCATCCTGCCGCGGTTTGCAAGCAAACGGGCGCGGCAAAGCCGCGCCACCTCTGTCGCGACAAGCACTGGCGCGCTCGTCGCGACGGCACATCCCTGTGCCGGAGCGATTTTGCAAACCGCTCAATCATCGATCAGCCCGCATCGGCATTCCCCCGTCGCATGACGGTCGAGCATAGTCAATCGCGATGACCGCACGGAACCGGCCCCGCCGATCCTGCGCCGGGTTTTGCCTGCGCGACGGCGCTCAATCGAGGGCCGCATCCACCAGCGCTTCGGCGTGCAGCTGCGTGGTATCGAACAGCGGCGCGGCGGCATCGCGCTGGCGCAGCAGCAGGCCGACCTCGGTGCAGCCGAGAATCACGCCCTCGGCGCCGGCGTCCACGAGTTCCTGCACGATCGCGCGATAGTGCTCGCGCGAGTCCTCGCGCACCTCGCCGCGACAGAGCTCGTCGTAGATCACGCGATGCACCTCGGCGCGCGCCGGCGCATCGGGAACCACGACATCGAGCCCGAAAGCCCGGGCGAGACGTTCACGATAGAAGCCCTGCTCCATGGTGAAGCGGGTTCCGAGCAGACCCACCCGGCGCACTCCGGCAGCGACCAGGGCGGTGCCGGTCGCATCGGCGATATGCAGCAGCGGCACGTCCACCGCGGCCTGGATGGCGTCGGCGACCTTGTGCATCGTATTGGTGCACAAGCCGATCAGATCCGCTCCCGCCGCCTGCAGGGCGCGGGCGGCATCGGCGAGCAGCACGCCGGCGCGGTCCCAGTCGCCCTCGCGCTGGCAGTCCTCGATCTCGGCGAAGTCCACCGAATACAGCAGGCAGCGCGCCGAGTGCAGGCCACCCCGACGCGCCGCGACCCGCCGGTTGATCGACTGGTAATAGCACGCGCTCGATTCCCAGCTCATGCCGCCGATCAGGCCGATCATCTTCATGGGGCGATCCTGCTGGCCGATGGATCAACTATGCCGCGTTCGCGCCTGCGCGCACAGCGGCGCCGGTATCACTGCCGTTAAACTGGCGCGATGCCGCAGCCGCCGCGCCCGCCCCGCCGCCAACCACCCACGCCGCATGCCGCGCGATCCCGGCCGCGGCCGCCCGCACGCGCGGTCGCCCACCCGGCCGACGCCTCGGTGCGCTCCACGGCGGCGATCGAGTTCCTGCTGCGCTCGCTGCCCGGTCGCTGGCACGATCGGGTCCGCGCCTATCTGGTGCTGACCCGCTTCGATCGCCCGGTGGGCGCGCTGCTGCTGATGTGGCCGACGTGGTGGGCGCTGTGGCTGGCCGCGCACGATTTCCCTTCGCTGAAACTGCTGGCGATCTTCACCGTCGGCGTGTTCGTGATGCGCGCCGCGGGCTGTGCCATCAACGACTACGCCGATCGCGATCTCGATCCGCAGGTGCGGCGCACCGCCGGCCGCCCGCTGGCGGCGGGCCGGGTGACGCCGCGCGAGGCACTGCTCGTGTTCGCCGCGCTGCTGGTCGTCGCCTTCGGCCTGGTGCTGCTGACCAATCCGCTGACGATCAAGCTCAGTTTCGCCGGCGCCGCGCTGGCGGCACTGTACCCCTTCAGCAAGCGCTACACCGACCTGCCGCAGGTGGTGCTGGGCGCGGCCTTCGGCTGGTCGATCCCGATGGCTTTCGCGGCGGTCCAGGGCACGGTGCCGCCGCTGGGCTGGCTGCTGTTTCTGGGCAACGTGCTGTGGTCGACGATCTACGACACCGAGTACGCGATGGTCGATCGCGCGGACGACCTCAAGGCCGGCGCGCGCTCGACCGCGATCCTGTTCGGCGACGCCGACCTGCCGATCCTCGGCGTGCTGATCGCGAGCTTCCTGCTGGCGATGCTGCTGGTCGGCACGCGCGCGCAGCTGGCGTGGCCGTACTTTGCCGGGCTCGCCGGCGCGGCCGGCCAGTTCGGCCGGCAGCTGTGGATCCAGCGCGACCGCCGGCCCGAGCATTGTCTGGCCGCGTTCCGCCAGAACAACCTGCTGGGCATGACGCTGTGGGCCGGCATGGCGCTGGCGCTGGCCCTGCGCTGACGCGATGATGCGGCGCACCCGCCATCGAGCCCGCATCCCGTGATCGGAAAAATCCGCCGCTATTTCGAGGCGCTCGAGGACGGCCAGCGCATCGCCGTCGGGCTGGCCAAGGGCGCGCGCATGCCCGCGCGCCGCATCGACCCGCGCGCGCCGGCGACCTGGGAGTTCTCGGCCTTCAGCCAGAACGGCGAGGATGGCGTGCTCGACGTGCTGCGCAGCCGGCTGCTCGACGCCAACCGCAGCTTCATCGAGATCGGCGCCGCCGACGGCATCGAGAACAACACGGCCTGGCTGGCGATCGCGGAGAAGTACGGCGGGCTGATGGTCGAGGGCGATGCGCGCAAATCGGCGCGCGCGCGGCGCCTGCTGCCGGGCTGCAGCCTCGGCGTCGAATGCCTGCCGCTGTTCGTGACGCGTGCCAGCGTGGCCGCGCTGAAGGACAGGGCGCTCTACGCCGATCCGGACGTGTGCTCGCTGGACATCGACGGCAACGATTACTACATCGCCGCCGCGCTGCTCGACGCCGGACTGCGGCCGAAGATCTTCGTCGTCGAGTACAACGCCGCCTTCGGCCCTGAGCGCCGCGTGACCATCGGCTACGACGACGCCTTCGACTTTGCTGCCGCGCATCCGACCCAGCTCTACTACGGCGTGTCGATCGCCGGCTGGCGCGCATTCTTCGCGCAGCGCGGCTATCGCTTCGTCAGCGTCGAGCGCAACGGCGTCAACGCCTTCTTCGCCGACCCGGCGTGCTTCGACGCGGGTTTTCTCGAAGGCGTGCAGGGTCTCGGCTTCGCCGAGAACCGCTTCCAGCTGCACAAGTTCCGCCAGCCCTGGCCGCAGCAGTTCGAGCGCATCGCCCGGATGCCGCTGGTGGACATCTGAGACGCGCGCTCAGCGCTTGCGCACCTTTTTGCAGCGCGCCTTGAGCCAGGCTGCCAGCGCGGCCTCGTCGAAACGGCCGGCGGCGAGATCCTGGATCACCGCGACGGCCTCGACTTCAGGGGCGTCGAGAACCTGGCCGTTGAGTTGCAGGAACACGTCCATCGCGGCCAGCGCGATGCGCTTGTTGCCGTCGGAAAAACTGCGGTTGCGCGCCAGCCCGAAACCATAGGCGGCGGCAAGCCCGGTCAGCGTCGGCGGCGGGTCGCCGTAGGCGTATTGCTGCTGCGGCCGCGCCAGCGCGGACTCGAGCAGCGCCTCGTTGCAGCGCACGTCGAGGCCACCGTACTCGGCCAGCAGTTCAGCGTGCAGCGCGCGCACCAGGCCGGCTCTGAGCCAGGCCGGCGTCTTCACTTGGCCAGTTCGCGGAAGGCGTTGCGGAACTTGCGCCGCGTATGCTCGAACGCCCGCATGCCTTCGGCGAACACCGGATCGTGTGCGTTCAACTGCACGCCGCCGGGAATGCGCGTCACGTACACGGTCTCGCCCGCGCGCACCTGCAGGTGCTCGAGTTCCTCGCGCGGCAGGATCACGCCGCAGGAGTTGCCGATCTTGCGGATCTTGATCTCGCTCATGATGATGTCCTCGAAATGGCGGCCTCGGTGACGAGCCCGGGCGGCCAGCCTCCGTCACCGATGTTATAACTTTCGTGGCAACTCTAACGCCTGGCCGGTGCGCGCGCCAATGCCCACACGTCCACCCGCGCCACGCCGGCACGCTTGAGCACGCGCGCGCATTCGGCCAGCGTCGCGCCGGTGGTCATCACATCGTCGAGCAGGGCGATGTGCGCCGGCAGGCCGGCATCGCGCAGCGGGCGCAGACGGAACGCACCGCGCACATTGGCGCGCCGGCGCTTGGCGTCGAGCTCGGTCTGCTGGGCGGTGACCCGCACGCGCTCCAGCACGTCGTGGCGCAGCGGGATGCCGAGCCCGCTGGCCAGCGGGCGCGCCAGCTCCAGTGCCTGGTTGTAGCCGCGCCGCCGCAGGCGGCCGCGATGCAGCGGCACCGGCACGATCAGGTCCGGCCGCGACGGCGGCGCGCCTGCCGCCAGCCATTGAGCGGCCAGCACGCGTCCGGCGGCCAGTCCGGCCGCGAACTTGAAACGGCTCTCCAGCCGATCCAGCGGCCATTCGTAGCGGAACGGCACCCACGCCGCATCCCAGGGCGGCGGCTCGCGCTGGCAGGCTCCACACAATCCGGCAGGCTGGGCCAGCGGCTCGGCGCAGCGCGCGCAGCAGACGGGATTGCGCGGCAGCTCCGCGGCGCAGGCGGCACACAGGTCGTCACCGACCCCCGGCGCGGCGCACAGCAGGCAGCGCGACGGCAGCAGCAATCGCTCGAGGCGTCGCACGCCGTCAACCAGCAAGGCTCGGATCCGGTTGACAGCCATCCGCTCGCCCTCCCAGACTCGCCGCCACTCTACCGCGGACGACCGCCATGACCGCCCTGCGCCACGACTGGACGCGCGCCGAGGTGCGCGCGCTGTTCGAGCTGCCGTTCAACGATCTGCTGGCACGCGCGCACGCCGTGCATCGCGAGCACCACGATCCCAACGCGGTGCAGGTGTCGACGCTGCTGTCGATCAAGACCGGCGGCTGCCCCGAGGACTGCGCCTACTGTCCGCAGGCGGCGCGTTACGACACCGGCGTCGCGGCGCACAAGCTGATGAGCGTCGAGGCGGTGCTGGAGCGCGCGCGCGCGGCCAGGGCGGCCGGCGCCAGCCGCTTCTGCATGGGCGCGGCCTGGCGCGCACCGAAGGATCGCGAGGTCGCGCAGGTCGCCGAGATCGTGGCGGCCGTGAAGGCGCTGGGCCTGGAGACCTGCGCCACGCTCGGCATGCTCAGCGGGTCACAGGCGGATGCGCTCAAGGCCGCCGGACTCGACTACTACAACCACAACCTCGACAGCGCGCCGGAGTTCTACGGCGAGATCATCCACACGCGCCAGTACCAGGACCGTCTCGATACGCTGGAACACGTCCGCTCCGCCGGTCTGAAGACCTGCTGCGGCGGCATCGTCGGCATGGGCGAGACGCGCGACCAGCGCGCCGGCCTGCTGCAGGTGCTGGCGACCCTGCCCGAGCACCCGCAGTCGGTGCCGATCAACCGTCTGGTGCAGGTCGAGGGTACGCCGCTGGCCGGCACCGCCGAACTCGATCCCTTCGAGTTCGTGCGCACGATCGCGGTCGCGCGCCTGCTGATGCCGGCCTCGACGGTGCGCCTGTCGGCCGGACGCGCCGGCATGAGCGACGAGCTGCAGGCGCTGTGCTTCTTCGCCGGAGCCAACTCGATCTTCCACGGCGAGAAGCTGCTGACCACCGGCAACCCCGACGTCGCCCACGATCAGGCGCTGTTCGCGCGTCTCGGTCTGCACGCGCTGGAAGTGGCAGCCGAACCGGGCACCGCGCACGCCGACCTCGTCGAGGTCGGAGTCTGTGCCGCCGATGGCCGCGAAAGTCGCCCCTGCAGTGCCGCGACCTGAGCTGCTGGCGCGAATCGCCGGACGGCAAGCCGAACGCGAGCGCGCCGGCCTGCTGCGGCGGCTGCGCGCGGTCGAGCAGGCGCAGGGTCCGCGGGTGCGCGTCGACGGCCGCGAATTGCTGGCGTTCTGCAGCAACGACTACCTCGGCCTGGCGCAGCATCCGGAGTTGATCAAGGCACTGCAGCGCGCGGCGGATGCCTGCGGCGTCGGCAGCACCGCCGCGCATCTGGTCGTCGGCCATCATCGCGAGCACGCGGCGCTGGAGGAGGCGCTGGCCGAATGGACCGGCCGCGAGCGCGCGCTGCTGTTCTCGACCGGTTACGCGGCCAATCTCGGTGCGCTGCAGGCGCTGCTCGACACGGACGATCTTTGCGTGCAGGACAAGCTCAACCACGCCTGCCTGCTCGACGGGGCGCGGCTGGCCGGCTGCGCGTTGAAGCGCTATCCGCACGCCGACGTCGCCGGCGCCGCGCGGCAACTGGCGACCGCGCCGCGGACGGCGGCGCTGCTCGCCAGCGACGGTGTGTTCAGCATGGACGGCGACCTCGCGCCGCTGCGTGAACTGGCGGCGCTGGCGATGCGCGAACAGGCGACACTGATGATCGACGACGCGCACGGTCTGGGCGTGCTCGGCCCGCAGGGCGCCGGCAGCGTGGCCGATGCCGAACTGACGCAGACCGATGTGCCGGTGCTGATGGCGACCCTGGGCAAGGCGCTGGGCTGCGCCGGCGCCTTCGTGGCCGGCCCGGCGGCGTTGATCGAGGGTCTGACCCAGTTCGCGCGCAGCTGGGTCTACAGCACCGCCATGCCGCCGGCGTTGGCAGCCGCGGCGCGGGTCGCGGTGCGGCTGGCCCGCCGCGACGACGACCGCCGCGCGCATCTCGCCGCCCTGATCGCCCGCTTCCGTGCAGGTGCCGGACAGCTCGGTCTGCCGCTGGCGGCCTCGGTCACGCCGATCCAGCCGCTGCGACTGGGCGACAGCGCCGCGGCGATGCGGGCCGCCGCCGCGCTGGAGACGTGCGGATTGCTGGTTACCGCGATCCGTCCGCCGACGGTGCCCGCGGGCACGGCGCGACTGCGCATCACGCTCAGCGCCGCGCATGACGCGGCCGACGTCGATCGCCTGCTCGATGCGCTGGCGCAGATCGTGCCGCCGCTGTTGGCCGGCGCGGGCGACGGCTAATGGCCGGCACCGGTCTTTTCATCGACGTACGCGGCCGCGGTGCGCAGCCGCTGGTGCTGATCCACGGCTGGGCGATGCACGGCGGCGTGTTCGCGCCGCTGGTCGAGGCGCTGGCCGAACGCTGCACGCTCTACCTGGTCGATCTGCCGGGCCATGGTCACTCGCGCCGCTGTGCGCTGCCGCTGGAACCTGCCGCGGTCGTCGCAGCGATCGCCGCCGCCACGCCGCCGGCAACGTGGTTGGGCTGGTCGCTGGGCGGCCTGTTCGCGCTGCACGCGGCGGCGACGCGGCCGGCGCAGGCGCGCGCACTGGCGATGGTCTGCGCCACGCCGCGCTTCGTCGTCGGATCCGACTGGCCGCACGCCATGGCGCCCGATACCTTCGCGGCCTTTGCAACCGGCCTCGAACACGACTGGCGCGCCACGGTCGAACGCTTTCTCGCCCTCGAAGTGCTGGGCGACGCGCGCGCGCAGACCGACCTGCGCCGACTGCGCGCCGACCTGTTCGCGCGCGGCGAGCCCGATCCCGCCGCGCTCGCAGCGGGCCTCGCGCTGCTCGCAGACAGCGACCTGCGCGTACGCCTGGCGAAGCTTGCCGTGCCCAGCGTCTGGATCGCCGGGCGCCGTGATCGCCTGGTGCCGGCGGCGGCGCTGCGCGCGGCGGCGGCGGCGTGCGGCGGCGCCTTCGTCGAGCTCGAACACGCCGCGCACGCGCCGTTTCTCGGCCACGCCGCTGCCGTCGCTGCCGCGCTGGCGCCGCTGCTGGACGACAGCCCATGAGCGCGCGTGACGACTTCCATCTCGACCGCGCGCAGGTGCGCCGCGCCTTCGGCCGCGCGGCTTCGCATTACGAGCGGCACGATGCGCTGCAGCGCGAGGTCGGTGCGCGGCTGCGCGAGCGGCTGCTGATGCTGGACGCGGCGCCCGCGCGCGTGCTCGATGTCGGCGCCGGCACCGGCACCGGCACCGCCGTGCTGCGCAAGGCATATCCCGGGGCCGAGGTCATCGCGCTGGATCTGGCCCTGCCGATGCTGCGCGCCGCGCGCCGCCACGCCGGCTGGCGGCGTCCGTTCGCGCGTGTTTGCGCCGATGCGCAGGCGCTGCCGCTGCCCGACCGCGCGATCGACCTGCTGCATTCGAACCTGTGCATCCAGTGGATCGACGATCCGGCGCCGCTGTTGGCCGAGTTCGCGCGCGTGCTCAGGCCGGGCGGCCTGCTGCTGGTCTCGAGCTTCGGCCCGGACACGCTGACCGAGCTGCGCGCCGCCTGGGCCGAGGCCGACGGCGTGCACGCGCACGTCAGCCGCTTTCTCGACCTGCACGATCTCGGCGACGCCGCGCTGGCGGCCGGCCTGCGCGATCCGGTGCTCGACGTCGAGCGCCTGACCGTGACCTATCCGGACGTGCCGGCGCTGCTGCGCGAACTGAAAGGTCTCGGCGCGACCCATGCCGATGTCGCGCGCGAGCGCGGGCTGACCGGCAAGGCGCGTTACCGGCGCATGCTCGATGCCTATGCTCCGCAACGTCCCGACGGCCGCATCGCGTCCACCTGGGAGGTGATCTACCTGCACGCCTTCGGCGCACCCGAGGGTCAGCCGCAACGCACCGGCGGCGGCGAGATCGCGACGTTCTCGGTGGACCGCCTGCGCGGTTCGCGGCGCGGCTGACGGTGCCCCGGCGAACCCGGCGCCAGGGCGGATGCGAAGGGCGGGCTGTCAGGCGGATCGCGCAACCGCTCCCGTGACCGACGCCGCGGCCGCGCGGACGCTGCGCGCCGACTCCGTCAGCGACCACGGCTCAGGGCGCGCGCACCACCTGCAAGGTCGACGCCGGAACGCGCGCGCGCGCCGCGACGGTGCTGCGCGCGGCACGCAGGCGCTCGGCGTATTCCGCGGCCGGCAGTGGCCGCGCATAGAGAAATCCCTGCGCCACATCACAGCCGATCTCGCGCAACCAGCGCGCCTGCGCTTCCGTCTCCACGCCTTCGGCGACGATCTTCAGCCGCAGCCGCTTGGCCAGGGCCACGATCGCCTCGGTGATATCGCGGTCGGCCTGGTTGACCAGCGCCGCGCGCACGAACGACTGGTCGATCTTGATGGCCTCGATCGGCAGATGGCGCAGATGACTGAGGCTGGAATAGCCGGTGCCGAAATCGTCGATCAGCAGGCCGCAGCCCAGCGCGACGATCGCGTGCAGGCGCGCCAGCGTGGCCTGCAGGTCGCCCATCGCGACCGACTCGGTGATCTCGAAGCGCAGGCGATCGGCGGGAACCTGGTACGCCTCCAGCTTGTCGCGCAGGCCGTCGATGAAGCTGGCGTCGCGCAGCTCGTACAGCGACAGGTTGATCGCCACCGGCCCCGGATCCAGCCCTTCCGCCAGCCAGCCACGCAGTTGCCCCAGGACCTGGTCGAGCATCGCCGCGCCCAGCGCGCCGGCCAGGCCGTCGGCCTCGGCCAGCGGCACGAACACGGTCGGCGAAATCGGACCGCGCTGCGGATGCACCCAGCGCGCCAGCGCCTCGGCCCCCGCCAGCGCGCCGCTGCGCAGGTCCCAGGTCGGCTGGAAATAGGCCTGCAGCACGCCGGTGCGGATGGCCTCGCGCAGCTCCAGCGTCAGCGTCAGCCGCTCGCGGGCGTCGCGATGCATGCCCTTCTCGAACAGCCGGTAACCGGCATCGCCCTGCTGGCGCGCTGCCTGCAGCGCGGCATCGGCATTGCGCAGCAGGGTTTCGGCATCATCGCCGCCCGGACTGGAGACGGCGAGGCCGATGCTGGGTTGCAGGCTGACCGGATAGCCCATCGCGCTGACCGGCTGGCGCATCACCGCCAGCACCTGGCGGCACAGGCGTTCCACCGCGCCGGGATCACGCACCTGGTCGATCACGATGGCGAACTCGTCGCCGTCCAGGCGCGCGACCATGCCCGCTTCCGGGGCCAGCGCGCGCAGCGATGCCGCGATCGCGCGCAGGGCCTGGTCACCGGCCTCGTGGCCCAGCCAGTCGTTGACCATCTTGAAGCCCTTGAGCTCGAGCACCAGCAGGGCGACCTTGCGGCGATTGAGCTCGGCGTCGGCCAGCGAGCGTTGCAGCCGTTCCAGCAGCAGCGTGCGGTTGGGCAGGCCGGTGAGATCGTCGTGATACATGCGCTCGATCAGCATCTCGCGCGTGCGCGCCAGCGCCAGGTCGCGGTGCTGCACGTCGTGCTCGACGCGCTCGTGCAGCCACGTCGCCGTCAGCACGCCCAGCAGCATCAGCATCGACGCCACGGAGACGCTCACCGCCAGCGTGACGCCGTGCAGGGCGCTGTCTGCCGACAGGCACAGCGCTCCGGCGGCAAAGCCGGCGGCGCTCATGCCGAGGTAATGCATGCCGGCCACCGCTCCGCCCATCAGCAGCGCGGCGCCCCACTGGCGCAGCCGTCGTCGCGCCGGCCGCGATTCTTCAGCGACACGCCGGCAGACCCACAGCGCCGCCGTTGCGCCGAGCACGGCAAACGCCAGCGACAGCGCCACCCGCCCCGGATGCCAGACGATCGCCGGCTGCATGCGCATCGCCGCCATGCCGGC
>JAGWPB010000060.1 GCA_028870665.1 Lysobacteraceae bacterium
CCGATCCGGCCGCGCTCCCCGAGATCTACTTCAATCCCGCCAACGATCCCGCGACCTGGCAGCACGTCGTGCAATTCATGGTCACCCTCGGGGCCGCCGGCGAGCTGGATGTTCCCGGCGACCTGGCGGCGTTGCGCCGCGGCGCCAAGGCGTGGCCGCAGCCGGTCAACAATGCGCCACAGGCGCTGGACGACACCTGGCACGCCGCCATCAACGGGCGCGGTGGCCTGTATGCCGCGTCCGACCCGGACGCGCTGGTGGCCCGGCTCACCGGCATTCTCGAGACCATCGCGGCGCGCCGTGATGCGCCGGCCGCCGGCAGCCTCGACCGCAGCGTGCTGACCGTGGGTGCGCTCGGCTACCACACCGGCTATGACTCGGGCGACTGGAGCGGCAGCGTGACGGCACGGCCCGTCGATTCCGACAGCGGCGCCTTCGGCGGCGCCTTGTGGGACGCCGGCTGCCTGCTCACCGGCGGCCGTTGCCGCAGCACCGGCGGCGACGCCGGCGCAGCCCGCGATCCGGACACGCGGGTGCTGCTGACCGCGCAGGGCACCGGCACCGGGCAGGGCCTTGCGTTGCGCTGGGCCTCCCTGCCGATCGCGTTGCGCCATCAGCTCGACATCGACCCCGCGACCGGCGCGGCGGATGGCAGGGGTGAGCAGCGGCTGGATTTCCTGCGCGGCGATCGCGGCAACGAAGGCACGCTGTTCCGTGCGCGCGGTTCGCTGCTCGGCGCCGTGGTCAACGCCCAGCCGCTGCATGTCGGCGCCCCCGACGGCGGCTACGGCGACACCTTTCCCGCCGGTTCGCCGGAAGCGGTCGCCGCCGCGGCCGGCAACACCCATGAGCGCTTCGCCCAGCACCACCGCGGTCGCGCGCCGACCCTCTACGTGGCTTCCGCTGACGGCATGCTGCACGCCTTCGAAGCGGGCGCCGCAGGCGGGCGGGAGCGCTGGGCCTACGTGCCGTACACGGTGTTCGCCAACCTGCCCAGGCTCACGGCCGGCAACTACACGCTGCAGCCGATGCTGGACAACACGCCGGTCGCGCGCGACGTGTTCATCGGCGGGCAGTGGCACACGCTGCTGGTCGGCACCCTGGGCCTCGGCGGGCGCGGCGTGTACGCGCTCGACATCACCGATCCCGAGGCCAGCGAGGCGGCCCCGGGCGCGAAGGTGCTGTGGGAGTTCAACCACACCGCGCCCGGCGGTGCCGCGCTCGGTTACACCTACGGCCGGCCCAATGTCGCGCGACTGGCCAGCGGCCGATGGGTGGTGCTGGTGGCGGGCGGTTACTTCCCGCACGGCTCCACCGATCCGGCCGCGAGCGATACCGGCAGTTCGCTGTTCGTGCTCGATGCGCAGACCGGTGCGCTGGTCCGCGAGCTGAAGACGGGATCGGCACCGCAACCCGCCGTCATCAGCAGCGGCCTGGCGGCTCCGGTGCTCGGCGACTACCAGGGCGACCTGATCGATGACGTCGCCTTCGCCGGCGATCTGCAGGGTCATCTCTGGCGTTTCGACCTGACCGATGCCGACCCGTCCCGCTGGGCGGTCGATCTGCTGTTCAGGCCGTTGACCCCGGGCAGCCGTCCGATCACGATGATGCCGCGCCTGTTTCCCGACGCGCTGACGCGTCGATTCGATGTCGTCTTCGGCACCGGCAAGTATCTGGGGCTGTCCGACCGCGCCACCCGCGGCACGCCGGTCCAGGCGTTCTACGGCCTGCGCGACTACGGCCGTCATGCGGCGGTCTATCCGATCAGCGACGATTCGCTGCTGCAACAGGACCTGGACACGCTCGCCGACGGCGTGCGGATCCTCACCGATGCACCGCTGACGGGCAGCCGCGACGGCTGGTTCTTCCTGCTCGATACCCGTGCCGGCGAGCGCAGCGTCGTCACGCCCACCGCGCTGTTCGACAGCCAGCGCGCGATCCTGGTCACGCTGATCCCCGGTGGCGATGACCCCTGCAACCCCGGCCGCGACGGCGCGGTGCTGGTGGTCCAAGCCGCCAACGGCGGACCCGCTGCGGGTCCGGGCGCACTGGCGGCCGGCCGGCCGGTACGCCCCGGCTACGGCGTCGCCGGCGCGGCGGTATCCCATCCGCCGGTGGCGGGCCTGCTGCCGGTCGCGGCGCGCATCGGCGGCGGCCGGCTGCTGCTGCCGGGCATCACCCTGCCGGATGGCAGCACTTTCAGCCTGGGTGATGCCTACTGGCGGCGCCGTTCGTGGCGCGTGCTGCAGGATGCGCCGTGAGGGCTCCCGGGGTCGCGTCCGTCGGAGCGCCCGCGTGCCGGCGCGGGCGGCGTGCCGGCGCCGGCTACACCCTGATCGAGCTGATGATCGTGCTGGTGGTCATCGCGATCCTCGCCGCGGTCGCGATTCCCGCGTACCAGAACCAGGCCTTCCGCGCGCGCCGCGGCGACGGCAAGGACCTGCTGCTGCGCGTCGCCCTGGCCGAGGAGCGTCACTACACCAGCTTCCATCGCTATGCCGACACGCTCGCGGACCTCGGTTTCGGCAGTGGTGATTCCGAGCGGGGCTACTACACGCTCAGCGTGGCCACCGCGCGCAGCGCGCAGGCCTACACCCTCAGCGCCACGCCGCAGGGCGTGCAGGCCGACGATGCGTGCGCCACGTTGACGCTGGACCACACCGGGGTCAAGGCGGAATCCGGCACCACCGGCAACGGCGATTGCTGGTGAGTCGGGAGGGCGTGGCGGCGGGCGCTGCTTGTGAGCCACCCGGCGCCCGCCTAGAATGCGCGGCTGCGCCGTTGTAGCTCAGTTGGTAGAGCAACTGATTCGTAATCAGTAGGTCGGAGGTTCGACTCCTCTCAACGGCACCATGCCGATCGCGGCCGGTCCGATCGCGTCACGCCGGACGATCGCGCGGCGGATCGTCGGCGGGCGCGGCATGGAAATGCCGCTTGAAGGGCACGTCGGCGCTGCGGGGTTCCTCGAGTTCGCGCGCCAGGCGGTGACCGGCGTAGACCGCGTGCGCGATCAGGCCCGGCGCCTCGGCGTCGCCGATGCAGCGCAGCGAGCGGATGCCGGCAGCGGCCCGGTCCGCCTCGCGTTCCAGCAATTCCTGGTACAGCGCATCGTGGGGCACCCGCGCGGTGATGCTGATGACCGCGTCGCAGCGCAGTTCGCGCGGCCGGTGATCCCAGGTGTCCTCGAGCGTCAGCGTGGCGTCTTCGAAGCGGGTGATGTTGTGCGCGACCATCGACCGGATGCCCAGCTCCGCCATGCGCTTGCGGATATGCCGGTAGTCGAGGGTGTGCTGGCTCCACGGCGCGATGCCGTCGTCCGCGGTCACGCAGGTCACCTCACAGCCGTGCTGGCGCAGGCGTTCGGCCGCGACGCTGGCGTAGTAGAAGCCGTCGTCGTCGAACACCACCACGCGCCCTTCCGGCAGGCGGCCGTCCATCAGGTCGTCGGGCGTGAACACGCGGGCGTTGTCCGCGAAGCCGGCGATGCCCAAGCCGTTGCTGCGCCCATAGCCGTCCCGGCGCCAGCGGCAGCCGGTGGCGATCACGACGTGCTCGGCGCCGAAGTCGAGCACGTCCTGCGCGGACAGGGTCGAGTCGAGGTAGACGACCACGTTGGCGAGCTTGCCGATCTGGCCGACGCGCCAGTCGCGCACCCGCGCCCACTCGGCCAGGCCCGGCAGGCGCGCCTCGCGGGTGACGCGTCCGCCGAGTTCGCGGCGGGCCTCGGCGAGACTCACCTCGTGACCGCGCTGACCCAGGGCGCGCGCGGCCTCCAGCCCGGCCGGCCCGGCGCCGACCACCAGCACGCGGCGGGCCGAGCGCGCGGCCGGAATGCGCTCCGGATGCCAGTCGCGCCGCCATTCCTCGCCCATGGTCGGGTTCTGCGTGCAGCGGATCGGCGAGCTCGTCATGTCGCCGGACACGCAGATGTTGCAGCCGATGCACTCGCGGATGTCGTCGATCCGGCCTTCCTCGATCTTGCGCGGCAGGAACGGATCGGCGATCGACGGGCGGGCCGCGCCGATCAGGTCGAGCACGCCGCGCCGGATCTGCGACACCATGGTGTCGGGCGAAGTGAAGCGGCCGACACCCACCACCGGCTTGCGGGTGGTCTGCTTGACGAAGTCGATGAACGGTTCCTGGGCGCCCTCGGCGGCGAAGCGCGAGGGTACCGAATCGTTGTACCAGGCGGCCACGTTGACGTCCCACAGGTCCGGCAGCTCGGCGAGCATGCCGACGATGTCCCGTGCCTCCGCCAGCTCGACGCCGCCGGGCCCGAGCAGTTCCTCGGTGGCGAAGCGCAGGGCGACGGCGCAGCGGTCGCCGACCGCGTCCCGGGTGTCTTGCAGGACTTCGCGCAGCAGCCGCACGCGGTTTTCAAGCGAGCCGCCGTAGGCGTCAGTGCGCTGGTTGCGCCGGCGCTGCAGGAAGTGCATCGGCAGCGACAGATCGTGCGCCGCGTAGACATAGATGATGTCCATGCCGGCGCGTCGGCCGCGGAGCGCCGCCTCGCGATGCCAGCGCCGGTACTCGCGGATGTCGTGCAGGGTCATCGCGCGCGCCTGCGACGGGTAGCCGTACTTGGACGGCTGGTGCGAGGGCGCCAGCAACACCTCGCGCGAATACAGGTTGGACGCGGTCGGGCCGTTGTGCGTCAGCTCCAGCGCCGCGAGCGCGCCGTGGGCATGCACCTTGTCGCACATCAGCGCCAGCGCCGGAATGTCGCGGTCGTCCCAGAGGCGGGCCTCGACATAGGGCGTGAGGTCGCTGCTCGGATGGATCTCGCACTCCTCGGTCGACACGACCGCCCAGCCGCCCTCGGCCTTGATCTCGCGCATCGCGGCATGCGCGAGCGGCATCGCGTGGCCCATGCCGTTGCAATGCGGAACCTGGAAAAAGCGGTTCTTCGCCGTGACCGGGCCGATCGTCACCGGCGTGAACAGGATGTCGTAGCGCGGGTCTCTCATGGTGCTCGGGCCTGGCGGGCGATCGCGGCGCATTAACGCACAGGCGCCGGCGCCGGGTCCGGGCGGCTGCGGCACCCGCTGCCGACGGCGAGCCCCCGCGACCGCCGACCCCGCCGGATCGTGAGGAGGCATCTTTTTTCGCCGACCCCCTACCGGCCGCGTAAAAACATCGTTAGATTGCCAACAAAGTCGTAATTGAGCGCTGCAAGACCTGTAAGGAGCCGTTGCCCCATGCCCGTGTCGCCGAGCCCGGCTTCGCCTGCGACTCGCCCGTGCCGGCGTGCCGCGTGAGCGAGGCCACGCCCACCGGCACACTGGACCAGGCGCTGGCTCACGCCGCCCATCTGCTCGACCGCGATCCGGTGCTGGCCGGCGCGCAAGCCGAGGAGATCCTCAAGGTGGCCGCCCACCATCCCGCCGCCTTGCGCCTGCTGGCGGCGGCCAAGGCGGCGCAAGGCGACTTGCAGGGCGCCCTCGACATCCTGGTCCCGCTCGCCCAGGCGCAGCCGAACTGGGCCCTCGTCCAATTCGATCTGGGCCGGGCCCTGGGGCGTGCCGGGCGCGGCCAGGACGCCATCGCCGCGCTGCGCCGGGCGGTGGCCCTGAAGCCCGATCTGCCGCAGGCCTGGCGCGTGCTCGGCGATCACCTGCGGGCGGCCGGCGAGGCCGCCGCCGCGGACACCGCCTATGCGCAGCACGTGCACCATGCCACCGGCGACCCGGGCCTGATCGCCGCGGCCGCGGCGCTGGCGGAAAACCGCCTGCCCGAGGCCGAGACTCTGCTGCGCGGGCACCTCCAGGGAGCAGCGACCGACGTCGCCGCGATCCGCATGTTCGCCGAGGTCGCCGCACGCCTGGGACGTTACGAGGACACCTGCCGGCTACTGGCGCGCTGCCTGGAACTGGCGCCGGGCTTTCAGGCCGCGCGCCAGAACTATGCCCAGGCGCTGCACCGCAACAACCAGCCGGAGCAGGCCCTGGTCGAGATCGAGCGCCTGCTGGCGGCCGAGCCCGGACATCCCGGCTACCGCAATCTCAAGGCGGTGGTGCTGTGCCGGACCGGCGACTACGACGCCGCGCTGCAGATCTATGCCGACCTGCTCGCGCAGCACCCGCACCACCCGAAGGTGTGGATGAGCTACGGGCACGCGCTCAAGACCGCCGGCCACGGCGAGCGCGCCATCGCGGCCTACCGCCGCAGCCTGCAGGACGAGCCGTCCTTCGGCGAGGTCTGGTGGAGCCTGGCCAATCTCAAGACCTTCCGTTTCGACGTCGATGACCTCGCCGTCATGCGCCGGCAGCTGGCGCGCGACGACCTCGGCGACGAGGATCGCCTGCACCTGGAGTTCGCGATCGGCAAGGCGCTGGAGGATGCGGCCGAGTTCGAACCCTCGTTCCGGCACTACGCGCGGGGCAACGCGATCCGCCATGCGCAGCTGCATTACCGCGCCGACGACACCAGCCAGCGCGTGCGCCACATCCGGGCGATGTACACGCGCGATTTCTTCGCCGCGCGCGCCGGCGCCGGCAGTCCGGCGCGCGATCCGATCTTCATCGTCGGCCTGCCGCGCGCCGGGTCCACCCTGATCGAGCAGATCCTGTCCAGCCACAGCCAGGTCGAAGGCACGATGGAGCTGCCCGAGATCATCTCGATCACGCGGATGCTGCGCGAACAGGGCGACCCCGACAGCGCGATGCCCTATCACGAGGCGCTGGCCGCGCTCGACGCCGAGGCCCTGCGCGGGCTCGGCGAGCACTACCTCGCCCACACCCGAATCCTGCGCAAGACCGCGGCGCCGTTGTTCATCGACAAGATGCCCAACAACTTCATGCACGTCGGCCTGATCCAGCTGATCCTGCCGAACGCGAAGATCATCGATGCCCGGCGGCACCCGCTGGCCTGCTGCTTCTCGGGCTTCAAGCAGCACTTCGCGCGCGGCCAGAGCTTCAGCTACAGCCTCGAGGATCTCGGCCGCTACTACCGCGACTACGTGGCGCTGATGGCGCATTTCGACGCGGTACTGCCCGGGCGCATCCACCGCGTCCTCTACGAGCGCCTGGTCGAGGACACCGCGACCGAGGTGCGCCGCCTGCTCGATTACTGCGGACTGCCGTTCGAGGCGTCCTGCCTGCGGTTCTTCGAGAACGTGCGTCCGGTACGCACGGCCAGTTCGGAACAGGTGCGCCGACCGATCTACCGGGACGGGGTGGATCACTGGCGTCACTACGCGCCATGGCTGGCGCCGCTGGAAACGGCACTCGGGCCGATCGCGCAGCGATATCCCGACGTGCCGGAACAAGCAAGCGATACAGCCAATGTCGGCTGATCGACATGACTCGAGGGGGTCGCTCATGCGCAGGGCAAGACGGCAACAAGCACACACGAGGCACCACGCGAAACTGACCCGGATGCCGCTGGCCGTGGCGATCTGCCTGGCCATGGCGGCGCCGGCCTACGCGCAGGACGCGGCGCAGCCCGCGGCACCGGCCAAGACGCCGGCCGCGAAAGCGAAGGTGGTGACGCTGGGCACGGTCACCGTGACGGCGCAAAAGCGCCGGGAAAACCTGCAGAAGGTTCCGATCAGCATCCAGGTGCTCGATACGCAGAAGCTCGAGCAGCTGCACATCAACAGCTTCAACGACTACGCCCAGTATCTGCCCAGCGTCTCCTACCAGAGCTACGGCCCCGACTTCACCGAGATCTACATGCGCGGCGTGGCCAGCGGCGGCGACGGCAACCATTCCGGGCCGCAACCGAGCGTCGGCGTCTATCTCGACGAGGAGCCGGTCACCACCATCCAGGGGCCGCTCGACATCCACATGTACGACATCGCGCGCGTCGAGGCCCTGGCGGGCCCGCAGGGCACGCTCTACGGCGCCAGCGCGGAATCGGGTGCCTTGCGCATCATCACCAACAAGCCCGATCCCGGCGCCTTCGCCGCCAGCTACAGCGTCGGCGTCGACACCGTCGCGAGCGGCGGCGTGGGTCATGTCGCCGAGGGCATGGTCAACATCCCGATCAACAAGGGCGCGGCGATCAGGCTGGTCGGCTGGAAGGAGCACGACGCCGGCTACATCGACAACGTGGCCGGCTCGCGCACGTTCCCCAGCTGGGGCGGCGCGGTCAGCAACGCCCCGAGCTGCACGCCCTCGAGCCTGCTGGTGTGCACGCACGCCGCCCGCAACAACTACAACACCGTCGATACCGAGGGCGGGCGCGCGGAACTGAAGGTCGACCTCAACGACCGCTGGTCGGTCCTGGCATCGCTCAGCGCGCAGAAGACGATCGCCAACGGCAACGCCGCCAGCGACCCGTCGGTGGGCGACCTGTCGATCATGCACTTCTATCCCGAGCGCACCTCGGATCGCTGGTGGCAGGCGGCGCTGACGGTCCAGGGCAAGATCGGCAATTTCGACCTGACCTATGCCTACGCCCATCTCGGCCGGCACCAGGATGAGCAGTACGACTACAGCGACTACTCGTTCTGGTACGACACCCTGTACGGCTACGGCACCTACATCTACGACAACAGCGGCGCGCTGATCAATCCGTCCCAGCACATCCGGGCCCGCGACGGCTACGCCATGGACAGCCACGAGCTGCGCATCGCGTCGCCGCGATCCGACCGCCTGCGCCTGGTGGGCGGCCTGTTCTGGCAGAAGCAGGTGCACGACATCCAGCAGCGCTACATGATCGACGGCCTGGCCAGCAGCCTGTCCATCCCCGGCTGGCCCGATACCCTCTGGCTGACCGAGCAGACCCGGGTCGACAAGGAGGAGGCCGTGTTCGGCGAGCTGTCCTACGATCTGATCCCCGACACCCTGACCGGCACGATCGGCGGGCGCTTCTTCCGCTCCAACAACAGCCTGGGCGGCTTTTTCGGGTTCAGCAACGGATTCGCGCCGACGTCCAACTACGGGGTCGCCGGCTGCATCTCGCCCACCCCCTACAACGGCGCGCCGTGCCTGGACTTCAACAAGGACGTGCGTGAAACCGGTTCGCTGGGCAAGGTCAACCTGACCTGGAACCTGTCGCCGACGCAACTGCTCTACATCACCCGCTCCGAGGGCTATCGCCCCGGCGGCATCAACCGCCGCGCCACCCTGCCACCCTACAAGTCCGATTACCTGACCAACCTGGAAGCGGGCTGGAAGACGACCTGGTTCAACAACCGGCTGTCGTTCAACGGCGCGGTCTTCCGGCAGGACTGGAAGAACTTCCAGTTCAGCATCCTCGGTGCCAACGGCCTGACCGAAATCAAGAACGCCAATCAGGCGCGCATCTACGGACTTGAGTCGGAATTGAACTGGGCTGCCACCTACAACCTGCAGCTCAGCGCCGGCGTGGCCTTCTACGATGCCAAGCTGACCGCGAACTACTGCGGCTTCACCGACCCCAGCGGCACCCCGATCACGGTCTGTCCGGCCGGCACGATCAACCCGCTGACCGGTACCGCCGTGACCGGGCCGCAGGCGCCCAGCGGCACCCAGTTGCCGGTGACGCCGCGGTTCAAGGGCAATCTCATCGCGCGCTACACCTTCGACGTCGGCGCGAAGGAAGCCTTCGTCCAGGCCGCGGTCGTGCATGTCGGCACCCGCACGTCGGATCTGCGCGTGCTGCAGAATGGCCTGATCGGGGATCTGGCCGCCTACAACACGGTGAACCTCTCGGCCGGCATCAGCAACGACAGCTGGTCGGTGGACGTCTACGTGAACAACGTGTTCGACAACCGCGCGCAGCTGTTCAAGTACGCCGAGTGCGCGGCCACGGTGTGCGCGGCGCACAACGTGGTGCCGGCCTATCCCAACGGTCAGGTCTACACGGTCACCGACCAGCCGTTGACCGTGGGCATCCGCTTCACGCAGAACTTCTAGCCGACTGCAGGCGTCGCCGGCACCGGGAGGTGCCGGCGACGGCGACGACCGGCCGGGCGCGGGTCGCGACGCGCGGTTTCGCGGTTTCGCAACCCGTCGCGGAGGCCTGCGGATCCCGGGCGCTCCGGCTGCGGCTGGCACCGCCCCGGGCATCCACGCTATGGTGCGGGCTCTCGGAGGGGGGCCTGCATGCTGGATCTGCACTGCCACATGCTGCCGGGGATCGACGACGGCGCACCCGATCTCGGCGTGGCGCTGGCGATGGCGCGCATGGCGGCCGCCGACGGCATCACCACGGTCGCCTGCACCCCGCATATCTACCCGGGTCTGTACGCGAACACCGCCGCCGGCATCGCCGCGGCGATCGATGGGCTGCGCGCCGAGCTGGCCGCGGCCGGCATCGCGCTGGAGCTGACCATCGGCGCCGACACGCACCTGACGCCGGACCTGGTCGAGGGCCTGCGCAGCGGGCGCATCCCGACGCTGGGCGGCAGCCGCTATTTCCTGTTCGAGCCGCCGCATCATGTCGAGCCGCCGCGTTTCGAGGCGTCCGTGTTCGCGGTGATGGCGGCCGGCTACGTGCCGGTGATCACGCATCCGGAGCGGCTGACCTGGATCGAGGACCGCTATGCCGTGTTTCCGCGCCTGGCGCGCGCCGGCGCCTGGATGCAGGTCACCGCCGGCAGCGTCACCGGTCGCTTCGGGCGGCGCCCGCGCTACTGGGCCGAGCGCATGCTCGACGAGGGGATCGTGCACATCCTCGCCACCGACTCGCACCACGTCGATCGCCGTCCGCCGCTGCTCGCGGAAGCGCGCGAAGCCGCCGCGCAGCGGCTGGGGGATGCCGAGGCCCTGCATCTGGTGATGACACGCCCGCGCTGCATCCTCGATAATCGCGCACCGGATGCGGCGCCGGATCTGCCGGCGGCGCGCATGCCGGCCGCGGGGTGGTGGCGACGCATCAGTCAGGGTCTGCGCGGCGATCGCGCCCGCGATCCGCATCGGGGAGCGTGATGAAAGGACGCATGGGATGGATGGCGCGCGCGGCGCTGCTGGCGGGAGTGTCGCTGCTGGCGGCCTGTGCCTCGCTCGGTTCGCCGGCGCCGGGGGCGCCGGTCGTGTCCGGCGGCGGCAAGGGCTTCGATCCCGCCAAGGTGTTCGGAGCGGCCGCGCAGCAGTACCACCTCGGACCCGGTGACCTGCTCGAGATCCAGGTGTTCCAGGTCAAGGACCTCGATCGCACGGTGCGCGTCGGCGCGACCGGCGACATCGCGCTGCCGCTGGCCGGCACGCTCCGGGTCGGCGGCCTGACCGCCGAACAGGCCCAGCGCGCGATCACCCAGCGCCTCGCCGAAACCTACCTGCAGGACCCGCAGGTCAGCGTCTTCGTCAAGGACGCGGCCAACCAGCGCGTCACCGTGGACGGCGCGGTCACCAAGCCGGGCGTGTACCCGGTCGTCGGCCAGATCAACCTGCTGCAGGCGATCGCGCTGGCCGAGGGGCCGACGCCGCTGGCCGACTACAGCCGCGTCGTGATCTTCCGCACCATCGACGGCAAGCCGATGGCCGCGCGCTTCGACCTCGACCGCATCCGCGCCGGCACGATGATCGACCCGCCGATCTACGCCAACGACATCGTGGTCGTGGATCCGTCGGGCGTGAAGACCGTGCTCAAGCAGATCACCGACTCGTTGCGTGGCTTCATCTACTTCCAGGCCTACAAGCTCTGATTCCCGCGGCGGGCATGCGGCCCGCCGCCACGACCGCAAGGCGATGCGCGCATGACGGATTCAGCACTGGACAGGGACGCGGCGCCGCGACCGGCGGACGGTGCGGGCGGCAACGGCCCCGACGATGACGAGATCAGCCTGCTCGAATACGGCCAGGTGATCTACCGGCGGCGCTGGCTGGTGCTGGGCGTAACCGGCCTGGTGATGTTCATCGCCCTGGTGGCGACGCTGCTGATGACGCCGCTGTACCGCGCGACCACCACGCTGCAGATCAACCGCGACACCATCAAGGTCGTCGACGTCCAGGGCATGACCCCGGCCGAGTCGTTCAACGACCAGGACTTCTACCAGACCCAGTACGAGCTGCTGCAGAGCCATTCGCTGGCGCGGCGGGTGATCAGCCACCTCGATCTGGCGCACGATCCCGTGTTCAAGCGCATGCAGCAGCCCTCGCCGCTGGGCCGCCTGCTCGGCCTGCTGCACCCGGGCGCCGGTGCGCGCACGCCCGAGGCGCTCGATCACGACGACGTCAAGACCCTGCTCGGCGCGCTCAGCATCGAGCCGATCCGCAACTCGCGGCTGGTGGCGATCCACGTCGACACCCCCGATCCGAAGTTCTCCGCGCGCGTCGCCAATGCGTATGCCGACGCCTTCATCCAGTCCAACCTCGAGCGGCGCATGGAAGGCTCGTCCTACGCCAAGAGCTACCTCGACGATCGCCTGCAGCAGCTCAAGCAGCGCCTCGAGGACTCCGACAAGGAGCTGGTGGCGTTCGCGCAGAAAGAGCAGATCATCAACCTCAACACCACCGTCAACGCCCAGCAGAGCCTGATCGGCCAGCAGCTCGGCGAGCTCAACACCGCGCTGGCGCAGGCCGAGCAGGACCGCTACAAGGCCGAGGGCCGCTGGCAGCAGGTGCAGGCGATGCACGGCGACGCGCTGCCGCAGGTGCTCGAGGATCGCGTGGTGCAGGAGCTGCGCCGCCGCTACGCCGAAGACGTCGCCAAGTACCAGGACCAGCTGCGGCTGTACAAGCCGGCCTATCCGCAGATGCAGCAGCTCAAGGCGCAGATCGACGAGCTGCACCAGCAGATCGCCGACCAGGTGACCACCATCAAGGGCTCGATCGAGGGCGACTACCTCGCCGCCAAGGCGCACGAGGACCTGCTGCACACCCGCGTGGCCGCGCTCAAGCAGCAGTACCTCAACCTCGAGCAGCGCAGCATCCGCTACAACATCCTCAAGCGCGAAGTCGACACCAACCGCCAGCTCTACGACGCCCTGCTGCAGCGCTACAAGGAAATCGCCATCGCCGGCGGCGTCGGCATCAACAACGTGCTGATCGTCGACCGCGCGCACGAGCCGCAGCTGAAGTACCGCCCGGTGATCCGCCTCAACCTCGCCGTGGCGCTGGTGCTGGGCCTGTTCGGCGGCGTCCTGCTGGCGCTGCTGCTGGAGCGCCTCGACGATACCGTCAAGAACGCGACCGACGTCGAGCACGCGCTGGGATTGGCGACGCTGGGCGTGATTCCGCTGCTGCGCGAGCAGACGCCCGAGCAGGCGCTGGCCGATGCGCGCTCGGGTTTCGCCGAGGCCTACCGCTCGATGCGCACGGCGCTGCAGTTTGCCACCGCCGACGGCGCGCCGCGCGTGCTGCTGATCACCAGCACGCGGCCGGGCGAGGGCAAGAGCACGACCGCGTCGGCGCTGGCGCACAACTTCGTCCAGCTCGACCAGCGTGTGCTGCTGATCGACGCCGACCTGCGCAATCCCTCGCAGCATCGCGGGGTCGCCATCGACAACACGCGCGGACTGAGCAACGTGCTGGCCGGGGCGATGGCCTGGCGCGAGGTGGTGCACAGCCCCGCGAACGGCGGTCCGGCGGTGATGGCCTGCGGACCGCTGCCGCCCAATCCGGCCGAGCTGCTGGCCGGTCCGCGGCTGGCCACCCTGCTCGAGGAGGCGCGCGCCGAGTACGACTTCGTGATCCTCGACGCGCCGCCGGTGCTGGGTCTGGCCGACGCGCCGCTGCTAGGTCATCTGGCCGCCGGCACCGTGCTGGTGATCGAGGCCGGCGCCACCCGCCTCGAGCACGTGCGCGATGCGCTCAAGCGTCTGGCGGTGTCGCGCACGCGCGTGGTCGGCGCGGTCCTGACCAAACTCGACACCCGCCAGACCGGCTACGGCTACGGTTATGGCGCCCATTACTACGCTTACGGCGGCGCGTCCCCGGAGTCGCGGCGCTCGCGATGAGCGCCTGCGGCCCGCGCGCGGCACTGCGACGCCGCAGACGATTCCGCGACGCAGCGCCGGTGGCGCGCGTTCGCGCGACGACCCCGGGGCTGGGTGATCCCGGATGCGCCGCCCGGCCGCGGCATCGGGCCCGATCCGCGGGCCGTCGCGCCCGCAGGCTGCGGCCGGCATGGCGCGCCGCGCCGCCCGCCGCGCCATGAATCGGCACCGCCGCCGCGCAG
>JAGWPB010000111.1 GCA_028870665.1 Lysobacteraceae bacterium
GGCAGCCGCGGCACCGCGTAGTGCGCCATCAGCCACACGTTGATGCCGATCGCCGCCGCGCAGCCCAGCGCGATGCCGGCCGTCGCCAGCAGGAAGTTCTCGGTCTGGAAGTAGCGCAGGATGTCGATGCGGCGCGCGCCCAGCGCCCGCCGCACCCCGATCTGGCGCGTGCGCTGCTGCACCCAGAAGCTGGCCAGGCCGGCGATGCCGAAGGCCGTGGTCAGCAGCAGCGCGGCGATCACCCCGGCGAGGATGCCGGCCATGGCGCGGTCGTTCTGGAAATAGGCGTGGCGGATCTGCTCGAAGGTGCGCTGGTGCAGCAGCACGCGGTTGGGATCGATGCGTTTCAGCGTGGCCACCGCGGCCTTCAGCACGCGCTCGCGGTCCTGCGGCGCGCAGCGCAGCACGAACAGCGCCCCGTCCTGCAGGTTGACCCGCAGCGGCAGCACGACACTGTAATCGGCGCCCTCGTGGAACTGGCTCGGCCGCACCAGCCGATCGACGATGCCCACGACCTGCAGCCGGATCGCTCCCCCCATGTAGATGGATCGGCCCAGTGCCTGCTGTCCCGGCCACAGGCGCTCGGCGAGCCCGCGCGTGATGATCACCGTATGCGGCAGCAGCTTGGCATTGCCCGAGTTCAATGCCGCGACGGCGGCACCGAGGTCGATGTACTCCTCAGGCATGAACTTGCGGCCTGCGATCAGGCGCACGCCCAGGGTCGACAGGATGCGTTCACCGAAGTATTGGCTGGCATTGACCGTGGGCTGTTGCTGGTCCGGGTGCAGCGCGATGCCGCCGTTCGACGAACTGCCGCCGAAGGGCAGCTGGTCGATCAGCGCGGCGGCGCGCACGCCGGGGATCTGCCGCAACGCCGCCAGATCCGTCCTCGCGCGCACATCGGCATCCGGCTGGTGGTCGATGTAATCCATCTGTACCTCGACCAGCTCGTGCTCGGCCACGCCGCTGCCGATGTCCATGCGCTGCAGGCGCTCGCGGATCAGGAACACCGCGTTGCTGACGATGGCGAAGGCCAGCGCGATCTCGAACACGATCAGGATCGCCGCGATCTTGTGGCGCGACAGGCTGGCGATGATGGGACGGATGGCCATGGTCAACCTCACTGCGCCTTGAGTTGCAGCGCGGGCGGGATCAGGCAGGCCCGCCACGCCGGCAGGGCGCCGGCCAGCAGGCTGCCCAGCAGCGCGAGCGCGAAGGTGGCCAGCAGCATCGCCGGGTCGAGCTGCGCCAGCCGGGCGTAGTCGGAGGGCTGTTGCCGCACCGCCCAGAGCCCCAGCAAGGTCAGCAGGAGCCCGAGCGCGCCGCCCGCGAGACCGACCAGGCCGGATTCGATCAGCAGCTGCATGAAGATCGCCCGGCGCGACGCGCCCAGGGCCCTGCGCACGCCGATCTCGCTGCTGCGGCGCAGGAACTTGGCCAGCAGCAGTCCGACCGTGTTGACCAGACACACCAGCAGGAACCCCAGCGCCAGCCAGGCCTGCATGCGCACGTCATCCGGCACCACCTGGTTGTGCGACAGCCACTGCATCAGGCTGCGCAAGCGCACGTTGGGCGGACGCTGGAAGCGCCCCAGCGACTTCTGCTGCGCCGAGTAGTTCACCAGGAACTGCCGGTAGGCCGCCACCTTGGCCGGGCTGTCCAGTTGCACCCAGAACTGCAGCCACACGCACGGCGCGGTATGCGCGGGCCGCGTGCCGCCACCGCCGTTGCCCCAGCAGTCGACGGAGCCCCCGTGGTCCATCTTCAGGTCCTGCGAGGTCGACAGCGGCAGGTACACGCCTTCGGGCTCCGCATAGCTGCCGACATTGAGGTCGTAGAAGTGCGGGTTGGGACGCCAATCGCCCAGTACGCCGACGACGCGAAATGCGGCCCCGTCCAGTCGCAGCAGCTTGCCGACGCTGTCGCCGCCGCCGAATACGCGCCGGTTCAGCGCAGCACCGATCACCGCCACGCGTGCGCGCGCACCGTCGTCCGCTGCGGCCCAGCCATGGCCGTAGCGGAACGGCACGCCGAACATCGGAAAGAATTCCGCCGTGGTGTAGCGCGCATCCTCGAAGAACGGATCGACGCCGTTGCGGGTCGACTGCACGGCGACGGAACCCCCGGTCATCAATGCCTGCCGATCGGCCCGATGCGCCTCCAGCAGATTCATGCCGTCGGTCCAGGTGACCTGCTGCATCGGCTCCTGCCCGGGCCTGTAGCCGCGTGCGTCGCGCGGATCGACCTGCGGGTAGTAGAGATCGCCGCTGCGTCCCGGCAGCGGATCGCCCGACAGCACGTGCAGCACCGTCAGCGTGGTCATGCTGGTGCCGATGCCCACGGCCAGCGCCAGCACCATCAGCGTGGTCAGCACCGGATTGCGCCGCAACGCGCGCAGCGCGAGTTGCAGGTAATAGCCACTTTGGCTGTTCATCGCATGCCCTCTAGGCCGCCCGCATCGCCATCGTCGGCGGCACGCGCGCCGCGCGCTGCGCCGGGCCGAGCACGGCGAGCTGGCCCAGCAGCCACAGCGCCACGGCACCGATCGGCAGGTACACGATCGGCAGCCGCGGCACCGCGTAGTGCGCCATCAGCCACACGTTGATGCCGATCGCCGCCGCGCAGCCCAGCGCGATGCC
>JAGWPB010000009.1 GCA_028870665.1 Lysobacteraceae bacterium
TCAGCCGCGCCTGCTCGCAGGTCTGCAAGTCGGGCAGTTCGGTCGTGGCCGGATCGCGCATCATGCTGCGCACGCTAGCACTGGCGGCGCTGCGTGACTGGCCGTTTTCGGACGACAGTGCCGCAGGCTTCGTTGGCGTCGTCGCCGCCGCTGCCGCCGCTGCCGCGCCGCGCATCGATGGATACGCGCCGGGATGACATGGCAAAGCGAGCGCCACCGCGGCCCGCGGGGTGCGCGTCCTGCGCAATGAGGGGATGGGCCGGGCCAGGGTGGCGCTCAGACCATCAACGCGCGGCGTGCGCCTGGGTTGACCCGCGTGCGGCGGATGGCGTGGGTCGCGCGTCGCATCGTGGCTGCAACCGCGTGCCTGCCACCGCCTGCGCGCGGGCAGACCTTGCGCAGACCCGCCGCAGGTTCTGCAGCATCATTTCCGTACCCCTCGTCATTCCCTATACGCCGTGAAGGCGGGGCGGGAATCCATGATTCGATTCGGGCGCCACGTTGCAATGACCTCACGACGACCCGCGCTGCGGATGTGCTGCGTTTCCCGCCTGCGCCGCCGCGTGATAGCGCGCGATGCGCGTCGCGAGCGCGCGCGGCGGTTCGGCATGCACGCGCGCACCCAGCGTGAAGGCATCCTGCAGCAGCTGTGCGTGCGCGCCGCGCAGTCGCTGCATCAAGCTGTCACGGCGCAGGCGTCCGAGATGTTCGCAGCGCAGGCGGCGCACATGGATCTGCAGGACGCCGACGTCGCGCCAGTGGCCGAGCATGCGCGCCAGGCGTTTGCGTTCGGCCACTTCGCCGGCCAAGACCTGCGGCCACGCAGCGCTGAGCAGTTCCAGTTGCAGCGCGTGCTCGCGCATGCGCCGACGCCAGCGGTGCACTCTGGCGTCGTCGGCGCGTTCACGCGTGGCATCATGCGCGGCGCGCGCCGCACGCGCGCTGCCGCGGCGCAGGCCACGCCAGAGCTGCGCGTGGTCGAGCCGGGGTTGCCAGTCAGTCAAGGTCACGGCGAGTGCTTGCAACGCCGCGCGGGCAACCAGCACGTCCGCTACATGCCGATGTTCGCCGGCACGCACCTGACGCGCCAGCCGTTGCAGCAGCGCGGGATGGGCGCTGCCCAGCAAGGCGGGTTGCTGTTGCTGCAATTGCGCGAGGGTTTCCAGCAGCGCCTGCGCGTCGCGCAGCGCCGACAGCGCGCGTCCGGCGGCACGCAACGGTTGCACCAGCGTGTCGATGGCGAGAGCGGGCGGCAGCAGCCGCAGCACCGCGCGGCAGCGGCGCAAGGCGCGGCGCGCGTCGTGGATGGCGGCGCGGAACGCGCTGGCATCGCGCGGCGTCACCGCGAGCAGGCGCAGCGCGCTGTCCACCTCAAAGCGCATGACGCGCGCCAGTTCGGCGCCGGGATCGCGGTTGAGTCTGAGCACGAAGGCCATGCGCTTTGCGATTCCCGGCGGGGCAACCGTGCGAGCGTAGCGCAAGGCCGCGGGGGCGTGCCGCGCGGCGCATAATGCGGCGTCATTTCATCTGCCGGAGCCTGCGATGAGCACCTTCACCCGCCGCGATCCCAGCCGTCACATCCGCGCGCCGCGCGGGCCGCAGAAGACCTGCAAGAACTGGGTCATCGAGGCCGCGTATCGCATGATCCAGAACAACCTCGACGCCGAGGTGGCCGAGAATCCGGCCGAGCTGGTGGTCTATGGCGGCATCGGTCGCGCCGCGCGCAACTGGGAGTGCTTCGACGCGATCCTGCAGGCGCTGCGCGACTTGAATGAGGACGAGACCCTGCTGGTGCAGTCGGGCAAACCGGTCGGCGTGTTCCGCACCCACACCGATGCGCCGCGCGTGCTGATCGCCAACTCCAATCTGGTGCCGCACTGGGCGACCTGGGAGCACTTCCACGAGCTCGACCGCAAGGGCCTGATGATGTTCGGGCAGATGACCGCGGGCTCGTGGATCTACATCGCCAGCCAGGGCATCGTGCAGGGTACTTACGAAACCTTCGTCGAACTGGGCAACCAGCATTACAACGGCAGCCTCAAGGGGCGCTGGATCCTCAGCGCCGGGCTGGGCGGCATGGGCGCCGCGCAGCCGCTGGCGGCGAGCATGGCCGGCGCGTGCTCGCTCACCATCGAGTGCCAGCAGTCGCGCATCGATTTCCGGCTGCGCACGCGCTACGTGGACGAGCAGGCGGCCGACATCGACGACGCGCTGGCGCGCATCGCGCGCTATACCAAGGCCGGCGCGGCCAAGTCCATCGCGCTGCTGGGCAATGCCGCCGAAGTGCTGCCCGAACTGGTGCGCCGCGGCGTGCGCCCGGATGCCGTCACCGACCAGACCAGCGCGCACGATCCGCTCAACGGCTACCTGCCGATCGGCTGGACGGTCGAGCAATGGGCCGAGCGTCGCGTGTCCGATCCCGAGGGTGTGCGCGCCGCGGCCATGAAATCCATGCGCGTGCACGTCGAGGCGATGCTCGCGTTCAAGGATGCCGGCGTGCCGACCTTCGACTACGGCAACAACATCCGCCAGATGGCGCTGGACCAGGGCTGCGCGCGTGCCTTCGATTTCCCAGGTTTCGTGCCGGCTTACATGCGCCATCTGTTCTGCCGCGGCAAGGGGCCGTTCCGCTGGGTCGCGCTGTCGGGCGATCCCGAGGACATCCGCAAGACCGACGCCAAGGTGCGCGAACTGCTGCCCGATGATGCGCACCTGCACCACTGGCTGGACATGGCCGAGCAGCGCATCGCGTTCCAGGGTCTGCCGGCGCGCATCTGCTGGGTGGGCCTGGGCGATCGCCACCGCCTCGGCCTGGCGTTCAACGCCATGGTGCGATCAGGCGAGCTGAAGGCGCCGATCGTGATCGGCCGCGACCATCTCGATTCCGGCAGCGTCGCCAGCCCGAACCGCGAGACCGAGGCCATGCGCGACGGCTCCGATGCGGTGTCCGACTGGCCGATCCTCAACTGCCTGCTCAACGCCGTCAGCGGCGCCAGCTGGGTCAGCTTCCACCATGGCGGCGGCGTCGGCATGGGCTACGCCCAGCACGCCGGCGTGGTCATCGTCTGCGACGGCACGCCGGAGGCCGACGCGCGCATCGCGCGCGTGCTGTGGAACGACCCCGGCAGCGGCGTCATGCGCCACGCCGATGCCGGCTACCCCGATGCCATCGCCTGCGCGAAAGAGCAGGGGCTGAAGCTGCCGATGGTGTGAGCCATGGCGGCCGGGTCTTGCAGACCGGCCGTCGTTGATCGGTCGGCCTTGAAGCCGAACGGTGCCATGGCCGTCTGCAGTCGGTCGCGGAATCCGCTGCGCGACATCCGCTGCACGACATCCGCGCTGCGCGGCCTGCCCGCCGTCAGTTCACGCGCGGCGGCGTGTAGGTCTTGCCCGGTTCCAGCGCGTGCACGTAAGGCCCGTTCCAGTCGCGGTTGAAGATGGCGGTGAGGGTTTGCGCCGGCGCCGCGCCGGCGATGAACAGCGAGGCATCGACGGTGGTGGCGAAGTAGCTCCAGCTCCAGTTGCCGGTGCCGATGAAGCTGACGCGGCCGTCGGCCACGGCGTACTTGCAGTGCTCGACGCGGGCGTAGGGGATGAAGCCCTGCGGTGCCTCGGGCAGGGCGCTGTACCGGACCGCGATGCCGGGCATCAGGGCCAGCGATTGCAGGTACGCCTGCATCGGTTCGCGCAGCGACCAGTCGGCGACGACGATGCGCACCTTCACGCCGCGTGCGGCGGCATCGCGCAGCGCGCTGTCGAGCGCCGGCCACCAGCCCCGGGGGCCATAGTCCCTGAACGCGCTGAGGGTCATCACCTGGATGTCCAGCGTGTGCTGGGCGCTGTCGATGAAACGCACCAGCTGCGGTTGCTCCTGCTCGAGCCAGGCCGGGCTCATCGCGGGCGGGCTGAACGCCGGGAACAGGCTGATCGGCGCGCTGCCGGGCTGTTCGAGGAGCACCGGATCCTGCGCCGTCACCGGCGCGAAATCCGGCGGCCGCACGGCGCGCCGGGCCGCCGCGGGCAGATCGGGATCGGCGGCCAGCGCCCAGTCGAATCCGAACGCGGCCTCGAAGGTCCGCGCCAGGCGCGTGTCGCGGACCGTCGCGCCGATCTCGTGGATCTGGCTCAGCGCGCGCCAGTCCCAGTTCTGCGAGCCGACGAACACGGTGCGCGCATCGACGATGAAATACTTGGCATGCAGCACGCCGCCGGTGAGCCGGTTCACCGGCAGGATGCGGATATCGATGCCCGGCTTGCCCTTGAGCAGGCCATAGGCCGCGCGGCTTTCCTTCATGAACGTGGCATCGAGCAGGATGCGCACCTTGACGCCGGCGGCGGCACGCCGGATCAGCGCATCCAGCACCGGCTGCAGCGCCTCGCCCGGCTCGTTGCTGATGTAGAACGCGGCGAGGTCGATCGAATGCTGCGCGTGATCGATCAGCGCCAGCCACGCGGCCTGCGTGCGCGGCACGCCGGGCTGGCCGTAGTCGGTGGCCACCGGCACGCTCTCGACGATCTGGAATGCCGGCGCCGCGGCGGGCGGGGGTTGCGCCAGCGCGAGGCCGGATGCCAGCAGGGCCGCCAGCAGGATGAGGCGGCGCGGGCGCGCGCCGGACGCGATGCGCGGTGCCTGTGGCGGGGACGATCTCGAGCTCATGGGCGATGACCTCGCATGGTGCCGGCGGCCGGCGTCGGGGCGCTTCCGGCAGACGACGCGGCGGCGGGCGCCGTGATCAGGCGCACGACGGCGTCCAGATCCCGGGTCGGAGACGGCGGCGCCCAATCGCCGTCGGGCTCGATCGGACGCTGGTAGTTGTTGAGCATCACGCTGAAGGCGAGACGCCGGCCGGCGCCGGTCAGCAGATAACCCGACAGCGTGTACATGTGCGCCAGGGTGCCGGTCTTGGCATGCACCGCATCCCCTTCGGGCAGGTCCTGCAGACGTCGGTCCAGGGTGCCGTCGTGGCCGGCGACCGGCAGCGCGCCGGTGAGCGCGGCGGCCCAGGGCTGCCTGGTGATCCACGCCAGCAGCGTGGTGGTGGCGCGCGGCGTGACCAGGTCCTGGCGTGACAGGCCGCTGCCTTCGCTGAAGTGCGCCTGTTCGCGCGTGATGCCGATCGATCCCAGCAGCGTGCGCAGCGCGCACAGGCCCCATTCCTGCGTCCAGTGCAGCACGCGGCCGCAGGAGCCGTCGCCGGCGCGCTGCCACGCCCGACCCGATTGCAGCAGCAGCGTCTGCGCATAGACGTTGTCGGACTGCTTGAGCATGTGCCGCACCAGTCGCGACAGCGGCGGCGATTCCACGCTGGCGATGCGCACGCGATGCACGCTGTCGAGCGCCGGATCGGTTTCGGGCCAGCGCAGCACGCGCAGGCTGCCGTCGAAGGCGATGCCGGCGTCCGTGATCGCCTGCAGCAACTGCTGTCCGGCCATGCGTGCCGGGTCGGGCGCGGCGAGCGCGTAGTCGTGCCGGTGCACGCCCGGCGGCAGGCTGCCGCTGACGTAGAGGGTGTCGTGGCCGAGCGGGCGATACAGGCCGAGGCTGGCCGGATCGCCGGGCGTGGCGTCCACGGTGAGGTTGACCACGCGCACCCCGGCGGCGGCGGGCGCCACGCTGACCGTGCAGCAGCGTGCCGCGCCGCGGCGCACGCTGACCTCGATGCGGCCGGCGTCGCTGCTCAGCGCGCTGACCGCCGGTGCGTAATCGGCAAAGAGGTCCTCGGCCTCCCAGCCGGTGCCGAAGGGCGGGCCGCCGAACAGCGTGGCATCGGCGATCAGGTCGCCGCGGATGCGCGTGATGCCTTGCGCGACCAGCGCGGCCGCGAAGCGCGCGGCCCAGTCGTCCGAGGTCGAGCCGGCGTCGGTCGTGCCCAGGGTCGGATCGCCGCCGCCGCGCAGGATCAGGTCGCCATGCAGCACGCCGCGGGCATCGGGCCTTGCGCCGGCGTAGAGCGTGGTGGTGAAGCGTGCATCGGGACCGAGCTGATGCAGCGCCAGCGCGGCGGTGTACAGCTTGGCGTTGGACGCCGGCACGAACAGCTTGTCGGCGGCATGCCGGTAGAGCGTGCGGCCATCGGCGAGATCGATCACGTCGATGCCCCAGCGCGCGCCGGCAAAGCGCGGTTGCGCGATGTAGGCATCGATGCGCGCCCCCGGGGCGGATGCGGCGGATGCGGGCTGCGCTGTCGCGGCGCTCGTCGACCGCGCCGTTGTCGGCGGCGAAACCGTCGCCGCGTCGGCGCTGGCGGCCGCGGCGGAGTGCAGCGGTGCCGCGCCGCAGCCGGCGGCCAGCAGCGCGGCCGCAAGGATGCCCGTGCTGGAGGAACGGAGACGCGAGAGGATCATGCGGGCCTGTCGACGGCGCCGGGATGCGGCGGCCACAGCCTACCCGAGCGCCGCCGTCGCGTGCGCTCCGGGCCGCCGCCGCGACCGGCGGTGGAACCGGTCCCGGCCGGGCGCCGGCGGCGCGCTGCGCGGGCTATGCCCGCTGCCGGCTGACGCGCCGGTTGCTGCGGCCAGCGACCGGCCGCCGGCCGCGGATTCACGCTGCGGCCGCGGTGATTGTGGTTCACTCGCACCCTCGCTTCGGCCGATTCCGTTCGCAATGACCCGTACCCGACGCACGCTGGATCTGCTCACGGCCCTGCTGGCCTGGAGCGCACTGACGCTGCAGTTCGTGCTGATGCAGCGGCAGGCGCATCAGGTCAGTCATGAATGGATGACGCTGCGCTATTTCAGCTACTTCACCATCCTCAGCAATCTCGGCGTGGCGCTGGCCTGCAGCCTGGCCTGGATCGGAAGCGGCACGCGTGCCGGCCGGCTCGCCGCCCACCCCGCCGTGCGCGCCGCGCTGACGCTGTACATCCTGGTCACTGCGAGCGTGTATCACCTGCTGCTGGCCGGACTGTGGCGACCGCAGGGGCTGCAACTGCTGGCCGACGCGCTGCTGCACACCGCGGTCCCGGCGCTGTATGCCGGCGGCTGGCTGCTGCTGGCTCCGCCGCGGACCCTGCGCTGGCGGCAGACGCTGTACTGGCTGCCGTTTCCCGGCATCTATCTGGCGTGGGCGCTGCTGTTGGGCCGGGTGCTGCATGTCTATCCCTATCCCTTCATCGACCTCAACCGGCTGGATCTGGCACTGGTGCTGCGCAACGCCGCCGCGATGGGCCTGCTGTTCCTGGCCCTGGGCGCGCTGCTGATCGCCTGGAACCGCCGCCCGGCGTGGCATCGCGAGCGGTCCGCCGCCGGCGAGACGCAGGGTTGAGCACGCCGTGCCGCGCGCCGGCATGAAGACCGTCCATCTGCAGGCTGCCGACCTGCCCGCCCTGACGCGCCTGGTGACCGACGCCACGCTCGGCGTCACCGACCTGGTCGAGGCCGTGCATGCCGGCATCGCACATCCTTGGAGCCGTCGTGCCGCGCCGGAAGCGGCGCGCACGCGCGGCATCACCGGACGGGTATACGCCGGCATTCGCGGCCTGACCCGCGGCATCGGCGGCGGCACGGTCGCCGCGCTGGAGCGACTGGCACCGCCGCCTGCCGAGGCGATCGAACCCGCGCCGGCGCGTCTCGCCGCGCTGGCGGCGCTGAATGCCGTGTTCGGCGACCGGCTCGCCGCCGGCGCCAATCCGCTGGCACTGCCGATGCGGTTGCATTGCGCTGACGGTTGTCCGCTGCCGCTGCGGTCGCCGACGCTGACCACGGCAACGGCGGCCGGCCCGCGCGTGCTGATCCTGGTCCACGGACTGGGCCTGCACGACGGCCACTGGCGCCGCGCCGGGCATGACTACGGCGCGCTGCTGGCCCGCACGCACGGTTACACGCCGCTGTACCTGCGCTACAACACCGGCCTGCACGTCGCCGCCAACGGGCGCGCCCTGGCCGAGCTGCTGGAGGCGCTGCAGCCGCAGTGGCCGGTGCCGATCGAGACCCTGGCGATCGTCGCCCACAGCATGGGCGGGCTGGTCGCGCGCAGCGCCTGCCATCACGCCGAGCGCGCCGGGCACGCCTGGCGGTCGCGGTTGCGGTCGCTGGTCTGCCTGGGCACGCCGCATCACGGCGCGCCGCTCGAACGGGCGGGCCTCGGCGTGCAGCGCCTGCTGGCGGCACTGCCATTCGCGGCGCCGTTCGCGAGCCTCGGACGCCTGCGCAGCGCGGGTATCACCGATCTGCGCCACGGCAACCTGCTGCAGGAAGCCGCCGGGGATGCGGACCGTTTCGCCGACGCCGCGGACAGGCGCACGCCGCTGCCGCTGCCGCGGGACGTGCGCTGTCACGCGATCGCCGCCAGCGTCGGCGCCCGCAGCGACAGTCTTGCCGCACGCCTGCTGGGCGACGGCCTGGTATCGCTCGACAGCGCGCTGGGCCGGCATCCGCAACGCGCGCACCGGCTGGCATTCCCGCGCTCGCGGCAGTGGGTGGCGGAGGGCATCGGCCACTTCGACCTGCTTGGCGACGCGGCGGTGGCGCAACGTCTGCAACGCTGGCTGGCGATCTGATCTGTAGGCACGACCAGGCTGCAACAACCGCGGGCCGTCCGCAGGCTGCGCCGCGCGGCCGATCGGGCCGCCGGCCGGCCGGGCACGGCGTCCGTCGCCTCCGGCCGGCATGCTAGCCTCGTCAGCGCAGCGCCGGCGGATGCCGGCGGCGGGGAGATCCATCCATGGGACGCGGAGTGCGTTGGTCCGAGCGCTGGTTCCAGCGCGCGCTGTGGCTGGTGGCGGCGCTGTTCGCGCTGTTTCTCAATGGCCTCGGCGGGCTGATCGTCAACGATCTGCCGCGGGTCGAGAGCGCGCTGACGCGCGAGCAGTTCATCGACCCGCAGGCGCTGGCGCGCATCCGCGCCGCGCAGCAGTCGCAGCAGGACGCGCTGCAGGCTGATGCCGACGCGCTGCAGCAGGCGCGACTGCAGTTCAAGGTGGCGCAGAGCAACACCGCCGCCGCGATGCAGACCTTCTCCAACTGGCTGGCGACGCGGCACGCCACCGCGCAGGCGGCGCAGGATCCGGAGCTGGTCCGGCGCACGCAGGAGCTGGACGCGCTCAAGGCCACCGAGCTGGCGGCGCGGCAGCGCACGCTGACGCTGCAGCAGCAGGTGCTGCAGCTCCGGCAATCGATGGAGGACAGCCAGCGTCAGCTGGGCCGATTGCAAGACAGCGCCGATGTCCGCCTGCGCGCCGCGCGGCGGCATCGCGAGCTGGTGGTGTTCCTGTACCGGCTCGTGCTGCTGCTGCCGCTGCTGCTGCTCGCGGCGTGGCTGTTCGCGCGCAAGCGCGGCAGCGTGTACTGGCCGTTCGTGTGGGGCTTCATCTTCTTTGCCCTGTTCGCGTTTTTCGTCGAGCTGGTGCCGTACCTGCCCAGCTACGGCGGCTACGTGCGCTACCTGGTCGGCATCCTGCTGACGGTAGTGATCGGCGTGTACGCGATCCGCGCCCTGCAGCGCTATCTCGAACGCCAGCGCGCGCAGGAACAGATGCCGGACCCGCAGCGGCGCGAGCAGCTCAGCTACGACCTGGTGCTGACGCGGCTGGCGAAGAAAGTCTGCCCGGGCTGCGAGCGGACCATCGATCCCGGCGCCGGCGGCAGCAATTTCTGCGAGCATTGCGGCATCGGCCTGTTCGACACCTGCGGACAATGTCACACGCGCAAGAGCGCCTTCGTCCATTTCTGTCCCGGCTGCGGGGCACCCGCGCAGCCGCCCGCCCGTTGATCCACCCCGTCACGAGGAGCACGCGCCATGAGCAAGGGCATGAACCAGAAGAAGGACACCAAGAAAAAGCCGCTGAAGACGCTGAAGGAAAAGCGTGCGGAGAAGCACGCCAAGAGCGAAGGCAAGACCTTCATGCCCAAGTGAGCGGGCGTGGTGCGCGCGGCGCACGGCGAGGGCGTTCGCGGCCGGCATGCTGACGACGCGCTGCGCGCGGCCCGGCGCGCCGCCGCGATGACCGCGCCATGAGCGCGGCGGACCTGGAGGCGGACGTCGCCATCATCGGCGGCGGCGCGGCCGGGTTGATGTGCGCCATCGTGGCCGGCCGTCGCGGCCGCCGCGTGCGGGTGATCGAGCACGCCGAGCGCGTCGGCAAGAAGATCCTGATGTCCGGCGGCGGGCGCTGCAATTTCACCAACACCGGCACCACGGCCGCCAACTTCATCTCGGCCAATCCGCACTTCTGCAAGTCGGCGCTGGCACGCTACACGCCGGGCGATTTCATCGCCCTGGTCGATCACCACGGCATCGCCTGGCACGAGAAGGAACTCGGGCAGCTGTTCTGCGACGACTCGTCCAAGCCGATCGTGCGCATGCTGCTGGACGAATGCGTGGCGGCCGGCGTGCGCATCGAGACCCGCTGCAGCGTCGAAGACGTGCAGCACCGCGACGGCGGTTTCGTGCTGGCCACGACCTCGGGTGCAGTACGCGCCGCATCGCTGGTGGTGGCGACCGGCGGCCTGTCGATCCCGAGCATGGGTGCCAGCGGTTACGGCTATGCGCTGGCGCGGCAATTCGGCCATGCCGTGCGACCGACGCGCGCCGGACTGGTGCCGCTGACGCTGAGCGGCACGCACCAGCAGCACTATCAGGATCTCAGCGGCGTGGCGCTGCCGGTGGAGGCGCACTGCAACGGCCAGCGTTTTCGTGGCGGCCTGCTGGTCACCCATCGCGGCATCAGCGGTCCGGCGATCCTGCAGATCGCCTCGTACTGGCAGCCGGGCGACGACCTGCGCCTGAATCTGTTGCCGGACCGCGACGCGTTCGAAGTTCTGCATGCGCAGCAGCGCGCGCATCCCGATGCCGAGCTGCGCACCGCGATGGCCGAGCTGCTGCCGCGACGGCTGGCGCAGCGGCTGTGCGAGATCGGCGTGTCCAGCCGGCCGCTGCGCCAGTACCGCGAGGCCGAATTGCGCGCCGTCGCCGCGCAGCTGGAGTCCTGGCCGCTGGTGGCCAGCGGCACCGAGGGCTACCGTACCGCCGAGGTCACCCTGGGCGGCGTCGACACCGATGCGCTGTCGTCGACCACGCTGGAATCGCGCCGCGTGCCGGGGCTGTACTTCATCGGCGAGGTGGTGGACGTCAGCGGTCATCTCGGCGGCTACAACTTCCAGTGGGCGTGGGCTTCGGGGCACGCCGCAGGTGAAGTCGCCTGATGCCGCGTCGCGTTCCATCGATGCGATGAGCAGCCCGGATCGAGTCCCACGGGGCGCGATCCGGGGCCATCGTCACGCGCCGCGTCGTCGCGGGCTTGTTTCCGGATCCCGCTGCGCTGGGTGAAAGCCGGATGCTGCGCTGCGCTCGGAAAGGCCCGGGGGCGTTGCATCCGGGCGACGCGGTGTTCGGGCTTGATCGCGCGGGTTTGAGCGATGGCAAAGCCACGCCTGCGCCCCTCTCCCGCCGGAGACGACCAACGCGACCGAAGGAAGTCCAGAGGAGAAGTCCCCAAGGGACGACCAACGCGACCGAAGGAAGTCCAGAGGAGAAGTCCCCAAGGGACGACCAACGCGACCGAAGGAAATCCAGAGGAGAAGCCCCCAAGGGGCGGCCAACGGAAGCCCCGAAAGTCTAGGGTGAGGGCGCGGCCTTTGCCGCGCACAGCGCGCGCTTGGCCGTGGGCGACAGCTGCTTGATCGCGTACTCGGCCTTCAGCGCGGCCGAGCGGTCGGGATATTCAAACCGCGCCAGCAGCCGTGCCGGCGGATGCGCGCGGGTGTAGCGCGCGCCCTTGCCGCGGGCGTGCGCGGCGTAGCGTGCCTCGACATCGACGGCGATGCCGGTGTACAGGCTGCCGTCGCTGCATTCGATCAGATAGACGAACCAGGCCATGCGCTGCGCCCCGCGGATCAGGCCAGGCTCGCGGCGATACGGCGCCAGCTCGCGCGTTCGGCGCGGCAGTCGCTGCCGCCCATCGCGAACTCGCGGCAGGCTTGCGGGCGGTGCGCATGGATCGTGCAGCGCAGGCTGTCGCGGTCGAGCGCCACGCACCAGCCGTCGTCGAGCCGGCGCATCACCTCCATGCCGTGCGCGTCGATGGCGATCAGCGACTCGGGCACGTCGTCGTCCGCCATCACCAGCACGGTCAGCTGGCAGCAGCAGGCCTGGCAGCGGCTGCAATGAATCGCGGCGGAATCTTCAGGTGCAGCGGCGTGCGGCATGCGCACAGTGTCCCACAGCAGGCCGAGGCGCTGATCCAGGCTAGTCCGCCACGCCCTTGGCTTCGGCGGTGGCCAGCAGCTCCGGTTGCGACTCGTGCGGCAGCCTGCGCGCCAGCAGCGGATGCGCGAACACCGCCGCGAGAATGATCGCGACGCCGAGATAGAAGCGCGGCTCCAGCACGCGCTGCTCGTGCAGCAGCAGGACCGCCAGCACGATCGCGTAGACCGGCTCGAGGTTGGTGATCAACTGCATGCTGAAGGCGCTGACACGGCGCAGCGCCACCAGTGCCAGCGAGAACGGCAGCAGCGTGCAGGCGAAGGCCAGCAGCGCCAACAGGATCGCATCGTGCAGATCGGGCAGCGGGAACGTTGCGCCCGCATGCGGCAGCAGCGGCGCCAGCAGGGTGAGAAAAGCCGCGCCGGCGCCCAGTTCCAGCGCGGTCACCGCCAGCGGCTCGGCGTGTTCGACGAAGCGCTTGTTGAGCGCGCTGAACACCGCCACGAACAGCGCCGACAGCACGCCCACCGCCACGCCGAGGCGCATGCCCGAGGGCACGCCGTCCACCACCAGCGCCACCCCGGGCACGATCGCCACCGCCAGCAGCAGCTCGCGCGGATCGAAGCGGCGGCGCGCGATCCACGGCTCGACCACGGCCAGGAACACCGGCGCGATGGCGATGCAGGTCGCCGCCACCGAGGCGTTGGCCAGCTTGATCGCGCCGTAGAACGTCAGCCAATGCAGCGCCACCAGCACGCCGATGCCGGCGTAGGCCAGGCGCAGCCGCGCCGTCATCGCCGCCAGCGCGCGCCACACCCGCGGCACCAGCAGCAGCGAGGCGCTGACCAGCAGCATGCGCCACCACACCAGCGGCAGCGCCGCCAGCGTAATGAGTTTTCCGAGAATGGCGGTGAAGCCCCACAGCAGAACGCAGAAGTGGATCTGCAGGCGGGCCTTGGCGGTGGGTGACATGGTCGTACAGGGTACTGGGGCCGGCTAGCGTGCGGGCTTTTGCGCCGACTGGGAAGGGGGTCGATGGCGTTGCGCGCGGCGGCGCGCCGGCGGTTCCATCCGGCGCGGCGCGACGGCAAGGCCGCGCCAGGGGGGGCGAGGTACCGATCCGGTTCAAGCGGACGCCTGCGCCAGGACCGGTGCTCGTGATGGTTCCGCGGCATGGATCGATCGAAGTGGTGCGAATCGTGGACGCGGACGGCGTTTGGCTCAGCCTGTCTTTTGGAGCCGCGCCAACGTTCGTTGATCGTCCGGGCACCAGCGCGCTGCCTCCGTCCTTCCCACGAACGCTGCGACGCGCGCCCGGCATCCGGCAACTGCTTATCAAGGGGAAGACCGATGTTGTCCCCTTCGACCCGGCTTGATGCGCGTCCCTGGTGATGAGGCGTCCAACGATACGGTTGCGGCATGTTCGATGGTGCACACAGGACGGGCGCCGGCTTCTTCCGGGCCTCCCGCGGGTGCCTTGCTGGTGTGCGCGGCACTGGCCGGTGCATCGGTCAATGCCCTGCGCCTCGCAGCCTGCGCGCGGTTGCATCTCCGGATCGGCGATACTTGCCGAAACCTGACGATCGCCGCGCGCGGTCGCACCGGGGTCGCTACAGGGGAGCCTGCCATGCAACGCCGTTACGGGCTGTTGATCCTGCTCTCGGCTGTGATCGTGCTGGCCGGTGGATACCGTGGTTTCAGGCTATTCCATCACTCTGGGCTGCCGTTCGCAGTGCAGTTCATCGATGCCCATGCCGGAGTCATCGAGCCGGTGGCCGGCATTCCGTTGCCGGCGGCCCTGCACGCCGGCGACCGCATTGATCTGGCGGCCCAGCCGCGCTCGACCCGCATCGCAATCATCGCAAACATCCCCCAGGGACGGACTTATGCGTTCGTGACCGGTCACGGTGGTGCTGTCGTCACCCTCCCGGTCACGAGCGTCAGCTGGAATGCCAAACCGGGTCTCCCGGCGGCGCCATGGGCCGGTTTCTGTTTCACTGCGCTCCTGAGCATGATTGCGCTGCTCGCCGTGTGGCGCGGCCGGGACCGCGCGGCTGCAGGGCTGACGCTCTGGACCATCGCGAATCTGACCAGCCTGGCCACTGGCGCCGTAGCCTCCGACGGCATGGTGGGGCTCGGTCTCATGCTGGGGGAGTGGGCCCTGTTCCTGCTCGCGCGGGTCGGCTTTTACGTGATGGCGGAGTCCATGGCGGGCCCCGCGATCACCCCGCGGGCGAAGGCATGGTGGCGCGCGAGCTTTCTCCTGCTGCTCGGGCTGGGGGCCATCCAGTCGCTGGGTGGACCGCTTGCCTACGTGGCCACCGGCTGGGCGGAGCTGTTGCGGCCCGCGTACGGCTTCGCCTTGACCACCAGTTATCTGGTTCCGGTGACACTCCTGTTCGTCAGCTATCGCCGCGCCGAGGCCACCCGGCGGCTGCGGCTGCGCTGGATGCTGGGCAGCAGCGCGGTGTTCGTCGCGGGCGTTTTCATAGGCAACACATCGATCCTGGGTGGGTTGGCTTCACTGAACACGGCGCAAATCATGTTCACGATAGCCTTGGTTGGCTTCCTGTACGCGATCCTGCGCCACCGGGTGGTGGACTTCACCGTGGTCCTGAATCACGCGCTGGTGTATGCGGCGACCACCAGTTTCGTGCTGGGTCTGTTTGCCCTGTTCGAGAGCCTGATCGAGCGCACCGCGCTCGGTCATGGCGCCAGCCTGCTGCTGGAGCTCGCCGTGCCGCTGGGTCTTGGCGTGTCCCTGAGCACCGTGCACCGGCGCATCGACAGCGCGGTCGAGCGGTTCGTGTTCCGGCGCCAGTACCGCGAGGAGGTCGCGCTGCGCGGCTTCGCCAGGGAATGCGCCTTCGTCACCCAGTCGCAGAACCTGCTGGATCTGACCGTGGACCAGATCCGCCTCCACGTCGGCACGCCCTGGGTGGCGCTGTACGAGCACACCGCGGACGGCTATGTCCGCGTGCGCCAGCGCGGCAGCCACGACCTGCCGGCGCAGGTGGACGCCGATGACCTGACCCTGGTCAAGCTGCGCACGCACGACACCGGGGTCGACCTGCACGACACCCCGAGCCAGCTGGGCCGGGATGGTCATGCCTTCCCGCTGCGCGTGCGCGGCAGCCTGCTGGGCGTCTTGCTGGTCGGCCCGCGTCCGGGTGAGCACTATGCGGCCGAGGAGCGCGAATTGCTGGGGCATGTCGCTCATGAGGTGGGCGCGGCCCTGTTCGCGTTGCGCGCGCAGGCCACGGAGGAACAGCTGAGTGCGGTGCGTGCGCAGGCCCAGGCCAGCGAAGCCATGCTCAACGACGTGCGTGCCCAAGCGGAGGCACGTGTACTGGCGATTGAAGAACGCGCCCGCGCCAGTGAGGCTTTGCTCTTGCAGTTGCTGCCTGCAGCGGGCTCCACGGCCCAGTCATGACAGGCGCCTCGCGCTTGCGAATCGCAGGCGGTGGCTGAGCGGCCGCTCCGGGCCGGGCAGCGCCCGAGCTGGTGGAACTCGCGCGCGAGATCTGCAGCGGACGCCATGCCGGGAACGGGGTCAGGTTCACTTCCATGGTCGCATCGCGGGTATCTACCTACCCCGCACGTCGCGCCGCCGCGCTGTAAGTGAACCTGACCCCGTTGTGGTCGCGAGCGGCGGGCCGCACGGTTCAGTACGGCGTGCCGTCGCGATGCGTGTAATGCCGGGCGCCGCGCGGCCGGTCGAGATCGATGTCGGGGTAGTGCGCGCCGTCGCCGTCGGGATTGCGCGTGCCCACCTCCAGGATCAGCGCTTCGCGCCCGCTGCGGTTCTGCAGGTGGTGCGCATCCGCCACGCCGGCCTTGAAGCCGGCGCAGTCGCCGGCATGCAGCAGCTCCTCGCCGGCGTCGGTGACCAGCACCACCTCGCCCTCCAGCACGTGGATGAACTCGTCCTCGGTCTCGTGCCAGTGGCGCTGGCTGGACCACTGGCCCGCGGGCAGGCGCAGCAGATTGACGCCGAACTGGTCCAGGCCGGCGGCGTCGCCCAGCTGCCGGCGGCAGCGGTCGCGGCAGGGCCGATCGTAGGGTGGCGGATAGCCGGTGCCGCGCCGGAGCGGGGCGGTGTCGAGGTTGATCTTGGCCATGCGCGGGCGCTCGATGGAGAACCGCGCCAAGCGTAGCAAGGTCGGCGCCGGCTTCGGGATGCGCGACGGCGCGGCCGGCTGGCAATCCCGCGCGATGTCTCGCCCGCCGGATCGCCGGGATCGGATCAGTACAGGCGCGTCGGGTGGTGCGCGCGCCACCAGGCCTCGGCGGCGCGCTGTGCCGTGGCCAGCTGCAGCGGGCTCATCGTCGCGCCCAGCGCGGCCATGGCCTGGCCGGTGCAGAGCGCGCCCGCGCCTTGGGGGCGCGATGCCGCCTTGGCCAGCGCGTCCCAGGTGTAGGCGGCGACGGCGTTGCGCGCGATGCCGTGACCGCCCCCATACAGCACGCCGAGCGCGCGTTGCGCGGGCACGAATCCCTGCCCGGCGGCGCGCAGGTACCAGCTCAATGCGCGTGCCGGGTCCGCCGGCACGCCACGACCGAACTCGAAGGTCACGCCGAGATTGAATTGCGCCGGCGCGAAGGCGCGGGCGGCGGCGGCAAACCAGCCTTCGGCGCGGCCGTAGCTCTGCGGCACGCCGCGTCCCTGCGCGTACATCACGCCAAGATCGTTCTCGGCGTCGACATCATCCTGCAGCGCGGCCCGGTCGAACCACTGCACGGCCCGGGCGTCGTCCTGCTTCACGCCCCGGCCCTGGACATGCATCACGCCGAGCAGGTGCTGGGCAGCGGGATTCCCGCGCTCGGCGTGCAGCCGGATCCAGCGCACGCTGGCCCAGCTTGCCGCGTGCCCGAACAGCTGCATCACGCCGTGACCGACGCCATACAGGTCGAGCAGCGTCTGGGTGTCGGACGGGCCGTGCACGGGCGTCGGACGGGCCGGCGCGAAGGTCATCGCGTAGGCCGGCCGGGTGGCGGCCGGGCACGCCGGCGTGGCCGCGTGCGCCGCGATCGGCAGCAGCATGCTGGCGAGGATGGCCGGCGGAGCGAGCCGGAGCGGGTGACGGAGCGGATGCATTTCAGGGTTGGCTTGGCGGCAGGGGCGCGACGATACGTTGTCCGCGGGCCGTGCGGAAGGGCCGTCGGATCAGGGTTTCGGCGCCGGCGCGACGCGTACCGGCAGCGGTACGTTGCAGACGCTGATGCGGCCGGCCGGGCGCACGAACCAGGATTCGCTGCGGTCACGCCGAGCCGCGATCAGCGCCGCGAAGGTGGCCGTGCCGGTGCGCAGCACTTCCAGCCGCGGGCGTTCGGCGCGCGGCAACTCGCTGGCGAGGCGCACGCCGAGGATGCGCGTACGGTGCGCGGGATCGCGGTAAAAGCCGAGGTTGCCGCCGCCGCGCGGCAGCGCCGCCAGCAGATGCATCCCCGCGACCACGCGGCCGACCACGGTGATGTTGCGGTCGAGCTGGCGCGGCGCCTGGCCGATCACGGCGTAGAGCTCGGCACCGCTGCCGTTGTCGGGTGGATTGTCGCGACCCACGCCGACCATGCCGTAGCAGTGCAGCAGCCAGGCGGTGTCTGTGCGCGGGTCGCGGCCGACCGGGAAGCCGTCGGCGAAGCCCACCTGCGGCGCATAGACATCGCTATCGGGCAGGCGCGCGAAGTCGAGTCCGACGGCACTGCGCTGGTATTCGTCGGGCAGCGCGGCGCGCGCGTCCGCGGGCAGCGGGCGTGCCTTCGCCGGGAGGTCCGAATCGGCGTCGCCCCACTGGGTGACGAAGTCGTCCTGCACGCGGTTGATGGTCAGGCCGTCGAAAAAGTGCGCGCGCGCCAGCGCCTCGATGTTGGCGACATGGCGCGGCGCGAATTGCGCTGCCAGCTCGATCACCACGCGGCCCTGCGGCAAGGTCATCACCAGAGTCTGCGCCGGATCGAGCGATCGCCAGTCGGACGGCCGCGAGGCGGCCAGCACCTGCTGCATCGTGGCGTGCGGATGGGCGGCCAGGGCCGGTACCGCGCCGGCCTGCGCGGCGATCGCAACCAGCGCCAGGCACAGCGCCGGTGTTGCGCGGCGACGCGCGCCGGATCGGAAATGCTGCAAATGCATGCGCGGGCTCCGGGGTGATCGATGCCGCAGGATAGCGCCGGCACGGTCAAACACCGGAACGCGGCCCCTGTCCCCGGTCTTCCCCGGTACGGCCGGAGTCGGGCGCCGGGTGAATGGGCAGGATCGCGTCCGCCGCGGACTCGCGGTCGGATGGGCTTTCCGCGCTCAGTCGAACGGGCGGATCACGTCTTCGCCCTGCTCCTCGGTGCCGTCGCTGTGGTCGCCGCCGAGGCGGCGCACGACCACGTAGAAAACCGGAATCATGAAGATGCCGATCAGCGTCGCGCCGAGCATGCCGCCGATCACGCCGGTGCCGATCGCCTGGCGGCTGTTGGCGCCGGCGCCGCTGGAGATCGCCAGCGGCGACACGCCGAGGATGAACGACAGTGACGTCATCAGGATCGGTCGCAGGCGCAGGCGTGCCGCCTCCATCGTCGCCGCGATCAGGCCCTTGCCCTCCTTGAGCTGCAGCTCGCGCGCGAACTCGACGATCAGGATCGCGTTCTTGGCCGACAGGCCGATGATCGCGATCAGTCCGACCTTGAAGTAGATGTCATCCGACAGCCCGCGCAGGTAGGTCAGCGCCAGCGAGCCGAGTACGCCCAGCGGCACCACCAGCAGCACCGCGACCGGTATCGACCAGCTCTCGTACAGCGCCGCCAGCGCCAGGAACACCACGATCAGGCTCATGCCGTAGACGATCGGCGCCTGGGCTCCGGAGAGGACCTCCTGCAGCGACTGCCCGGTCCACTCGTAGCTGATGCCCTTGGGCAGGTCGCGATCGATGATGTTCTGCATCGCCGTCATTGCCTGGCCGGAGCTGACCCCGGGCGCGGCGTTGCCGACGATCTCGATCGACGGGTAACCGTTGTAGCTGTCGAGCACCGGCGGCCCCATGGACCACTTGGCGGTGGTCACGGTCGACAGCGGCACCATCGCGCCGCTGCTGCTGCGCACGTAGAAATCCTGCAGGGACTGCGGGCTCATGCGGTAGGGCGCATCGGCTTCGAGCAGCACGCGCAGCACGCGCCCGCCGTAGTTGAAGTCGTCGGCGTACACCGGCGCCAGCATCAGCTGCAGGGCGCTGTAGACGTCGCTGACCGACAGGCCCATCGACGCCGCCTGCACGCGATCGACCTTGAGTTGCAGCTGCGGGGCATCGGCGAGCCCGTTGGGGCGCACGCTGTTGAGCAGCGGGCTCTGCGCGGCCTTCTGCAGCAGGATGTTCTGCGCGGCGATGAGCTGGTCGCGGCTGAGCCCGGCACGGTTTTCCAGCTCCATGTCGAAGCCGCCGAACTGGCTCAGGCCGCGGATCGCCGGCAGGTTGACGACGAAGATCTGCGCGCCCTTGATGCCGTAAACCGCGCCGTTGGCCCATTTCAGGAAGGGGCCGATCTGCTCGCTCGGCTTGCTGCGCTCGCTCCACGGTTTCAGGCGGATGAAAGCGAGGCCGACATTCTCGCCGGAGCCGATGAAGCTGAAGCCGGCGACGTCAACCATGCCCTCGACGGCGGGGTTTTTCAGGATCACGTCCTCCATCTGCGTCAGCACCGCGCTGGTGCGTTGCAGGGTGGCGCCGGGCGGCAGCTGCACGATGGCGAAGGCGTAGCCCTGGTCCTCCTCGGGCAGGAAGCTGGTCGGCAGCTTCCAGAACAGCACGCCCACGAGCACGAGGATCAGCGCATAGACGAAGCCCCAGCGCGGCGTGTGGCGGATCGCCGAACGCACGCGCTCGAGGTAGCGCTGCTGCATGCGTCCGAACCAGCGGTTGAACCAGCCCAGCGCGCGATTCTCGTGATCGATCGGCTTGATCAGGCTGGCGCACAGCGCCGGGGTGAAGCTCAGTGCCATCAGCGCCGAGATGCCCATCGAGATGGCGATGGTCAGCGAGAACTGCCGGTAGATCGCGCCGACGCTGCCCGACAGCAGCGCCGCCGGGATGAACACCGCCGCCAGCACCAGGGTGATGGCGATGATCGCGCCGGTGATCTGCTGCATCGCGATGATGGTGGCCTCGCGCGGGGCGAGACCTTCCTCGGTGATGTGGCGTTCGACGTTTTCCACCACCACGATGGCGTCGTCCACCACCAGGCCGATCGCCAGCACCATGCCGAACAGGGTCAGGATGTTGATCGAGAAGCCGGCGATGTAGAGACCCGCGAAGGTGCCCAGCAGCGCCACCGGCACCACCAGGGTCGGGATCAGCGTGGCGCGCAGGTTCTGCAGAAACAGGTACATCACCAGGAACACCAGCACGATCGCCTCGAACAGGGTCTTGACCACCTCGTCGATGGAGATGCTGACGAAGGTCGTGCTGTCGTAGGGCGAGAACCAGGTGATGCCCGAGGGCAGCGTCGACACGATCTGGTCCATCTTCGCGCGCACCGCGGCGGCGACCGTGAGCGCGTTGGCGCCGGGCAGCAGCTGCAGGCCGAGGCCGGCCATCGGCTGACGGTTGTAGCGTGCCGCGAAGGCGTAGTTGTACGGCGCCAGCTCGACACGGGCGACGTCGCCGAGGTGCACCGTGGTGCCGTTGCTGTCGGTGCGCAGGATGATGTCGGCGAACTGCTGCGGCGTGGTGAAGCGGCTCTCGCCGTTGACCGTCGCGGTGATCGCCTGGCCGGCCGGCGAGGGTGCGGCGCCGATCGCGCCGGCGGCGGTCTGGACGTTCTGCGCGCGCACTGCGGCGAGCACGTCCGTGGCCGACAGCCCGTAGCCCTGCAGCTTGCGCGGATCGAGCCAGATGCGCATCGCGTATTCGGAACCGAACTGGTTGGCGCTGCCGATGCCGGGGATGCGCAGGATCGGATCGAGCACCTGCGCCGACAGCATGTTGTTCAGCGCGTAGGCGTCGATCTGCGGATTGCTCGAGCGCAGCGCGACGACCATCAGGAAGCCGGCGTTGGCCTTGTTGACCGACACGCCGTTGGCGATGACTTCGGCCGGCAGTCGCGGCTCGGCGACGGCGACGCGGTTTTGCACCTGTACCGCGGCGATGTCGAGGTTGGTGCCGTTCTGGAACGTCACCGTGATGTTCGATCCGCCGTTGGAGCTCGACGACGAGCTGAAGTAGAGCAGGCCGTCGAGCCCGGTCAGTTGCTGCTCGATCACCGAGGTCACGGTGTCCTCGACCACCTGGGCGCTGGCGCCCGGGTAGCTGGTGCTGATCACCACGCTGGGCGGCGCGATCTCGGGATAGGCCTCGACCGGCAGGCGGAAGATCGCGGCGATGCCCGACAGCATGATCAGGATCGCGATCACCCACGCGAAGATCGGGCGGTCAATGAAGAAACGCGGCATGGCGAGTCCTCAGCCCCGGGCCGGCTGGCCGGCGCCCGGCGTCGCGACGCGCGCGGGGGCGCCGGGCTTGACCTTCTGCACGCCGTCGACGATCACGCGCTGACCGTTGGCCAGGCCGCCGGTGATGATCCACGCACTGCCGTGCATGTCGCCGAGTTGCACCGGCTGCTGCTCGACGATGCTGTTGCGATTGAGCACGTACACGAAGGCCCCCTTGGGGTCGCGCAGCACTGCCGACTGCGGCAGCAGGAACACGTGATCGAGGGTGCCGACGTGCAGTCGCACGGTGACGAACAGCCCCGGCAGCAGGCTGCGCTCGGGATTGGGGATCAGCGCGCGCAGCTGCACGGCACCGGTTTGCGGATCCACCGCCATGTCGGAAAAGTCCAGCGTGCCGGAGTGCTTGTAGACGCGACCGTCGGGCAGCACCAGCTGGACCTCCGGGATACCTTCGGCGGTCGGCTTGAGCTGGCCTGCCGCCTGCGCGGCGCGCAGCTTCTCGACCTCGGCGTAGGGCTCGCTGAAATTGGCGTAGATCGGGTCGATGCGCTCGACCGTGGTCATCGGCGTGCCGGCGGTCGCGCTGACCAGCGCGCCGACGGTGACCAGGGCGATGCCGGCACGGCCGGCGATCGGAGACGTCACCGTGGCATAGGACAGATTCAGCCTTGCCGCCTCGACGTTGGCGGCGGCCTGCCGCACCGCGGCGGCGCTGCTGCGCGCGGTGGCCTCGGCGTCGTCGTAGGTCTGTCGCGCGATCAGCCCGCGCTGGACCAGGTCGACGTAGCGGCGGGCCGTTTGCGCCGCATTGGCGGCGGTCGCGCGCGCCTGCGCCAGCGCCGCGCGCTGCGCGTCCAGCGCCGCCTGCAGCGGTGCCGGGTCAATCCGGAACAGCACCTGCCCGGCCTTGACGTCGCTGCCCTCGGTGTAGTTCAGCTGCAGCACGTTGCCGGTCACGCGCGCGTTGACCTGCGCGGTCAGCGTCGGCGTCAGCCGGCCGACCAGATCGCGCGTCAGCGGCAGATTCACGGCATGCGCGGTGACCGCATCCACTTCCGGCGGCGGCGGCGTGAAGCTGGGCGCCTTGCTGCACGCCGCCACCAGCAGGATGCCGGCAGCGAGCAGGAGCGGGCGCGTGAGGGGGCGGATCATGGGGCGGCTCCAGGGGCGAGCAAGGCGGTGGGCGGCGATCGGGCGGGGCATGCGGCGACTTGCGCGCGGGTGACCCGCGAGGCGTGGGCAGGCCATCGGCGTTGGCCTCGCAAAGCGGGCCGACGCACCGGATGAACTGTTGCCGTCCTTCAAGTACACCGTCGAGTTTAGTTATTTGTGCGAGCCGCGGTCAAGCGTGACGCGGGCCAACTGGATGCAGTGGCCGTCTGCGCCGTTTTGTGCTTGCGAGCGTCTGCGCGGCATGTCGCGAAGACGCCTGAACCGTGGCGGAAAGCGGTTGCCCCCGGTTTCACCCGGCGTGGATCAGGGTGCGACCGAAGCGATATGCTTGTGCGATTTCTTCATTCGCAACTGGACTCCCCATGCCATCGAACCACGCGCTCCAGGCAGCCACACCGACTTCGCGGTTGATTGAAGAGGTCATCGCCCGCCTGCCCGGAACCCGCAGCGCCGAGGCGCATGTGCTGGTGCCGGCCCTGCTGGCACGCGCGCCAGCCGAAGAGCTGGCACTGCGCGATGCCGCCGACTGGGCCGCGTTGACGCTGGATCTGCTCGACTTCCTGCGCGTGCGCCGCAGCGGTCATGCCGTGGTGCGCGTCTTCGATCCCGTCCGCGCCAGGCATGGCTGGGAGAGCCCGTACACGGTGGTGCAGATCATCACCGACGACATGCCGTTCCTGGTCGATTCGGTCGGGATGGCGCTGCAGGCGGCCGGGCTGGAGATCCATGCCCTGCTGCACCCGGTGCTGGCGTGCCGGCGCGATGCCGGCGGGAATCTGCTGGCGCTGCGTGACGGCACGCCCGAGTCGCTGACCCATGTCGAGATGGATCGACTGACCGATGCCGCCGAGATCGCGCGCGTGACCAAGGCGCTCGAGAACGCGCTCGAGGACGTGCGTCTGGCGGTCAGCGACTGGCCGGCGATCCGGGCGCGCATGCTGACGGTCGCGGACGAGCTACCCGCGCGCAGCGGGCCGCTGTCGGCGCCGGATCGGGCCGAAGCGCAGGAATTCCTGCGCTGGGTCGCGGACGACCATTTCACCTTTCTCGGCTATCGCGAATACGAGGTCGCCGCCAAGGCCGGCGACGAGGTGCTGGATGCGCGGACCGGATCCGGGCTCGGCATCCTGCGCAATCCCGAGCGGCGTCTCACGCCGCGTTCGCTGAAATCGCTGGTCGCCAACAGCCTGCCGCAGTCGGGCGCGGTGGACGCGATCATCCTGACCAAGACCAACGCCCGCGCGACCGTGCACCGCCCCGGCTACATGGACTACATCGGCGTGCTGCGCTTCGACGCCGCCGGCAAGCCGACGGCCGAACAGCGCTTCCTCGGACTGTTCACCTCCGGCGCCTACATGCGCCGGCCGCAGGACGTGCCGCTGGTGCGACGGAAGTTCGAGGCGGTGATGGAGCGCTCGGCGCTGCGTCGTGATTCGCATTCCGGCAAGGCGCTGCGGCACATTCTCGAGACCTTGCCGCGCGACGAGCTGTTCCAGTCCAGCGAGGACGAGTTGTACGCCATCGCCACCGGCATCCTCGAACTGGGCGAGCGCGCCCGCACGCGGCTGTTCGTGCGCGCCGACCGCTACGGACGGTTCTATTCGTGCCTGGCGTTCATGCCGCGCGAGCGCTTCACCGCCGGCGTGCGCGAAAAGATCGAGCAGATGCTGCGCGTGGCGCTCGATGGCGAGCAGGTGGACGCCACGGTACTGCTGGACGAATCGGCGCTGGCGCGCCTGCACGTGGTCGTGCGGCTGCGCGCCGGCGCCCGCCCGCAGCTGGACACGGACGCGCTCGAGTCGCGCCTGACCGAGCTGGTGCGCAACTGGCAGGATGATCTGCGGGAATGCCTGGTGCGGCGGTTCGGCGAGGAGCGCGGCCTGCGTCTGGCCGCGCGCTACGGGCGCGCGCTGCCGGCCGGCTACATCGAGGAGGTCACGCCCGAGATCGCCGCCGCCGACGTCGGGCATCTGGCCGCGCTGGCCGGGCCCGATGATCTGCGCATGTCGCTGTACCGCGCGCCGCGCGGCGGTGGCCTGCGCTTCAAGCTGATTCACTACGGCGCGCCGGTCGCGTTGTCACTGGCGCTGCCGCTGCTGGAGAACATGGGCGTGCGCATGCTCGCCGAGCACGTCTACCCGCTGTCGCTGCAGGGATCCGAGCTGACCATCCACGACTTCGAGCTGGAAGCGCCGCCGGTGCTGGCCTTCGAGCTCGGCGAGCTGGCCGATGGCTTCGAGCGTGCCTTCGCGGCGGTCTATCGCGGCCAGGCCGAGAGCGACACCTTCAACCGGCTGGTGCTGACCGCGCGGCTCGACTGGCGCCAGGTCGCGCTGTTGCGCGGCTACTGCAAGTATCTGCTGCAGGTCGGCGTGCCGTTCTCGCAGGCGTACATGGAGGAAACCCTCAACCGCTATCCGCTGATCGCCGGCCTGCTGGTCGAGCTGTTCCTGGCGAAGTTCGATCCACGGCGCGAGGCGCTGCCTGCGGCCGAGCTGGAGGCCGCGCGCGCGCGCCTGACCGCCGAGCTCGACGCGCTGCTGCCGGGTGACGTCGCGCGCGCGCATCCGCAGCTGGCGGCGGATCTGGTGGATGCGCTGGGCGCGCCGCGCGCCGCGCAGATCGAGGCGGTGATCGCCACCCTCAAGGTGCTGTTCGACGGGGTCGCCAGCCTCGACGAAGACCGCATCCTGCGCAGCTTCATGGGCGTGATCCGCGCCACCCTGCGCACCGGGTTCTTCCAGACCCGCGACGGCCGCCTGCGCGATTACATCGCCTGCAAGTTCGATAGCGCGCAGGTACCCGAGCTGCCCAAGCCGCGGCCCTATCGCGAAATCTTCGTCTACAGCCCGCGTGTCGAGGGCGTGCATCTGCGCTTCGGCCCGGTGGCGCGCGGCGGTCTGCGCTGGTCGGACCGGCGCGAGGATTTCCGTACCGAGGTGCTGGGCCTGGTCAAGGCGCAGATGGTCAAGAACACGGTGATCGTGCCGGTCGGTTCCAAGGGCGGCTTCTTCGTCAAGCGCCCGCCCGTCGGCGGCGATCGCGAGGCGCAGCTGGCCGAGGGCATCGCCTGCTATCGCCTGTTCATCAACGGCCTGCTCGATCTCACCGACAACCTCGTCGATGGCCGTGTCGTGCCGCCGGCCGACGTGGTGCGCCACGACGGCGACGATCCCTATCTGGTGGTCGCCGCCGACAAGGGCACCGCGACGTTTTCCGACATCGCCAACGGCATCGCGCTGGAGCACGGCTACTGGCTGGGCGATGCCTTCGCTTCGGGCGGCTCGCACGGCTATGACCACAAGGGTATGGCGATCACCGCGCGCGGCGGCTGGGAATCGGTGAAACGCCACTTTCGCGCGCTCGGACGCGATTGCCAGAACGAGGCCTTCAGCTGCGTCGCCATCGGCGACATGTCCGGCGACGTGTTCGGCAACGGCATGCTGCTGTCGCGCCATACGCGCCTGCTCGCCGCGTTCGATCACCGTGACATCTTTCTCGATCCCGATCCCGATGTCGCGACTTCGTTCGCGGAGCGCGAACGGCTGTTCAAGCTGCCGCGCTCGTCGTGGCAGGACTATGACAAGGGCGCGATTTCCGCAGGCGGCGGCGTCTGGCCGCGCTCGGCCAAGAGCATCCCGGTCTCGCCGGCGGTGCGCGCCGCGCTGGGCATCGAGGAGGCGGTCGAGCAGATGAGCCCGGCCGAGCTGCTGCGCGCGATCCTGCGCGCGCCGGTCGACCTGCTCTGGAACGGCGGCATCGGCACCTACGTCAAGGCCGGCTCCGAAACCAACGCCGACGCCGGCGATCGCGCCAACAATGCCATCCGCCTCAACGGCAGCGAACTGCGCTGCCGGATCGTCGGCGAGGGCGGCAACCTCGGCCTGACCCAGCGCGGTCGCGTCGAGGCCGCCTTCAACGGCGTGCTGCTGAACACCGATTTCATCGACAACTCGGCCGGCGTCGACACTTCCGATCACGAGGTCAACATCAAGATCCTGCTCAACGACGCCGTGCAGCGCGGCGAGCTGAGCTTCGATGACCGCAATCACCTGCTGGCCTCGATGACCGACGAGGTGGCGCGGCTGGTGCTGTGGGACAACTATCGCCAGAACCAGGCGATCAGCCTGATGGAGCGCATGGCGGTCAAGCGGCTGGGTTCGATGGCGCACCTGATCCGCACGCTGGAAGCCGAGGGCGTGCTCGACCGCGCGATCGAGTTCCTGCCCGGCGACGCCGAGCTGGCCGAACGCAAGGCGCGCGGCCTGGGCCTGACGCGGCCCGAGCTGGCGATCCTGCTGTCCTACGACAAGATCAAGATCTACCAGCAGCTGCTCGATTCCGACGTGCCCGAGGATCCGTACCTGTCGAGGGAACTGGTGCGCTATTTCCCGGAGCCGCTGCACGAGCCCTACGCCGGGCACATGCAGCGCCACCGGCTGAAGCGCGAGATCATCGCCACCGCGGTGACCAACACCCTGGTCAACCGCATGGGCGCCAGCTTCATGCTGCGCATGCAGGAGGACACCGGCCAGAGCCCCGCCGCCGTCGCCAAGGCCTTCACCATCGCCCGCGAAGTGCTCGACGCGCGCGCGCTCTGGGCCGAGATCGAAGCCCTGGACGGCCAGGTCAGCGATGCCGCGCAGATCGAGGCGGTACTGGCGGTGTGGGAACTGTTGCGCGGCCTGACCCGCTGGCTGCTGGGCCGGTCGGCCACCGGACTCGACATCGCCGTGCATGTCGAGCGCTATGCGCCGGGCGTGCAGCGCCTGCGCGCCGCGCTGCCGCGGATCCTGCCCGAGGCCGCGCGAACCGCGTTCGTCGCGGCGGGTGAGCGCTGGCTCGCGCAGGGCTTGCCCGCCACGCTGGCGCAGGCGCTGGCGGGATTGCCGGATCTGGCCATGGCCCTGGACGTGGTCGAGGTCGCCAGCAGCAGCCCGCATGACGTCGAGGAGGTGGGTGCGGTGTTCTACCAGATGGGCGCCGCGCTCGAGCTCGACTGGCTGCGGGCACGCATCGAGGAACTGCCGGTGGAGAGCCGCTGGCATGCGCAGGCGCGCGGTTCGCTGCGCGACGAACTGGCCGCGCAGCACCGGACGCTGGCGATGCAGGTGATCGCGTCGGCACGCAAGGATGATGCGACGCCGGTGCAGACCTGGCTGGGCCGCGACGACACGCAGCTCAGATACACGCTGGGCATGCTGGCCGAAATCCGCGGTCAGAGCATGGACTATCCGATCGCTTCGGTGGCGCTGCGCCGGCTGGCGCAGCTGGCCCACGTCGGCTGAGCGCGGCGCGCACGGATCACCGAGCGGCACTCCCGGCCGGATCATGCGATCCGGCCGGGACGGTGATCCGGCTCAGCGCGAACCCGGCATCCGGCCGTTGCGATTGCCGCTCTGGCTGCGCGGCCGCCGCGAATGGTGCTGCGGCATGCGTGCGTTGTCGCTGGCCGGGGTGGTGCCGCGACGCGGCGCATCGGCGGCGGCCTTCTGCGGCCCGCGCGATCGCGGTTTGGCGTGCCGTGGCGCCGCAACTTCGGCGCGCTCCTGCGCGCTGGCCGTGCCGGGCTCGAAGCCGGGCACCACGCTGGAGGGCAGCGTGCGCTTGAGCAGCTTCTCGATGTCGCGCAGCAGGCCGCGTTCGTCGCCGCTGACCAGCGAAATCGCCTCGCCTGCGGAGCCGGCGCGGCCGGTACGGCCGATGCGGTGCACGTAGTCCTCGGGCACGTTGGGCAGCTCGTGGTTGATCACGTGCGGCAGCTGGTCGATGTCCAGCCCGCGCGCGGCGATATCGGTGGCGACCAGCACGCGCACGCGGCCGGCCTTGAAATCGGCCAGCGCCTTGGTGCGCGCGTTCTGCGACTTGTTGCCGTGGATCGCCGAGCTGACCAGGCCGGCGCGCTCGAGCTGGTCGGCCAGCCGGTTGGCGCCGTGCTTGGTGCGGGTGAACACCAGCACCTGGCGCCAGTCGCCGCTGGATACCAGGTGCGCCAGCAGCGCCGCCTTGCGCGCCTTGTCGACCGGATGCGCGCGCTGTTCGACGAGTTCGGCGGCGGTGTTGCGCGGCGCCACCTCGACCCGTGCCGGATCATTGAGCAGACCGGCGACCAGTGCGCGAATGGCATCGCTGAAGGTGGCGGAGAACAGCAGGTTCTGGCGCCGCTTCGGCAACGCCGCCAGCACGCGGCGGATGTCGCGGATGAAACCCATGTCGAGCATGCGGTCGGCCTCGTCCAGCACCAGGGTCTCGATGCCGGACAGGTCCACGCTGCGTCGCTGCATGTGATCGAGCAGGCGGCCGGGCGTGGCGACCACGATGTCGGCGCCGCGGCGCAGCTGCTCGACCTGCGGGCCGAGGCCGACGCCGCCGAAGATCACCGCGCTGCGCACGCGCAGATGGCGACCGTAGGTGCGCACCGATTCGGCGACCTGCGCCGCGAGCTCGCGGGTCGGCACCAGTACCAGCACGCGCGGGCGCGGCGACAGCGCCGGCGCGCCGAGCAGGCGCTGCAGGATCGGCAGGGTGAAGGCGGCGGTCTTGCCGGTGCCGGTCTGCGCCGCGGCCAGCAGATCGCGGCCGGCCAGCACCAGCGGAATCGCCTGCTGCTGGATCGGGGTGGGCGTGACGTAGCCTTCGTCCTCGAGGGCACGCAGCAGTTCGGGCGCGAGGCCCAGTTCGGAAAACAGCATCAACATGACTCCTGAAGCCGCCTCACCACGCGGACGCGATACCGGTTCAGGCAGAAATGAAGGGGAGGGCGGGCGCCGACGGCGCTGCCGGGTTTGCTGCGGAAGAAGACTGGATCGACAGCAGGGGCGCAACCGGAGCGCCACGACAAACGCCGCCATGATAGCCGAAGCCGGCCGCCGCCGCCGGCCCGGCGTGCCGGCGCTTCGGCTCACGTCGTGCTTACCGATCGTTGAGGTGGGCCGCGGACGCCCCCGCGACGGGCACAATGACGGCTCCGCCCGCGCCTCTCGCGCGGGCCATTCATCACCGGGAGGACCGTCATGAGACCGCATGCTGCCGCGCTGTCGCGCCATCCACTCTTGCTCGTCGCTGCCACACTGGCCCTGGCGGTCGCCGCCGCCGCGAGCGCCGGCACCACGCTGCTGCGGATTCCCGGCGGCACGCACGGTCTCGGCTTCGACGACCTCGGCTATGCCCCCGCGCTCGGGCGCGTGCTGGTGCCGGCGGCGCAAAGCGGCGCGCTGGTGCTGGTGGATCCCGCCAATGATTCGCTGCGCGTGCTGGCGCATGTCGCGCCTGTCGGCGGAGTGGTCAGCGGCCACGACGCCGGCACCACCTCGGCCGATTACGGCGAGGGCCTGCTGTTCGCCAGCGATCATCAACAGCAGGCGGTGCTGGCGATCGACCCGCGGACCGGTGCGGTGGTCGCGCGCGCGCCGCTCGCCGGCGGTCCCGATTACGTGCGCTACGTGGCGCCGCTGCATCAGGTGTGGGTCAGCGAGCCGCACCTGAAGCAGATCGAGCGCTTTGCGGTGACCGCGGGCATGCACCCGGCGCTGACGCGCGTCGGTGCGGTCGGCGTACCGGGCGGCCCCGAGTCGCTGGTGATCGACGCGGCGCGCGGGCAGGCCTACAGCAACGAGTGGAAGGACCACACGGTGGCGATCTCGCTGAGCGATCCGCACGTGATCGCGCGCTGGGCCAACAGCTGCGAAGGCAGTCGCGGCCTGGCGCTGGATGCCGCCGGCCACACCCTGTTCGTCGGCTGCAAGGAGGGCAAGGTGGTGGCGCTCGATCTCGATCGCGCCGGCAGGATCGAAGCCAGCGCCAAGGTCGGTGCAGGCGTCGACATCATCGCCTGGAATCCGGCGCTGCATCACGTGTACGCGCCCGGCGCGGTCAGCGCGACGATGAGCGTGCTCGACTTCCAGGGCGGCGCACTGAAGCCGGTCGCGACCGTGCCGACGGCGGCTCATGCGCACTGCGTCGCGACCGACGGCAAGTCGGTGGCCTACGTGTGCGATCCCGGTGCCGGCGCGCTGATCGTCTATCGCGATCACGCCTGAGCGCGGCCTCGCGCCAGCCGCGACGGCGCGGCTGGCGCGATCAGGTCGTCCGGCGCGCCAGCCGCAGCCAGGTATCGACCACGGTATCGGGATTGAGCGACATCGACTCGATGCCCTGATCCATCAGCCAGTCGGCGAGATCGGGGTGATCCGACGGTCCCTGGCCGCAGATACCGACATACTTGCCCTTGGCGCGCGCGGCGCGGATCGCCAGCGCCAGCAGATGCTTGACCGCCGGATCGCGCTCGTCGAACAGCGGGGCCACGATCGCGGAATCGCGGTCGAGTCCGAGGGTGAGCTGGGTGAGGTCGTTGGAGCCGATCGAGAAGCCGTCGAAGATCTCCAGGAACTGGTCGGCAAGGATCGCGTTCGAGGGCACCTCGCACATCATGATGATCTTGAGGCCGTCCTTGCCGCGCTCGAGACCGTTCCTGGCCAGCACCTCGATCACCTTGCGGCCCTCGGTCAGCGTGCGTACGAAGGGAATCATCACCCAGGCATTGGCGAGGCCCATCGTCTCGCGCACCTTGCGCATGGCGCGGCACTCGAGCGCGAAGGCGTCGGCGAAGCTCGGATCGACATAGCGGCTGGCGCCGCGGAAGCCGATCATCGGATTTTCCTCGTGCGGCTCGTAGCGCGCGCCGCCGATCAGGTTGGCGTACTCGTTGGACTTGAAGTCGCTCAGGCGCACGATCACCGGGTGCGGCGCGAACGCGGCGGTAATGGTGGCGATACCCTCGGCCAGGCGATCGACGTAGAAATCGACCGGGCTGGCATAGCCGGCCATGCGGCTGTCGATCCGCGCCCGCGTCGGGGCATCCTGCTGGTCGTATTCGAGCAGGGCCCTGGGATGCACGCCGATGTGGCTGGCGATGATCATCTCCAGCCGTGCCAGGCCGACGCCGGCGTGGGGCAGCATCGCGAAGTCGAAGGCGCGCTCCGGGTTGGCGACGTTCATCATGATCTTCAGCGGCGCCGGCGGCATCTGCGCCAGGTCGGCCACCACGCGCTCGAACGCCAGCAGGCCGCGGTAGATGGTGCCGGTATCGCCCTCGGCGCAGGACACCGTGACCTCGCTGCCGTCGGGGATCGAATCCAGCGCGTGGCCGGTGCCGACCACCGCGGGCACGCCCAGCTCGCGGGCAATGATCGCGGCGTGACAGGTCCGGCCGCCGCGGTTGGTGACGATGGCCGCGGCGCGTTTCATGACCGGCTCCCAGTCCGGGTCGGTCATGTCGGCGACCAGTACGTCGCCCGGCTGCACCCGACTCATGTCGGCCAGCGAGCGCACCACGCGGGCCACGCCGCAGCCGATCTTCTGGCCGATGGCGCGGCCCTCGGCCAGCACCTCGCCGCGGGCTTTCAGCGTGTAGCGCTCGACCTGCGTGGCGCGCGCGCGCGACTTCACGGTTTCCGGGCGCGCCTGCACGATGTAGACCTTGCCGCTGACGCCGTCCCTGGCCCACTCGATGTCCATCGGTCGCCCGTAATGCTGCTCGATGGTCAGCGCCTGGCGCGCCAGTTCGTGCACGTCGGCGTCGTCGATGGCGAAGCGGGCGCGCAGCGCGGCCGGAGTCTCCTCGATGCGCACGCGCTCGCCGGGCTGGCTGGAATAGACCATGCGCTGCTGCTTGGAGCCCAGCTGCCGGCGCAGGATCGCCGGCTTGCCGGTGCGCAGCGTCGGTTTGTAGACGTAGAACTCGTCGGGGTTGACCGCGCCCTGCACCACCATCTCGCCCAGCCCGTAGCTGGCGGTGATGAACACCGCATCGCGGAAGCCCGACTCGGTGTCGAGGGTGAACAGCACGCCGGAGGCGCCGACGTCCGAGCGCACCATCAGCTGCACGCCGGCGGACAGGAACACCTCCTCGTGGGCGAAACCGTGGTGTACGCGGTAGGCGATCGCGCGGTCGTTGTACAGCGAGGCGAAGACTTCCTTGACCTTGCGGATGACCGCGTCCGCGCCGGCGACGTTGAGGAAAGTCTCCTGCTGGCCGGCGAACGACGCATCCGGAAGGTCCTCTGCGGTGGCCGAGGAGCGGACCGCCACCGCCACCTCGCCGCCGCCGGCCTGCGCGCACAACTGCGCATAGGCCGCGCGAACGGCGCGGTCGAACTCGGGCAGCAGCGGCGTCTCGATCAGCCAGCCGCGGATTTCCTGTCCGGCTGCCGTCAGCGCGGCCACATCCTCGACGTCGACCGCGGCCAGGCGCTGCCGGATGCGCTCGGCGAGGCCGCTCTGGGCGATGAACTGCTGGAAAGCATGCGCGGTGGTGGCGAAACCGCCGGGTACCGAAACGCCGAGGCTGGCGAGGTGGCCGATCATCTCGCCCAGCGAGGCGTTCTTGCCGCCGACCCGGCCGAGATCGGACATCCGCAATTCGTGCAGCCAAAGCACCAGGTCGTTCAAGGGGGTCTCCGGTCGCGGCGGGCTGGAAAGCCGGCTATTGTCCGGCCCGCGGCAGGGCGAAACAAGCACGCATGGCGCCGCTTGCGTCACGCCCGCTGCACCAGGAGAGGCCCATGCGGCGCACGGTGTTCTACGTTTCCGATTCCACCGGCATCACCGCCGAGACGATCGGGCACAGCATCCTGACCCAGTTCGACGGCATCGAGTTCGACACCCATCGCATTCCCTTCGTCGACAGCATCGACAAGGCGCAGGCCGCCGCGTTGCGGATCAAGTCCGAGTACGCGCGTTCGGGACAGCGGCCGGTGGTGATCAACACCGCGGTCGATCAGGCGCTGAGCGAGATTCTGGCCGGCAGCGGCGCCTTGATGCTGGACGTGTTCGCTCCGTTCGTCGGCCCGCTGGAAGCCGAACTCGGCTCCAAGCGCCGGCCGGCGGTCAACCGCGCGCACGGGCTGGTGGACTTCGCCCGGTACGAGGCGCGCATCAACGCCACCAACTATGCGCTGACCCACGATGACGGGCTGGACGTGAACTACGCCGAGGCCGACCTGATCCTGGTCGGCGTGTCGCGCTCGGGCAAGACGCCGACCTGCCTGTACATGGCGCTGCACTTCGGCGTCAGCGCCGGCAATTATCCGCTGACCGAGGACGACCTCGACAAGCTCGAATTGCCGGCGCGGCTGCGGCCCTATCGCGCACGCCTGTTCGGGCTGACCATCGAGGCCGGACGGCTGGCGCAGATCCGCGAGCAGCGCCGCCCCGGCAGCACCTACGCCACGCTGGCGCAGTGTCGCAAGGAGCTGGCGCAGGCCGACCAGCTGTTCCGGCGCGAGAGCATCCCGGTGCTCAACACCACGCACACTTCGATCGAGGAGATCGCCAGCAAGATCTTCGCCCAGCTCGGCATCGAGCGACACCTGTTCTGAGTCGCTGTCCGGTGGCGGTCCGACGGCCCGTGGGCCCGGCCGCGCCGATGCTAAGCTCGGACCATGCTGGCCGATCGCATGACCGCCGCCGCGCTGCTGCCCGGACGCTTCGAGTTGCTGATGGGCCTCTACGCCGAGAACTATCACCGGCTGGCGCGGCTGTTCGCGCCGCAGCAACTGGCGGTGGGAGGTTACGTTTCCGATGTCGATGACGGTCTCGACGTGCATCTCGAGGTGCAGGCGCGGCATCCCTACACGATCGAGCTCGAGTTGACCTACGACCTGCGCGACGCCGACACCGGCTTGCGCGCGCCGTCGGCGCAGATCCGCATGTATACCGACGCGCACGTCGCCGAGGTGCTGCATTGCCATCCCGGGCGGCGGCTGTGGCAGGTGCTGGGTCCGTTTCCGCCGCCGCGCACGGTGCTGCAGCACCGCATGCGCATGGCGAGTTTTCTCAGCCGTTGGCTGGAGTATCTGGTCGAGCAGGGGCACTCGGCGGGCACGCTCGTGCGTGCCGCCGGTACCGCATTGAATCCCTGAAGCGGCAGTCCCGCATGCGGCGGGCCTGCCTGGAACAAACAAGCCCGCGCGGGGCGGGCTTTTGGGGGGCAATGGCGGAGCGGACGGGACTCGAACCCGCGACCTCCGGCGTGACAGGCCAGCATTCTAACCAGCTGAACTACCGCTCCGCACTCTTGACTGCTCGTGTTGACTTCTTCCTGCGCCCGATACCCCTTGCCGCGACGACCGCGTGGCGTCCCCACGGGGATTCGAACCCCGGTCGCCACCGTGAAAGGGTGATGTCCTAGGCCTCTAGACGATGGGGACTTGAAGGGTGGTGGAGCCAGCCGGGATCGAACCGGCGACCTCTACAATGCCATTGTAGCGCTCTCCCAGCTGAGCTATGGCCCCCACGCTGGAAGCCGGAAAGGGTACGGGGGGTGCGCGAGGCCGTCAAGCTTTATCGTCCGTGGCCACGGACGCCCGGCGCATGAATCGCGGCTGCACGGCAGCCCGTCGGCGGCCCGTTGCCGTTTGCCAACCGTAAGGTGGTCCCGCACAATGGGCTTCCACACTCGCGCACCGCGTATCGCGCGATCGCCCATCCACACGAGGAATATCGAATGTCGAAGATTCTGCGTCCCACGCTGCTCGCGGCGGTGATGTCCGCGACGCTGGGCCTGACCGCGGTCGCGCACGCGGCCGGACCCGCGCTGACCACGGAGAAGGCCAAGAACAGCTACGTCGTCGGCATGGATCTCGGCAGCTCGCTGCCGCCGATCGTGCGCGAGGAACTCGATCCCGCCATCGTGGCGCGTGCACTGCAGACCGTATTGTCGGGCCAGAAGCCGGCGATGAGCGAAGCCGAGGCCAAGACCGTGCGCGAGGCCTTCATGGTCAAGCTGCAGGCCAAGAACAAGGTTGAAGTGGCCAAGATGGCGGCCAAGAACGAGGCCGATGGCGCGGCATTCCTCGCCAAGAACAAGACCCGCCCGGGAGTGAAGACCCTGGCCGACGGCCTGCAGTACGAAGTGCTGCAGATGGGCACCGGCGCCAAGCCGACCGCCAATGACACGGTCCAGGTCAACTACACCGGCACCTTCATCAACGGGCAGAAGTTCGACGCCTCCGCCGATCACGGCGGTCCGGCCTCGATCCCGCTGGGCAACGTCATTCCGGGCTTCCGCGAGGGCGTGATGCTGATGCCGGTGGGCAGCAAGTTCAAGCTGTTCATCCCGGGCAACCTGGCTTACGGCGCCACGCCGCCGCCGGGCACGCTGCCGCCCAACATGACCCTGGTGTTCGACATCGACCTGCTGAAGGCGATGCCGACGCCGGCCGCTCCGGCGGCACCTGCCGGCAAGTAAGCCGGTCGCACCTGTGCAGCGGGGCGTGGAGCGATCCGCGCCCCGTTTCCGTTTGTACGGCGGCCATCGGCCGCGCTGGCCGCGGCGCATGGCCGCGCCTAGAATCGCCATTCGGGTTCGTCACCGCCCCCAGCCTCGCGCATTCCGGAGCGTTCATGCGTGTCACCCTGTTCGGCACCGGATACGTCGGCCTGGTCACCGGCACCTGTCTCGCCGAGATGGGCAACGACGTGCTCTGCGTCGATGTCGATGCGGACAAGGTCGCGCGCCTGGAACGTGGTGAAACGCCGATTTTCGAGCCCGGCCTGGCGCCGCTGCTGGCGCGCAACCGCGTCGCCGGGCGACTGCGCTTCGGTACCGATGCGGCGGCGGGCGTCAGCCACGGCGAGCTGCTTTTCATCGCGGTCGGCACGCCGCCGGACGAGGACGGCAGCGCCGATCTCAGCCACGTGCTGGCGGTGGCGCGCAGCATCGGCCGCCATCTCGACGGGTATGCCGTGGTGGTCAACAAGTCGACGGTACCGGTCGGCACCGCCGATCGGGTGCGCGCGGCGATTGCCGAAGAGCTGGCCGTGCGCGACAAGCACGTCGAATTCGACGTCGTCTCCAATCCCGAGTTCCTCAAGGAGGGTGACGCGGTCAACGACTGCATGCGTCCTGACCGCATCATCGTCGGCAGCGATAGCCCGCGCGCGGTGGCACAGCTGAAGGCGCTCTATGCGCCGTTCAACCGCAACCACGAGCGCATCGTGCTGATGGACGCGCGCTCGGCCGAGCTGACCAAGTACGCCGCCAACGCCATGCTGGCGACCAAGATCAGCTTCATGAACGAGATCGCCAATATCGCCGAGCAGGTGGGAGCCGATATCGAGCAGGTGCGCCAGGGGATCGGCGCCGATCCGCGCATCGGCTACCACTTCATCTATCCCGGCGCCGGCTACGGCGGCTCGTGCTTTCCGAAGGATGTGCAGGCGCTGGAGCGCACCGCGCACGCGCATGGCTATGCGGCGCGCCTGCTGGTCGCGGTCGAGGCGGTCAATGCCGATCAGAAAGGCAAGCTGTTCGCGCTGATCGAGCGGCACTTCGGTGGTGCGCTGCGCGGCCGCACGATCGCGGTCTGGGGGCTGGCCTTCAAGCCCAATACCGACGACCTGCGCGAGGCGCCCAGCCAGCGCCTTCTGGAGCAGCTTTGGACAGCCGGCGCGCGCGTGCGCGCCTTCGACCCGGAGGCGATGGCGGCGGCGCGGCAGCTGTACGGCGCGCGCGCCGATCTCGAGCTGTGCGCCGATCCGCAAGCAGCGTTGACGGGCGCGGATGCGCTGGCCCTGGTCACCGAGTGGAAGGCCTTTCGCAGTCCCGACTTCGCGCGCGTGCGCACCCGGCTGCGCGAGGCGGTGGTCTTCGATGGCCGCAATATCTGGGATCCCGCAGTGGTCGAGGCGGCGGGTCTGGCCTACTACGGCATTGGTCGTGGCCGCTCGCTGGTGCGGTCCTGATCATGGACGTGCTGGATCGCCTGGCGGACCTGGAGGTGCGCATGACCTTTCTGGACGAGGCGGTGGGCGGCCTGCTGCGAGCCGACGCCGAGCGCAGCGTGCGGCTGGATCTGCTCGAGCGCACCGTGCGCGAATTGCGCGCCGATCTGGCCGCGGTCCGTGTGGCTCTGGGTGCTGACACGCATCTGGAACCGCCGCCGCCCCATTACTGAGAACCGGGCATGAGCGAATCATTGCGCGACCAGTTGCTGAAAAGCGGGTTGCTGCAGGCCCAGCGCGAGAGCAGGCCGCGCGAGAACACGCGTCGCGACGGCCCGCAGTTGCGCGACGGGGCTGAGCGCAAGGGCCTGTCGCACGAGCGCAAGGTGCCCGCACCGCGCTCGCCGCAGCCGGATGGAGCGTTGCCGAAACACGGCCGGCGTGGGTCAGCGCTGGGTGCGACCGCGGCCGAGATCGACCTGGCCAAGGCCTACGCCCTGCGCGCGCAGCAGGAGCGCAACGAGCGCGTGCGCGCCGAACGCGAGGCTGCCGCCAGGGCGGCGGCGCGCAAGGCGCAGCGGCAGCAGTTGCACGCGTTGCTCGACGGCCGTGCGCTCAATCGCGAGGACGCCGAGCACGCGCGGCATTTCGAATACGCGGGCAAGATCCGCCGCGTCTACGTCAGCGCCGAACAGCTGCGCGAGGTGAACGACGGCGTGCTGGGCGTGATCCAGTGCGAGGGCCGCTACCTGCTGGTGCCGCGTGCGCTGGCCGAGCAGGTGCGCGCCTTCGCGCCTGCGGCGGTGGCACTGCTGGCCGAACCGGGCGGCGCCGAGGACGATCTGCCGCCCGGCGGCTAGCCGCCGCTCATCGTCGGTCGGCGTTGTCGCTCGCACGCAGCGCGGGGTTGTCCCAACCGCGCCTGGGTGCGAAGCGTGCGCCGTGACGCGTGGCCAGCTGCTCCAGCCGCGACTGCAGCGCGCCCGCGCCGACGCGGCGGATATGGGCGATCGGACCGCCGCGGAAGGGCGCGAAGCCGGTGCCGAAGATCACGCCGGCATCGAGCAGGTCGGCATCCGCCACCACACCGTCCGCGAGGCAGGCGACGGCCTCGTTGAGCAGCGGCAGGATGATGCGGTCCTCGAGGTCGTCAGCTGGCCGATATCGCGGATCCGGCGCCGGTTTGACCGGCTTGCCGGCGCGCCAGACATAGAAACCCCGGCCGTCCTTCTTGCCACGCCTGCCGGCAGCCAGCAGCGGCTCCAGGCCGGTGGGAATCTCGAGACCGAGGAACGGCCCCAGCTCCTTGCCGACGGATGCGGCGACGTCCAGACCGACCGTATCGGCCAGCTCGATCGGTCCCATCGGCATGCCGAAGGCGCGCGCGATCCGGTCGAGCAGCGGCCCGGGGACGCCCTCGGCGTAACAGCGCATGGCCTCGAGCAGGTAGGGCATCAGGATGCGGTTGACCAGGAACCCCGGTGTGCCGGCAACCGGCACCGGCAGCTTGTCGATGGCGCGCACGAAGGCCAGCGCGCGCTTTTCGGACAGGGCATCGAGCCGGTCGTGGCGCACCAGTTCGACCAGCGGCATCTGCGCGACCGGATTGAAGAAATGCAGGCCGAGGAAACGCCCCGGCGCAGCCAGTTTCGCGCGCAACTCGTCGAGCGGGATGCTCGAGGTGTTGGTCGCCAGCAGGCCGCCGTCGCCCAGCTTCGGCTCGATCTGCGCGTACAGCGCTTCCTTGGCCGCGGGGTTCTCGAAGATCGCCTCGATGGCCAGTCCGGCATCGGCGGCGCCGCGGCCTTCGACATCCGCGCTCAACCGTGCCGTGGCCGCGGCGATGCGTTCGGGCGTCTTCAGGCGCTTCCCGAACAATACCCGGGCGCGTGCCAATGCCGGCTCGATGAACTTCGGTTCGCGATCCTGCAGGGTCACCTCGAAGCCGCGATACGCGCACCAGGCCGCGATGTCGCCGCCCATCACGCCGGCGCCGACCACATGCACGTGGCGGATGCCGTGCTCGACTCCGGCGCCCAGGGCTTTCAGGCGCTCCTGCAGGAAGAACACCCGGATCAGGTTGTGCGCGGTCGGCGTCTCGGCCAACCGCGCCACCGAGCGCGCCTCGAGTTGCAGACGCTGCCGGATGGCGCTGCCGCCGCGACGCCAGACCTCGATCAGCGCGAACGGCGCCGGGTAATGCGCCGCGCGCACCTTGGTTGCGGTCTGCCTGCGCACCAGTGACGCGAGCAGCTGCCGCGCGATCCAGGTATTGCTGGCCCAGGCGCGCAGCCGTTGCGCCCGCGGACGCGGCGGCGGCTGCCGCAACACGGCCAGGGCGGCATCGAACAGCTCCTCGACCGGCACCACGCGCTCGACCAGGCCCAGTCCGCGCGCCGCGCTCGCCGAAACCGACTTGCCGGTGAGCATCAGCGGCAGCGCCTGCACGGCGCCGATCAGGCGTGGCAGGCGCGCGGTACCGCCCCAGCCGGGATGGATGCCCAGCATCACCTCGGGCAGGCCGATGCGGGTTCCGGCGTCGTCGCTGGCCACGCGATGGCGACAGGCCAGCGCCAGCTCGGTGCCGCCGCCCATGCAGTGGCCGTGGATCGCGGCCACGGTGGGGCAGGGCAGTTCGGCCAGATGCTGGAACACGCGTTGGCCGAACCGGATCGCCGCCAGCACGCCGCCATTGCGCTCGTAGCCCGCGAACTCGTGGATATCGGCGCCGGCGATGAACCCGGCCGGCTTGCCCGAGCGGATCAGCACGCCGACCGGCGGCTCGATGGCGAGGCGTTCGACGATCGCGGCGAGCTCGTCCAGGACCGCGCGCGCGAGCGCATTCACGCTGCTGTCCGCGCGATCGAGCACAAGCACCACGATGCCGTCTTCGCGCTGCTGCGCCTGCCAGTGTCTGAACCGCAGACCTTCGAACATGATGCGATCGCTCCGCGTTTGCGTCAGAGTAATGATCACACGACAACCAGCGGCTGTGAGCAGGGCCGCGCGAGCGCCGGGGAATGCCTGAACTGCAGGTCGAGGTCGTTGCCACCACCGCCGAGCTGCTGGCGCGCGTGCTTGCCGGCGAGCAGGCGCTGACCCTGCTCGATACCGGCGACGCCACGACGCTGGTCGATGAGTTTCGCCGCCAGGCGCTGCTGGGCGGCCAGTCGCTGTATCTGTGGGATGCCGAAGAAGGCCTGTGCAGCCTGCGCGAGGCCGGTGTGCGGGTGCCGGCGACGTACCGCCTGGGCGATGCCCTGCGCTATGTGCTGCAGAGCATGCACTTCGGCATTTATCTGATTCCGTTGCCGCTGCAGGATCTGCCGGCGCTGCTGCCGCTGCTGCATCAGCTGCTGCGGCAGCGCGCGGGCTACGCCCGTCGCGTGGTACTGCTGGCCCCCCTGGATGTACTGCCGCCCGCCTTGGCCGAGCAGGCGCTGCGCCTGCGGCTGGCCGCGGGCGGGCCGGCGCGCCTGCGCCTGCGCGGCGGTCGCTGGGTGCGCTGAGCATGCCCGGACCTGACACTCCCGCCCTGTTGATCGTGGCCGCCGACCGCGGCGAGCGGCGCGCCCTTTACGATGTGCTGGAGCAGGCCGGTTTCGAGGCCCTGTATACCGCGCGTGACGTGGGACAGGCACGCGCCCTGCTGGCACAAAGCCCCGCTCTGGACCTGGTGCTGCTCGAATTCAGCGGCGAGGCCGGCGAGGCGGTGTCGCTCTGCGCCCAGCTCGCCGAACGCCGGGGGCCGGCCGTGCTCGGCCTGCTGGCCGGCGAGTCCGCGCAGCGGGTCTGGGGGTTTCACCGCGCCGTGCCGGGCGTCAGCGACTGGCTGGCGGCGCCGTTCGCCGCCGGCGAGGTCTGCGCGCGTGTCAACGCCGCGCTGGGCCGGCGCCCTGCGGTCGCCGCCGTCGGCGGCGAGGCGGACGATGCGCTGCGGCTGTTTTTCGATACCAGCAGCGACGAACTGCTGGTCAGCGACAGCGATGGCCGCGTTCTCGCCTGCAATGACGCGTTCGCACGCGCCAGCGGCTTGACCGCCGCGGCATGGCGCGGACGCCACCTGGATCCGATCGCCCTGTGCGCGGACGCCGAGCGCCAGCAGGCGCTGCGGCGCAAGCTGCAGCTGGAGGGCGCGGTGCAATTCCGCTGCGAACGGCCGCGCCGGGACGGCCGCAGCGATCCCGTCGAGATCAGCCTGCGGCTGGCGCTGCGCGACGGCGTGCCGGTGCACTGCAGTCGCATCCGTGCGCTCGACGATCAGCGCCGTGCCCGCGATGCGCTGGCGCTGCTGGCACGCGTGAACGCGGCCGGCCGCGGCGATGCCGCGCTGGAGGCCGCGGCGCACTTGCTGGCCGATGCGCTCGATCTGGACTATCTGGCGGTTTATGCCGCCGCTGCCGATGGCGCGGCGTTGCCGCTGGCCATCGTGCAGCGCGTGCCGGCGCCGGCCGATGCGCCCGATCCGGCCCAGCAGCCGACGCTGGCGTTGGCGCTGGCGGGCGAGGAGGTGATGCATCTCGACGGTGCGCGCCGGCTGGCCGCGGCCGACGGCTTTCTTGCCGCGATCGCGGCATCGGTTTGCGCCTGCCTGCCGCTGACCGATCCGCACGGCAACGTGCTCGGCGCGTTGCTGGCCTGCGCGCGCGTGCCGCGCGGTTCCGATCTGCTGCTCGCCGACACCCTGCGGGTGGCGGCGGGCCGCTTCGCCGCCGAGCTGGCGCTGCGCCGCGCCCGTGAGCAGGGTCGCGCCCGCGGCCTCGAGGACGCGCTCACCGGCCTGCCCAACCGGTTGCTGTTCAACGACCGGCTGCGGAACGTGCTGCTGGAGGCGGAACGCAGCGGCGAGAGCTTCGCCGTGCTGTTCGTCGATCTCGACCGTTTCAAGAGCATCAACGATGCGCTGGGCCATGCCACCGGCGACCAGGTGCTGCAGGCCGCCGGGCGGCGCCTGCGTGCCAGCGTGCGCGCCTACGATACCGTCGCCCGCTATGCCGGCGACGAGTTCACGGTGATCCTGCGCCAGATCGTGCAGCGCGACGACGTGCATCGCATCGCCGACAAGATCGTGCGGCTGATGGAGGCACCGCTGGCCCTGTCCGATGGCAGCGAGATCGCCGTCACCGCATCGATCGGACTCAGTGTCTATCCCGACGACGCCGCCAACGCCGAACAGCTGCTGCAGCACGCCGACATGGCGATGTACAGCGCCAAGGGCCTGGGCCGCAATACCTGGCAGGCCTACGTGGCGATGCCGCAGGAGGCGCACCGCCAGCGCGTCGCGCTGGAGGGGCGGCTGCGCCAGGCCGAGCGCAACGGCGAGTTGCGCCTGCACTATCAGCCGCAGGTGGATGCCGCCAGCGAGGACATCGTGGGCATGGAGGCGCTGATCCGCTGGGAGCATCCCGATCTGGGCATGATCAGCCCGGCATTCTTCATCCCGCTGGCCGAGGAGACCGGACTGATCCTGCCGATCGGCGAGTGGGTGCTGCGCACCGCCTGCGCCGATGCGGTGCGCTGGCAGCGCCGCTTCGGCCTCGGTCTGCGCGTCGGCGTCAATCTCTCGGCGCTGCAGCTGCGCCACCCCGGGCTGGTGGACACGGTGCGCGCGGTCCTGGCCGAAAGTGGCATCGATCCGGCCCTGCTCGAACTCGAGGTCACCGAGAGCGTCAGCCTGAAGTCCGCCGGCGTGCTTCCGGAAGCGCTGCAGGCGCTGCGCGCTCTGGGCTGCCGCATCGCCATCGACGACTTCGGCACCGGTCAGGCGTCACTCGACTATCTGCGCCGGTTTCCCGCCGATCGCATCAAGATCGACCAGAGTTTCGTGCGTCACATCGGCATCGACCCCGATGACGAGGCGATCGTGCGCGCCACCGTGTCGATGGCGCACAGCCTGGGCCGGGCGGTGGTCGCGGAGGGCGTGGAGACCGAGCAGCAGTTCGATTTCCTGCGCATGCTGGGTTGCGAGGAGCTGCAGGGCTATCTGTTTTGCCGGCCGCTGGCGCACGAGGCGTTCGAGCGCCTGCTGGCGACGCGTGTGCAGCGGCAGCCGGAGGCTTTCGAGCCGGAGATCTGATCCCCGCCGTGCTCCGCGCGCAGGGCCTGCAGCAGCTCGCCGGCACGTCGCTTGGGCTACTCTAGTAGGACATGCACCGGGGGGCGCGGCGATCCTTCGCCGGCGGGTGTGCCCTGCGCAACAACACTGCCGGCGATGCGTCGCCGTCGAGGGAGATCAGCCCGGATGGGCGAGCCAGAAACCGATCGTGCGCTGGTCGAGCAGGTGCAGAAAGGCGATACCCGCGCCTTCGACCTGCTGGTGCGCAAGTATCAGCATCGGGTGATCGGCCTGATCTCCCGCTACATCCAGGACTGGAGCGAATGCGAGGACGTCGCCCAGGAGGCGTTCATCCGCGCCTACCGGGCGATCGGCTCGTTTCGCGGCGACAGCCAGTTCTACACCTGGATGTACAAGATCGCGGTCAATACCGCCAAGAACCATCTGGTTTCGCAGGGCCGGCGCCCGCCGACCGAGGATGTCGCGATCGAGGACGCCCTTTACGCCGAGAGCGCCAACGGCCTGCGCGACGGCGATACCCCGGAGCATGAACTGTTGCGGCAGGAGATTGAACAAACCGTGTTTTCCACGGTCCAAGCCTTGCCCGAGGATTTGCGCACCGCGATCACGCTGCGCGAGGTCGACGGGCTGAGTTACGAGGAAATTGCCGAAGCGATGAGCTGTCCGATCGGCACCGTGCGTTCACGGATCTTCCGCGCCCGCGAGGCGATCGACACCAGCCTGCGGCCGCTGATCACGGACAGTTGAGCGTTGAGGGTTGCAACCATGAGTGACACGACGATCCGCGAGCACCTTTCCGCACTGATGGATGGCGAGCTGTCGCGCGAGCAGGCCGGCTTCCTGCTGCGTCGCCTCGGTCACGATCGCGAAGCCATCGCCTGCTGGACGCGGTTGCACACCGCCCGCGACTGCCTCAAGGGCGCCGCGCCGCGCCTGGCCGGCCCGGGCTTTGCCGCCCGCGTCAGCCGTGCGCTGATCGGTGGAGCGCTGCCGGCGCGCGGTCGCTGGTTGCGTTGGTCGGCGGGCGGAGTCATCGCCGCGACGGTGGCGGTGACCGCGCTGCTGATGGTGCAGCCGCTGCCACGTTCCGAACCCGACATGGCGGCGGCGGCCGCGCCGACACCCGCTCCGGCATGGCTCAATGATCCCGCTGCCGCGGTGCAGCCTGCGACGGCATTCGCGCAGGCGCCGGTGGCCATCGACGACGTGCAGACCGCCGCCTATTCGCCGCAACTCGACGCCTACACCTTGCGCCATTACCAGTCGGGTGACGCGGCGGCGGCCGGCGGCCTGGTGCCCTACGTGCTGCTGATGTCGCCGCCGCAGGGTCCGGCCCCGGTGCGCGGAGGCGCCGCGGAGCAGCGCTGATGCGTGCCCGGCGTGGCGCGCTGCTGCTGTTGCTGGGACTGCCCGGACTGGCCGCCGCGGCGCAGCCGCTGGCCGCCGCCGCCTGGCAGCGGATGCGCAAGGCGCTGGTGGGGCTCGACTACAGCGGCACCCTGGTGCTGCGCCAGGGCAGCGATCTGCAGACGTTGGCGATCGAGCACCGCGCCGGCAGCCCGGACCGCGATCTCCTGACCAGCCTCGATGGCCGCGCGCTGCAGATCACGCGCAGCGGCACCCGCGTGCAGTGGACGCTGGCCGGTGCGTCGCCGTTGCGGCTCGATCCCGGGCGCCTGCATACCCTGCTGCCGCTGGTGCCCGACGTGCCGCTGGCCGCATTGCATCCCAGCTACACGCTGACCCTGCAGTCGGGTGAACGCATTGCCGCGCGGGCGACCGCGCAACTGCGGATCCGGCCGCGCGACGACTACCGCTACGGCTACCGCCTGTGGCTCGATCGCGCGAGCGGATTGCCGCTGCGCGTGCAGCTGACGCTCGACGGCCGGCCGCTGCCGGAGGAGTTCCGTTTCGTCGACCTGCGCGTGGGCGCGCGGGCCGACCTCGCCGCGCTCCGTGGCGCTGCGCCGGTCACGGCGACGGCGTCACCGGGCCTGCCCGCGCAGCCTGCGTTGTGGCGCGTGGTCAATGCGCCGCCGGGGTTTCATGTGCGGGTGTGCCTGGGCGACGGCACACCCGGCAGCGAGCATCTGGTGCTCAGCGACGGCATCGCCAGCGTGTCGGTCTACGTGCAGCGCGGTCCGGTGCCGTTGCCGCAGGGCACCGGCGTCCGCGGAGCGCTGAGTTTCGTCAGCGAGACCCATGATGGCGAGCGGGTCACCGTGCTCGGTGACGTGCCGGTGCCGACGGTGCAGCGGATCGCCGATTCGGTGGCGCTGGCGGCGGGCCGCTGAACGCGCGGGCGGCGGCGTTCCGCGCGTGCGCCCTGCGGCGTTGTTTGCGCGGATGCCGCTGCGCGGCCGGCCTTGCCGGTACGCCCGGCGGATGCCGCCGGCCTGAACGGATGCCCACCGGCACTTGAACTTCGCGGCCCGCGCTGGCATCGAAGGCCTCACCGGCGCCGCGTGCGCCATGTCTCCCCCATCCGTCCCGCTGGAGGTAATCCCGTGATGAGCAAAACCTGGAAGCGACTGGCGGCCATGGCCGTGCTGCTGCTGGCGACCGCGGGTAGCGCGGCCGCTGCCTCGTTGCCCGACTTCACCGGCATCGTCCAGCAGAATGGCCCGGCGGTCGTCAATGTGCAGGCGGTGATCGCGCAGCCCGAAGGATCGATGCCGGCCGGCGTGCAGGGCATGCCGCCGGACTTCTTCCGCTTCTTCGGCATTCCGATGCCGCGCCAGCAACCGGGCGCCGGCGAGGAGATGTCGCTGGGCTCGGGCTTCATCATCGCCAGCGACGGCTACATCCTCACCAACAACCACGTCGTCGCCCACGCCAGCAAGGTCACGGTCAAGCTCTCCGACCGCCGCGACTACACCGCCAAGGTGGTCGGCACCGACCCTTCCTACGACATCGCGCTGCTGAAGATCGACGCCAGGAACCTGCCCACGGTCAGCATCGGCGACTCCAATACGCTCAAGGCGGGGCAGTGGGTGCTGGCGATCGGCTCGCCCTACGGCCTCAGCCACACGGTCACCGCCGGCATCGTCAGCGCGGTCGGCCGCAGCCTCGGCACCGACCAGCCCTACGTACCGTTCATCCAGACCGACGTGCCGATCAACCGCGGCAATTCCGGCGGGCCGCTGTTCAATCTGGACGGCCAGGTGGTCGGCATCAACTCGCAGATCTTCTCCAACAGCGGCGGCTACATGGGTCTGTCGTTCGCGATCCCGATCGATGTCGCCATGAACGCCGTGCAGCAGATCAAGGCCAAGGGCTACGTCAGCCACGGCATCATCGGCGTCTTTGTGCAGCCGCTGACCCGGAGCCTGGCCAAGAGCCTCAAGCTCGACAGCGAGAGCGGTGCGCTGGTGGCCAAGCTCGTGCCCGGCGGTGCGGCGGAAAAGGCCGGTGTGCACGTGGGCGACCTGATCACCGCCTTCAACGGCCAACCGGTCTACAGCAGCTCGGACCTGCCGCCGATGGTCGGCCTGGCGCCGATCGGCAGCACCGCCAAGCTCACCGTCCTGCGTGATGGCAAGTCGCGGACGCTCGATGTCCGGATCGAGGCTGCGCCGCGCAACGCCGCGGACCTGGCGGCGGTGCAGGGTCGCGCCGAATCCGGCAACAACCTCGGTCTGGTGGTGGAGAACATCACCCAGGAGCAGCGCAGCCAGCTCGGCCTGAAGAGCGGCGAGGGCGTGCTGATCACGCGCGTGCTGGGTCCTGCGGCGATGCAGGCCGGTCTGCATGCGGGCGACGTGATCCTGATGGTCGGGCAGCGTCCGGTCGGCAGCGCCAAGGCCTTCGACCAGGCGCTGCAGGGTTACAGACCGGGCGATGACGTGATGCTGCTGGTGCGCCGTGACAACGTTACCCAGTTCGTCGCCATCCCGGTGCCCAAGCAGGGTTGAGTGCGGCAGGCCGGGGCCGCGGCGGACCCCGGCTTCTGCCATAATCCGCGCCTCGCGCCGCCTCCGGGCGGCGCGCGGCCATGCGGACCGCGCATCGCCGTTGCCCCTGCGCGTTGGCCATGGATCACATCCGCAACTTCTCCATCATCGCCCACATCGACCACGGCAAGTCCACGCTCGCCGACCGCATCATCCAGCTCTGCGGCGGTCTCGAGGCGCGTGAAATGGAGGCGCAGGTGCTGGACTCGAACCCGATCGAGCGCGAGCGCGGCATCACCATCAAGGCGCAGTCGGTATCGCTGCCGTACACGGCGCGTGACGGCCGCATCTACATGCTCAATTTCATCGACACCCCCGGTCACGTCGACTTCAGCTACGAGGTCAGCCGTTCGCTGGCCGCCTGCGAGGGCGCGTTGCTGGTGGTCGACGCCGCGCAGGGCGTCGAGGCGCAGTCGGTGGCCAACTGCTACACCGCGGTCGAGCAGGGCCTGACCGTGGTGCCGGTGCTGAACAAGATCGACTTGCCGACCGCCGACATCGGGCGCGCCAAGGCCGAGATCGAGGCGGTGATCGGCATCGACGCCGAGGACGCCATCGCGATCAGCGCCAAGACCGGGCAGAACGTGGTCGAGGTGCTGGAAGCGATCGTCGCCCGCATCCCGCCGCCGCGCCCGCGCGATACCGACCGCCTGCAGGCGCTGATCATCGACTCCTGGTTCGACAACTACCTCGGCGTCGTCTCGCTGGTGCGCGTGATGCAGGGCGAGATCAAGCCGCGCGACAAGCTGCTGGTGATGTCCACCGGGCGTGCGCACGAGGTCGAATCGGTCGGCGTGTTCACGCCCAAGCGCAAGGTCAAGGACCGGCTCGGCGCGGGCGAGGTGGGCTGGGTCACCGCCTCGATCAAGGACGTGCACGGCGCGCCGGTGGGCGACACCCTGACGCTCGCCTCCAGTCCGGCTGCGCACGCGCTGCCGGGGTTCCAGCAGATGCAGCCGCGCGTGTTCGCCGGCCTGTTCCCGGTCGCGGCCGAGGATTATCCGGCGCTGCGCGAGGCGCTGGACAAGCTGCGCCTGAACGACGCCGCGCTGTTCTTCGAGCCGGAGTCTTCCGAGGCGATGGGTTTCGGGTTCCGCTGCGGCTTCCTCGGCCTGCTGCACATGGAAATCGTGCAGGAGCGCCTGGAGCGCGAGTACGACCTCAACCTGGTGACCACCGCGCCGACGGTGATCTACGAGGTGCTGCTGACCGATGGTCGCGTGCTGAAACTGGACAATCCGGCCAAATTGCCGCCGGTGCAGAACATCGCCGAGATCCGCGAGCCGATCATCGTCGCCACCATCCTCACGCCCCCGGATTACGTCGGCAACGTGATCACGCTGTGCGAGGAGAAGCGCGGCGTGCAGCGCTCGATCCACTACCTGGCCACCCAGGTGCAGATCAGCTACGAACTGCCGCTGGCGGAGGTGGTGCTGGACTTCTTCGACCGGCTGAAGTCGGTCAGTCGCGGCTACGCCTCGATGGACTACCACTTCGAGCGCTTCCAGGCCGGGCCGTTCGTGCGCACCGACGTGCTGATCAACGGCGACCGCGTCGACGCGCTCAGTCTGATCATGCATCGCGCCGCCGCCGACCGCCGCGGCCGCGAGCTGGTCGAGCGCATGAAGGACCTGATCCCGCGGCAGATGTTCGACGTCGCCATCCAGGCCGCGGTCGGCGCGCAGGTGATCGCGCGCTCGACGGTCAAGGCGCTGCGCAAGAACGTGCTGGCCAAGTGCTACGGTGGCGATGTCAGCCGCAAGAAGAAGCTTCTGGAAAAGCAGAAGGAAGGCAAGAAGCGCATGAAGCAGGTCGGCCGGGTGGAGATTCCGCAGGAAGCCTTCCTCGCCGTGCTGAAGATGGACGCCAAGTGATCCGGCCCGCCGCGGCCGCATGGGAGTGAACATGGAATTCGATTTCGCCGCGGTGCTGCTGGCCCTGACCGTGTTCACCGGCATGATCTGGGCGGTGGATGCGCTGTTCTTCCGCAAGGCGCGGATCGCGCGCGCCGCCGCCGCCGGCGAGAAGCCGCATGAGCCGACCCTGGTCGACTACTCGCGCTCGCTGTTTCCGGTGATCCTGGCGGTGCTGGTTTTCCGCTCGTTCATCGCCGAGCCGTTTCGCATTCCGTCCGGCTCGATGATGCCGACGCTGCGCGTGGGCGATTTCATCCTGGTCAACAAGTTCGCCTACGGCCTGCGCCTGCCGGCCTTCAACACCAAGATCCTCGACACCGGCGAGCCGCGGCGCGGCGACGTCGTGGTATTCCGCTTTCCGCTCGATCCCAAGCAGGACTACATCAAGCGCGTGATCGGCCTGCCGGGCGATACCGTGACGGTCCGCAACGAGCAGGTCTACATCAACGGCAAGCCGGTTCCGACCGCGCTGGTCGGGCCCTACGACGACGGCAGCGGCAAGGAAAGCGCCCTGGTCGAGGCCAATGCCGGGCAGCTCTATCGCGAGGACCTCGGCCGCGTGCAGAACGACCTGATCGAAATGCCCGATCTCAGCCGCGCCCCGCAGGGCAGCTGGAAGGTGCCGCCCCACTGCTACTTTGCGATGGGCGACAATCGCGACAACAGCTACGACAGCCGCTTCTGGGGCTGCGTGCCGGAGCGGAACCTGGTCGGGCGCGCGTTCTTCATCTGGTTCAGCTGGCGCGGCGAGTCGCGCGGCATCGATCTCAAGCGCATCGGCACCATCATCCATTGACTTCCCGCGCGGCGGGGCATGAGGGGGCGACATGAAAACGAGGCAGTCAGGCATCACCCTGCTGGGGTTCCTGTTCATCCTGATCATCTTCGGCTTCTTCGCCTTCATGGCGATGAAGCTGGTGCCGGCCTATGCTGAGTACATGGGTGTGGTCAAGACCCTGAAGGAAGTCGCGGCCGAGCCCGGCGTGGTCAACAAGCCGCTCGACCAGATCAAGCGCGACATGTCCTTCAAGGGCGACTTCCAGTACGTCGACAGCAGCACGCTCAACAATGCGCGGATCCGCATCCTGACCGGCAACGGCACGCCGCAACTGTCGATCAAGTACGAGCGCGACATCCCGTTCATCTACAACATCGACTTCCTGCTGCACTTCGAGAAGACGGTACCGATGAACACGCTGTCCACCGGTGGCTGAGGCGTGCAGCTCGATTACGCCTTTCGCGACCCGCAACTGGCCACGCTGGCTCTGACCCATCGCAGTGCCGGCCGGCCCAACAACGAGCGTCTGGAGTTTCTCGGCGATGCGCTGCTCAACATGCTCGTCGCCGAGCTGCTGTTCGAGCAGCATCCGCGCGCCGACGAGGGCGAGTTGTCGCGGTTGCGCGCGCAATTGGTCAACGGCACCGCGCTGGCGGATGTCGCGCGCGAGCTCGAGATCGGCGGGGGATTGCGGCTGGGCTCCGGCGAGCTCAAGAGCGGCGGTTTCCGCCGTGACTCCATTCTTGCCGATGCGTTCGAGGCGCTGCTGGCCGCGGTCTATCTCGACGGCGGCTTCGACGCCTGTCGCGGCGTCGTGCGCGGCCTGTTCGCAGCGCGCGCCGCGGGGCTGCCGCGGCCGGAGAAGGACCCCAAGACGCGCCTGCAGGAGCTGTTGCAGGCGCGCGGCCAGCCGCTGCCGCGCTACGAGCTGGGCGCGGCTCTCGGTGAGGAGCATGCGCGCGTGTTCGCGGTGACCTGCGTGATCGAGGCGCCCTGTCCGGCGAGCTTTCCAGGCAGCGGCAGCAGCCGCCGCGCCGCCGAGCAGGACGCTGCACAGATGGCGCTGGCCGCACTTGCGGCGCAGGACGTCGCATGAGCGACAACATCCTGCGCTGCGGTTTTGCCGCCCTGGTCGGCCGCCCCAACGTCGGCAAGTCGACCCTGCTCAACGCGCTGGTCGGCGCCCACCTGAGCATCGTCAGCCCCAAGCCGCAGACCACCCGGCACCGCATCCTCGGCATCGCCACCCGGCCGGCGGGGCAGATCCTCTACGTCGACACGCCCGGCCTGCATCGCGGTGCGCGGCGCGCGCTCAATCACAGCCTCAACCGCGCCGCGCATGCCGCGATCGCCGAGGTCGACGTGGCGGTCCAGGTGGTCGAATCCGGTCACTGGACCGACGAGGACAGCAGCGTGCATGCGGCGCTGGCCGAGCATGCGCGGCCGCGGCTGCTGGCGGTCAACAAGATCGATCGGCAGAAGGACAAGCGCGCGCTGTTGCCGTACGTCGCCGAGGTCGTCGCCAGACATCCCTTCGACGCCGTGTTCTACGTCTCGGCCCTGCGCAACGAGGGCCTGGCCGCGCTGGAGCTCGCGATTCTGGAGCGCCTGCCCGTGCGCGACCCGCTGTACGCCGAGGACGAGCTGACCGATCGCAGCGAGCGTTTCCTCGCCGCCGAGCTGGTGCGCGAGCAGCTGATGCTGCGACTGGCCCAGGAACTGCCTTACGCGACCACGGTCGAGATCGAACAGTTCGTCGAGCGCGAGGATGGCATGGCCGAGATCCACGCGGCGATCTGGGTCGAGCGCGAGGGCCAGAAGGCGATCGTGATCGGCGAGGGCGGCGCCATGCTCAAGGCTGTCGGCAGCGCCGCGCGCCGCGGGATGGAGCGACTGTTCGCGCGCCGTGTCCATCTGCGCCTGTGGGTCAAGGTCCGCGCCGGCTGGTCGGATGACGCCAGCGCGCTGCGCCGCCTCGGCCTGACCGACTAGCGCGCGGCAGCGTGCGCGTCCAGCAGCAACCCGCCTACGTCCTGCATGCGCGCCCCTGGCGCGAGACCTCGCTGCTGCTGGAATGCCTGACGCGTGATCAAGGTCGCATCGGCCTGGTGGCGCGCGGCGTGCGCGGTGCGCGGGCGCGCGGCGGCGGCCGCGCGACCTTGGAGCCGTTTCGCCTGCTGGCGCTGGATTTCCTGCTGCGTGGCGAGTTGGGCACCCTGACCGCGGTCGAGGTCGGCGTACCGCTGCCGCTGGCCGGCGACGCCCTGCTCGCCGGCCTCTATCTCAACGAGCTGACGGTGCGTCTCAGCGGTCGCCAGGACCCGCACCCGGCGCTGTTTGCCGCCTACGGCGAGGCCCTGGTGCGGCTGAGCGCCGGTGCTGCCCTGGGTTGGACGCTGCGCCGCTTCGAGCGCGACCTGCTGGGTGCCCTCGGCTATGCGCCGCAGCTGCAGCGCGAGGCCGACGACGGCATGCCGGTGACGCCGGAGTCGGTCTACGTCTATGTCCCCGAGCACGGCCCGCAACGCTGGCACGGCCAGCCCGGCGTGCGCGTGTCCGGCAGTGCGCTGCTGGCGCTGGCGGGCGACCACGAGCCCGGCGTCGTGGCGCAGGCCGAATTGCGACGGCTGTTGCGCAGCCTGATCAGCGCGGTACTGGGCGGCGGCGAGTTGCGCAGCCGGCGCGTGCTGGGGGATGCCCTCAGGGGACGCTGACCGCCACGCTGCCGGTGCCGCCGAGCGCGCCGCGGGTGGCAGCGAGCAGTGCACCGAAGCGCGTCGCCGTCGGTGTCGTGCCGACATGGTGCTGCTGCAGATCGCGCTCCAGCGCGGCGGCGGCGGCCGCCAGCGCCGGCACGCCGCAGAAGCCGCACGCCGCCTGCAGGCGGTGCAGCGGTTCGACCAGACTGGCGGGATCGTGGCGCAGCCGGTACTCGAAGTCGCCAGCCAACTCCGTCAGTTCCGCGGCCAGCAGCCCGCGCAGCGCGCTCACGCGGTCGCGACTGCGCCCCAGTGCCCGCAGCGCGGCGGTGTCATCGAGCAGGGCCTCACCGAGGCGCAGGCGTTGCGCCTGGACCAGCGCCTCGAGCGCGTCCAGCGTGACCGGCTTGGGCACGATGCCGGCGAAACCGGCGCCGAGCAGGGTGCGCTGCTGCGCAAAATCCGGCGCCGCGCTGGTGGCCAGCGCGACGCTGTCGCGCGAGGCGGCCTGCGCGTCGGCGCGCAGCGCTTGCAGCAGGTCGGCGCCACCGAGCCCGGGCAGGCGCACGTCGAGCAGCAGCAGGTCGTAGGGTCGCGTGCGTGCCAGCTGCAGCGCCTCGTCGCCGCGACCGCAGGCATCCACGGCGCAGCCGAGAGCGGCGAGCGCCGTGGCGAAAAAGTGCTGGCTGACCGCGTCATCCTCGGCCAGCAGCACGCGCAGGAGCATGTCGGGAGCGTCGTCGTTCATGCTCCGTTTCCCTGGCGTAGCCGTTCCTTCTGTCAGAATCCCCAATCATGAGGCCGTCCGCAAGGGTGCATGTCCGGCTGCTTGCGATCGCTCTGGCGCTCGCAGCGGGATCCGCGCAGGCCGCGATCCGCGCCAGCGCGGCGCGCGTCGCCGGCAGCGGCTTCGTGCTGCAGCAGGTGACGCTGACACTGGCTCCTGCGTCAAAGCCGGCCGGCGCCCTCACGCTGCGCCTGACGACCGCGCATGCCGACGTGCCGGCACTCGGCTGGCACGATGTCGCTCTGGCGCTGGACGGCAGCCTGCTGCGGGGCACCGACGGACGCTGGCATCTGGATGGGCCGCTGCAGGTGCGCGGCGCGCCGGGAGGCGCCCTGGCCGCGGCGCAGCTGGGCCTGCTGCTCGACCCGGCCGAGGACACGCTCGAGGCCGTGATCGACCAGCGCAGCGTGCGCCTGGCCGCGGCAGTGCCTCTGGACACGCCGACCCATGTCGAGCTGCGCATGGTCGGGTTGCCGCTGGGCTGGCTGCAGGGTGCGTTGGCGCAGGCCTGGCAAGGCGCCAGCGTGACCGCCGGCACCCTCGACGGCACGCTGGCGGTGGATCTCGATCCGGCGCGCACGCGCGTGTCGGGGCGTCTGAATCTCGCCGGGTTCGGCTTCTCCGCCGCTCAGGGCGCGACCGCCGCGCAGCAGTTCGGTGCGCGCGGCGATGTCAGCTTCGAGCGGGACGCCAGCAGCAGCCGTTTCAGTTTCGACGGCATGTTGCGCGGCGGACAACTGCTGGCCGGGCGCGTTTACGTCGACTTGCCGGCCCGCGATGCCGAGCTGCATCTCAGCGCCACGCGCGCGGCCGACGGTGCCTTGAGCGTGTCGCGGTTGCGCTATGACGACGGCGACGGCCTGCAGGTGAACGCCGCATTGAACGCCAATGCCGCGGGCACGCTGACCGCGCTGCGGGTCGACCGCTTCGATGCGCGTCTGCCGCAGGCGCTGCAGCGCTATGGCCAGGGCCTGCTGGGCGCGATCGGCTATCCCCGGCTGGAGGCGGTCGGGCGCGTGCAGGGCCAGCTCGCCTATGCGCAAGGAGCATTGACCCGTCTGCAGCTCAATTTCGACCGGGTCGACATCGCTGATGGCGGCAACCGCTTCGCGGTCGCCGGCCTGAACGGAGGCGTGGACTGGCGGCAGGGCACGGTGACGCCCGCGACCACGCTGATGTGGAGCGCCGCCAGCCTGTATCGCGTGCCGCTGGGCGCGGCGACACTGCGCTGGCGTGGCGACGGCGCTGCCCTGGCGCTGAGCGCGCCGGCGTCGATCCCGCTGCTGGGCGGCAAGCTGCTGCTGCAGCACCTGGCGCTGGATCCGGGTGCCGGCAGGGGCTCCCGGCTGGTGGCGTCGCTGGCGCTCGCCGGAGTCGATCTCGGCCAGCTCTCGGGTGCGCTGGGCTGGCCGGCATTTCGCGGCACGCTGGGCGGCGCGCTGCCCGACCTGCGCGTCGACCAGGGCCGCATCGCGCTCGACGGCGGGCTCAGTCTCAACGTGTTCGGCGGTTTCGTCGACGTCACCCGGCTGGCGCTGGCGCATCCGTTCGGACCCGCGCCCGAACTCGCCGCCGATCTCAGCCTGAAGGACATCGACCTGGCGCCGCTGACCGGCGTGTTCGACTTCGGCCAGATCACCGGCACGCTCGACGGGTCCATCCGCGGTCTGCGCCTGGTGAGCTGGAAACCGGTGGCGTTCGCTGCGACCTTGCGTGCCGATCATGGCGGCCGCATCAGCCAGCGTGCGGTCAAGAACCTCACCGAGGTCGGCGGCGGCGGCCTGGCCGGAGGGCTGCAGGCCGCCGTACTCGGCATCTTCAGCAGCTTTCCCTACAGTCGCATCGGGCTCAGCTGCACGCTGTCGGGCAACGTCTGTACGATGGGCGGTGTCGCGCCGGCCGACGGCGGCGGCTACACCATCGTCGAAGGCGGCGGGCTGCCTTACATCAAGGTGATCGGCCATCAGGCGCGGGTGGACTGGCCGACGCTGCTGTCCCGGTTGCAGGCGGCCACCTCCGGCCAGGCTCCGGTGATCCGCTGAGCCCGTCATATCACAGGGGGCGGCTTGAACGGCTGCTCCGGCATGGCACCGGGATGTGCCGCCGCGACGAGCACGCAGCCGCCCGTCGCGGCAACGATGACGCGGATCGGCCGCGTCCGTTTGCCTGAAACCGCGGCAGGATGTCTTGCCAACCGACCAAGGAGAACCGCATGCGTATCCGCGCTCCAATCGTGCTCACCGCCCTGCTCGCCGTGCTGGCGACGGGCTGCGTCACCATCAATGTCTACTTTCCCGCGGCCGCGGCGCAGAAGGCGGCGCAGCAGATCGTCCAGGACGTGATCGGGCCGGCTCCGTCGGCTTCGGCACCGGC
>JAGWPB010000112.1 GCA_028870665.1 Lysobacteraceae bacterium
TCGGCCGCGTGCGACCGCTGCCGCGCGAGCTCGCGGCTGCCGCGCCGCGACCCCGCCCGCCGGCGCCGCGTGCGCGCATGCGCGAGGCCGACGAGGCGGCGGTGGCCGGCGAGCTCCTCACGCACGCGATCGACCCGGCGCAGATCGAGGTCGGCGAGGAGCTGAGCTACCTGCGCAGCGGACGGGATCCGCGCCTGCTCAGGCGCCTCAGACGCGGCGCGTACGCAACACAGGCCGAACTGGACCTGCACCAGATGAATGTCGCGGCGGCGCGCGCGTCAATCGCGGATTTCCTCGCCGAGTGCGGGCGCGAAGGCCAGACCTGCGTGCGCATCATCCACGGCAAGGGGTTGCGTTCACGCGACGGCCCGGTGCTCAAGGCGCTGACCGATCGCCTGCTGCGGCTGCGTGCCGATGTGGTGGCGTTCGCCTCGGCGCCGTCGGCGCAGGGTGGCACCGGCGCCGTGCTGGTGCTGCTGCAGCGACGCTGAGCGATCGCGGGGCATTCGGCCTCGCAAGCCGTCGCATGACCGTGCTGGCGCCGCGTCCATCAGACCGCCGCCAGTTCACGCACGACCACGGTGGCGTAGGCGCCGGCCGGCAGCGTGAAGCGCAATTCCAGCGCCGCGTCGCCGCGCCAGTTCCATGCCCATGCCGCCGGACGCAACCGCAGCGCGCGCCGCTCGTGTTGCAGTCCGGCAGAAGCCAGGCCCGCGCACAGCTCGGGCAGCGTCGCGGCGATCGCCTGCTCCAGTGCCGCGACGTCATCGGCCGCGGGGTGCGGCCCCTCACCCCACAGCGGACCCGAGGGATGAATGTCGAACGCAGCCATGCGGGCGGCCAGCGCCTCGCTCCACGGCTCCGGCCCGAACCAGCTGCGCGAGCCGTCGAGGTTCCACAGCTCACCGGCGAGCGGAGCGTCCCACGCCATGCGCTCGACGCGCGCCGCCAGCAGCGCGTTGAAGACCTCGGCACGCGCCGCTGACAGCAGCAGGCCGCGCAGCGCGCGGTCGACGCGCTTGCCGGCGAACATCGCCCGCGCACGCTCGACGTTGGCGCCGCCGCGCCCGAAGCGCTGCTCGCCGAAATAGTTGGGCACGCCGCGCGCCGCGATCGCGGCGAGGGTGCGCTCGGCGGCGTCACGATCGCCCTGCACATCGCGCAGCACCAGCGCGAAGCGGTTGCCGGCCAGAGCGCCGCGCTTGAGCTTGCGACGATGTCGCGCGCTGGCGAGTACGCGCACTTCGGCATGCGGGAGGGCAGTCCAGTCGGGCTCGGCCCGGGCACCCAGCTGCACGCTGAAACTCTGGCGGGTGACGGCGTGGCGATCCTTCATGCCGGCGTAGCCCACGGCCAGCGGTGCGACCCCGGCGAAACGCGCCAGCTCGCGCGCCACCCACTCGGTGTTGGCGCCGGTCTTCTCGACCGTCAGCAGGACGTGCTCGCCATCGCCATCGGCGTCATAGCCGAGCACTTCCTCGACGACAAAATCCGCGGGTGCCGCACGCAGCTGCGCGGTCAGCGGCGGTCCGCCGTGGGCATACGGCAGCGTGCTCAATGTCGGGCGGCCTGCATCGCCCGCTGCGGATGATCCGCCGGGACGCGCGCGATGCCGTTTTGGCGAATGGCCGTATCCAATGGAAATACCGGGATCAAGTCGCGGAAACGATCAGCACGATCGCGAGCGCGGCGATGCCCTCGCCGCGGCCGGTGAACCCCAGTGTCTCGCTGGTGGTCGCCTTGACGCTGAGCGCGGCGGGATCGCAGCCGAGATCCGCGGCCAGGGCGGCGCTCATCGCCGCGACATGCGGCGCGACGCGGGGACGCTCGCAGATCACCGTGACATCGGCGTTGCCCAACCGGTAGCCGCGGGCATCGAGCATGGCCACGACCTCGCGCAGCAGGATGCGGCTGTCGGCGGCCTTCCAGCGCGCGTCGCCGGGCGGGAAGTGCCGGCCGATGTCGCCCAGCGCCAGCGCGCCGAGCAGGGCGTCGCACAGCGCGTGGATCGCCACGTCACCGTCAGAGTGCGCGATCACGCCGCGATCGTGGGCGATGCGCACGCCCCCCAGCATCACGTGATCACCGGATCCGAAGGCGTGAACGTCGAAACCCTGGCCGACTCGGATGTTCATGCGGGCACCTCGTGCGCGGACGGCGCCTGCGTCCGGATGACCGTGATCATGCCTGCGAATCGCCCTGCAGCGACAATCGGAACGCGGCATAGGCCAGGTCGGCGGGCGTGGTGATCTTGAGATTGCCCTCGCCGCCCTCGACCAGCAGCGGATGCAGGCCGATGCGTTCCAGCGCCATCGCCTCGTCGGTGGCTGCGACACCGGCCTGCAAGGCGTCGGCCAGCGCGCGCTCCATATCGCCGCGACGCGCCAGCTGCGGCGTCAGCGCACGCCACAGCCCGGCGCGCGGCTCCGTGGCCGCGCTGCAGCCTGCGGCATCGGCGCGCTTGAGCGTGTCGCGCACCGGGGCGGCGAGAATCGCGCCGTCAGGATGCACCAGGCCGGCCAATACCAGTCGTTCCAGATCGGCGGCGTCCAGCAGCGGACGGGCGGCGTCGTGCACCAGCACGCAATCGGTCGCCGCGACCGCCGCCGGCA
>JAGWPB010000061.1 GCA_028870665.1 Lysobacteraceae bacterium
GCAGGGAACTGCTTGTTTGAGGACAGGTATGCGTGGCCATGCGTCAGCGCGCCGTCATTCCGCCATCGACACGGTAATTCGCGCCGGTCAGGAACTTCCCGCGACCCGACACGAGCAGTGCGACGACCTCGGCGATGTCCTCGGTGGCGCCGAGGCGGCCCAGCGGAATATTCCGGGTCCAGTCATCGGTGGAAAATCCCGGAGTCGTCCTGGCAAACTCGTCGGAGCCCGGCGTCGAGATCACGCCGGGCGACACGACGTTCACGCGAATGCCGCTCGGCGCGAGTTCCATCGCGAGCGTGCGCGAGTAGTACTCGAGCGCCGCCTTCGCGGCCCCATAGTGCGCAAACGGACCAAACGGCATCGTTGCTGCCGCCGAAGAGATGTTCACGACGGCCGCGGCCTTCGACGCCCGGAGCGCCGGGAGTACCGCGTTGGTGAGACGGATCGCGGCGAAGAGATTGAGCGCGAAGCTGTCGTGCCACGCCTTGTCGGGGATCGTCCACGACCCTTCCAGAAACGCGCGCCCGCCGCCCGCGTTGTTGACGAGGATGTCGAGGCCGCCGAGCGCCGCAAGCGCCTGCGTCGCGACGGCCTCCACGCCTTCGCTGGTGCTGACGTCGCCGGCGACGAATGTCGCCGCTGCGGGCGTGTCGTCGCTGCGTGTACGCGCGGCGACCACGACCTTGGCGCCGGCATCGAGCAGGCGCTGCGCGATGGCCGCGCCGATGCCGCGCGTGCCTCCGGTGACCAGGGCGCGGCGACCGGTGAGTTCTTTCGAGAGATCGAGTTTGTTGAACATGAGATGTTTCCTCGTAGATGTTTTTGCAGCAGTGATCGGGGCTGCAGGGTGACCACGGTCCCGCGGTGATGGCCGTACGTCGCTCACGCGACCTTCTTGAAGAGGTCCTGGAAGATCAGCGGCCCCCAGCTCTTGTCTCCGCGCGCCTGCACCAGCGCGCCGCCCTCTTCGAGCTTCCCAAGATGGACGGGCGCGAAACCGAGTTGTTCGGCCAGCGCCGCCACCGACGCTGCGGCGCCCTGGTCGTCGCTCGACAGGAACACGACCCGCCGGCCGCCCTCGACATGCGGGTCCGAGGCCAGGGTGCGGGCGAGCAGATGATTGAAGCCCTTCACCAACCGGGCGCCGGGGAAGGCTTGGGCGACGACGGCAGAGGAGACGCCAAACCCGTTCATCGCGTCGATGATCGTCTTGCCCTGCCAGCTCGCCAGATTTTTGGCGACCTCGCGATACTCCTGGAATGGAACGGCCAGGAAAATGACGTCCGCCTTGATGGCTTCCCGCAGAGTCCTTGGGACGACCGTGGACCCGATCGCCTGCGCCTGCGGCGCCAGCGCTTCGGGTGGCCGCCGGCCGGCGACGGTGATTGCGATGTTCTTGCGGGCGAAGGCGCGGGCGAGGGCCTGGCCGACGGCGCCGAAACCGATGATTGCGTAGCTCATGAAAGTTCTCCTTCGAAATGTCGAGACCCAATCTGGGCCCCTTGACGCATCAAAACAATTGACAAAAAATAGCTAAATATCATCTATTTTTTGGATGCTCATGCTCGACAACGTCACCATCAATCAGTTGCGAGCGTTCGTTGCGGTGTGCGATCAGGGAAGCTTCTCGGGTGCGGCGCGGAAGCTCAGGCGCGCGCAGTCGGCCATCAGCCACGCGATCAAGGCGCTGGAAAGCGCGCTCACTGTCGAACTGTTCGAGCGCAACACACGCAAGGCGCAGCTCACTGCGGCGGGCCGCAGCCTTTTGCCGGATGCACGGGCGGTGATTTCACGCACGGAAGAAATGAAGAACCGCGCCGGCTCGATCGCCAAAGCCGGGGTGCCGCAGGTTTCGGTTGCGGTCGATGCCTACTTCCCGCGCGCCCACCTGATCGACTGTTTGCGGACGCTGCAAGGGGAGTTTCGCACCGCGGCGATCAACCTGCGGATCACGACCATGCAGGGCGGCGAGAAGCAGGTGCTCGAAAGGGTGTGTGCCCTGGCGGTCACGATCGAGAACGTGCCGGAGGTGAACCCGGATGCCATGGAACGCAACTGGCTATGCGAGGCGGAGATGGTGACGGCATGTGCGCCATCCCATCCGCTCGCTTCCACACCAAAACCCATCCCTAGGGATGAATTCGGCAGACACGTCCAGATCATCGTGACGGATAACCAGCCTGGAGCAGAAAAGAACCAGCAGGGGGTCGCGGGCAAGCGCCAATGGCTGGTCAATGATCTCGGCGCCAAGCGTGATCTTCTCAAGGCCGGTCTCGGCTGGGGACACTTGCCGCGGCACCTCGTCGACGAGGATCTGGCAAGCGGACAGCTCGTCGAACTCGAGCGCCGCGCCTGGCACCTCGGTCCGCTCACGTTCGTGATCTCGCAGCGCAAGGGTTACGATCTCTCCCCATGCGAAACGCGGCTGATCGAGCTCCTCGGCAAACCTTGGCGCGCGCCACGGGGGAAGCCGCCGGGAGCTCTGTCTCCATTGACGCGTAAAAAGATGAAAGGCCGCCGCCGTACGTGAGCAACGGACGATGGTGCCGCTGCTAGACCCCGGCGGCCGGACGGGTGCGGGACCGAACAGGCGTGACCCGCTTTGATCGAGGCTAGGCCGATTCGGCCAATGCGGTGAGACAGCCGCGCGCCTCCAGTTCATCGACGCTGGCCTCCCGCGCGCAGCGTTCGTGATCCATGGCCTGGGCAAGCGTGCCGGCGATCAGGCCGGTCCAGCGGTCGCGGCCGGAGGTCTTGGCGCGGTACAGCGCGGTGTCCGCCATGCGCAGGCAGAAGGCCCAGTCCCCGGTGGCCTCGGGCCATAGCGGAAACAGGCTGAAGCCCATGGAGACGGTGAGGCAAACACGGTCGCCGCGCAGGATCAGCGGCATCTGCTGCAGTCGCTCGCGCACGCGCGCGAACAGGTGCTGTGCCTCGGAGATCGGCGTGTCCGGGCACGCCCACAGGAACTCCTCGCCGCCCCAGCGCACCAGGATGTCCGACTGACGGCTGCACTCGCGCAGGATCCCCGCGAAGTGCATCAGGGCGTGATCGCCGGCTTCATGGCCATGGCGGTCGTTCACCTGCTTGAAATGGTCGAGGTCCAGCAGCATCACCAGGGCCGGCATCAGCGGACTGCCCTTGCGGCGTGCTTCCAGATGCGCGGCCGCAAGCCGCTCCAGCCAGGCCTGGCCGCAGCGGCGGTTGCGCAGGCCGGTGAGGGCGTCCTCTTCACTTTGCCGCGAGATGGTGTCGTGGAGCCGGGTCAGATCCCGATGCTGGGTCTCGATCTCGGCATTCTTCGTGGCCAGCGACTGGTTGAGGCGCTTGCGCACGCGACTCTGGCGGATACTCAGTGCGGCCACGGCCGCGAGCAGCAGCAGCGCCGCCAGCATGGCCTCGGTGGTCAGAAGTTGCCGCTGCTCGAGCGCTTTCGCCCGGACCAGGGCGGTCTGCTGCCGATCGTGCTCGCGCTGCGCCTGGGCCAGCTCGGCATTTCTGCGCTCGAGTTCGATCACCGCCTCGAGCTTGGCCATCTGGGTATTGGATTGCACCGTCACGTGCGCGTCGTGCAGCTTTTTGTACGCGCGCATCACCGACAGGGCATCGCGGTAGCGGCCCAGGGCCGCCAGGTTGTCGACCATGCGCGGGTACAGTTCCAGGCGACGCTGCACGTCGTCGGCCGCGGTGAACAGCGCCAGCGACTTCGCGTAGGCCCGTTCGGCTGCCGCGTGCTGGCCCAGGCCGGCCAGGGCGGCGCCGATGTTGGAGTAGGCGGTGGCAGCCTCGCTGGTGCTGCCGGCGCGCTCGAGTTCACGCGCCGCCTGCTGCAGCAGCGGCAGGGCCTGGGCCGGCCGGTTCTGCTTTTGCAGCAGATCGGCCATGTTGTTGAGCAAGCTGGGTGCCGGCAGCTGATGGGCACGGGCGATGCGCAGGGCATGCGCATAGGTGGCGCCGGCACGCGGGAAGTCGCCCAGCTCCTGGTAGGCGCCGCCGACGTTGGCGAGGATCGCCACCTGCTGCGCGGGGTCCGGCCCGGCAGCCATGGCGCGCTGGCCATACTCGATGGCCTTGGGCCAGTTCTTCGCGTACATGTACAGCGCGTTGAAGTTCAACATCAGGCTGACGCGGTCGGGCAGGCCCAGCGCCTTGCCGGCGCGATCGGCCGCCTGCAGCGCCGCGATGGCCTTGGGCAGTTCGTCGCTCTTGACGTACACCACGGCGATGAGCTGGTTGGCCCAGTAATCGACCATGCTCGGATGCCGTGGCGCCGTGGCCAGGGCGATGCGCGCGGTGCGCAGGGCGTCGCGGGTGTCGTCCAGCATCAGATACGAGCTGCTGAGCTTGCGCCAAAGTTCGGCGATGGCCTGGGCCTGGCCGGGAAGCTGGCTGCCCAGCGTCGTGATCTGCGGCTCCAGCGCCCGGACGCGCGCGAGATTCCGGGTCGCCCACATGCTCTCGCATAGATGCCACAGCAGGCGCAGGCGCTGCGCCGGCGTCAGTGCGGCCGGCAGCAGGCGCGCGCCGATCGCCACGACCTGCGCGGGTTGCTGCTGCGCATCCGCCGCGGCGATCAAATGCAGCCCCAGCTCGATGCGCGCGCCTTGCGGCGGACCGGCCTGCCATGCCGGCAGGCCGGCCTGCAGCGCCGCAGCGGGGTTCCTGGCCTGCAGCGCCTGGACCCGGGCCAGCACGGTCGCGATCGACGTCGCATCCGCCGTGGCGGCCGAGCGCGCGGGTGCCGGTGCGGTGGAGGCCGCGGTGGCCGGGCCGGCGTACGCCGCCACGACCAGCCACGCACCCGTGATGGACAGCGTGCGCCAACAGCGAAACATGTGGAGTTCCCGGCAAGTCGGTCCGGCTGCGAGCGACCCGGCTGGGCCTCTCGGACGGTGAGCATAACCAACGCAAGCAAAAACGGGGCCGGCATCACGGGCCGGGATTCGGGGCAGTGAACCCGAGTCGTGCCCAAGCAGCAAAGCAGGTTAGGGTGCACTTTCTTCCCCAAGGTCGACTCTGCCCCAGGTTTCGCATTGCCATCGAGCTGATCCGCTCGACGGAGGAGGAGAAGGGGGCGCAGATCGAGCACGTGCGCACCTTCCAGCAGGCACGGACTGGCTGTCATGAGCGCAGCGAAGGATCCGGCTCCCTGACCATCCTCCAAACCGCCGCCCGCGAGCGCCGCAACCTGTTCGACCCACTCATGCAGGCAGTCAAGTACAACTCGCCGGGGCAGATTTTCCGTGCGTTGTATGAGGCGGGTGGGGCGTACCGGCGCACGATGCAGCCCGCCCGATGGCTGCTTGCTTTCTCGATGCCCATGACGTGTTGCGTCATATGACGAGCCACGTTATGGCTGCGTCGTGATCCGGGACTTCGCCGACAAGGAAGCGGAAAAGATCTGGGGCGGAACGCCATCCCGGCGGTTGCCTGCCGATGTCCAGACCGTGGCGCGTCGCAAGCTGCGTAGGCTCAACAATGCCGTCACCCTGGAGGATCTGCGGGTTCCGCCGGCCAACCGGCTTGAAGCGCTCAAAAGGTGACCTCAAGGGTCAGCACAGCATCCGGATCAATGACCCGTGGCGCATCGGTTTGCAGCGTGATGGGCGCGAAACCATCACGGAGGAAAGGGGCTCTGACCCGGTTTTCGCATGGCTCCATCGTCTCAAGAGTTGGAGCCTCCGCGAACGCGGGGCGGTTCAGTGGTCAGTTGCCGTCACCTTGGCGGTGATGCGAGCCGCCGCCGTCGGGATTGCCGCCGCCATCCCGGTTGTCGCCGCCGTCGCCCCGATGGTCGCGTTCGGAGTGGTCGTCGCCGCGCCGGTGATCGCCGCCCGGGTAGCCGTAGCCGGGGTAGAAACAACTGCTCAGTGAGCAGCCGAGCAGCAGGATCGCCGCGGCGGCGAAAATGCGTCTGATCGTGGATGAGGGCATCGGAGTCTCCGCCGGGGTGGGGAGCCGAGCATGGCATGTCGGCACAAGGCACGGGTGGGCAAGGTGCAAAGGGGTCAGGGTCCCGTTCAGCGCCAACGTTCAGGGTCAGCTAGTGAACCTGACCCCGTTGGGCGTTTGGAGTCAACCTGCCGCCATTTGCTGGCTATCCTGGTGTGGCAAAGCGGGAGCGGCTTGGTGATGCGTTACTGGTGGGTGAACCAGAAGCAGACCTACCGGCATGAGGTGTCGGGCGGGTACCTGTGGTCCCCAAAACATAAGAGCAACGGGCATACGAACCCCTTCTACGAGTACATGCGTGAAGTCGCCCCTGGCGACATCGTCTTCTCCTTCGCCGATGGGCTGGTCAAAGCGATCGGCATCATCGCTTCGCATGGCTACGAGGCTCCGAAGCCGGGCGAATTCGGGGGTGTAGGCGCCTGCTGGAATCAGATCGGGTGGCGGGTCGACGTTGTTTTCCGCGAGTTGACGCATGCCTTGAAGCCGGCCGAATACATGGACCGGCTAGCGCCGTTGCTGCCCAAGCGTTACGCCCCCCTTCAGCCAAACGGGCACGGTCTGCAGAGTGTGTATCTGACTCTGCTGCCCGAGGTGTTCGCCTTGGAGCTCGCAGACCTCGTTGGACATGAAGCACGTGTGTTGATTCGTGGCAGCCGTGTCGCTGACGCGTCACCCCATGCGGCGGTCGGTCTGGTGGAGTGGGAAGAGCACCAACTGGTGGAGCTCCAGCAGGACCAATCTCTGTCCGAGACAACGCGTCGTGCCGTGGTGCAGGCACGGCGAGGACAGGGACTGTTCAAGCAGCGTGTCATGCAGATCGAAACCAGGTGTCGGTTGACCGGTGTCGACCGGCCCGAGCATCTCAGGGCCAGCCACTGCAAGCCCTGGCGTGATGGTGATAATGCAGAGCGGCTCGACGGCGAAAACGGATTATTGCTGACTCCGGATGCGGATCACCTATTCGATCGCGGCTTTCTTGCCTTTGACGATGCGGGGAAGATCTTGATCTCACCCGTAGCCCATGTGCCTTCGCTGTGTGCGATGGGGCTCGATCCTGCATCGTTGCCTGCGGCAGGTACCTTCTCATCGGGCCAGAAGCGCTATCTCGCTTACCATCGTGAGAACGTCTTCCTGCAGGCGCGTTTGCGGTAATAAGGGTAGTCCAGAGAGTCTGTGCGCTGATTTTGGCGTTAAGGGCTCGCCTCACCGTTAGCGCCGTGTCGCCAGCACCCCGTCCAGCGCCGGCTGTGCCCTGAAGCCGGATTTCTCCAGTCGCTTCGCGACCTCGCGCGGGACATCGCGGCCGCTGGTGAGCTTGTTCGGGCTGCCGGTGTAGTGGAACAGGCGTCCACCACGGCGCAGCACCCGCGCCAGCTGGTCGTAGAACGCCTGCGCGTACAGCTCGCCGGCGATGCCGAAGCGCGGCGGGTCGTGCAGCAGCGCGTCCATCGAGGCGTCGGCGAGCTGCGTGATCGCCAGCGACACGTCGGCATGCTCGAGCTGCAGGCGGCCGCCGCTGGCGAGCGCGCCGGGGTCAACCTCATCAGGATCCGGCGACCACGGATTGAGCGTGCGCAACCACAGCACGTCGGCGTTCTTCTCGAACGAGTGCACGCGCGCCACGCCCGCGTCCAGGCAGCACGCCGCGAAGTAGCCCAGGCCGCCGCAGGTATCGAGCACGCGCTTGCCGTGCGGCTCGATCAGCGCCACCTTGCGGCGCGCATCCACGAGCGGCGATTCCTGCGCGGTGGGCAGCATCTTGATGCCGTCGATCTCGAAGGTGGGCGGGCCCCATTCGGTGGGCACGAGCTTGATCAGCGCGCCGGCGAAGCGCGCCACCGGCGCGAACGCGTCGCCGTCCCAGTGATAGATCGTGCGGTCCTTCAGCGCGGGCGGATAGGGATAGCGCCGGTCCCGCCACTGCCAGGCGTCGCTCGCCAGCGCCGCGGTGCCGATCGAGACACCCAGATCCAGCGAGCCGGACCATTCACCGGCGCCGCTGTCGCGCGCCGCTCGCAGCGCGTCGGCGGTGGGGCGCGTGAGCAGCGGGCCGGCATCAGGCGACACGGGGGGCGATCTCCCGGCACCGCGGCTGCAGGCCGCGCACGGCCGTGGGCAATGAGCTCGAGTTCACTTGCGGGAACCTGTCGCCTGCGACGGATCCACGTCACTGGCCCGGGTGGTACACCCGCTCGGTGTGGCCCACGAGTTGATCGGGCCAGAAGTACACCGTGCGCAGATTGCCGGTGGCATAGCGCCCGGCCTCGTCGTCGAAGTGCGGCGAACCCGGGTGGCCGCTCTCGCCGCCCGCGGTGACGGCGCGGGCCTGCACGCGCGGGCCGAACTCCACGACCGCGACGAAGCTGTTGCCGCTGTCGCCGTAGTAGCGTCGGGTGCCCGGCCAGCGGTGCGCGCCGAACGAGGCCAGCGAACCCCAGCGCGAGGACACGAAGGGGACCGGGATGCTGGGCTTGCGGTCATCGAAGTGCGGCGCGATGGCGTCGTCCAGGCGCTGGTAGCGGTTGATCTGGCCCCAGGCCGTGCCCCAGCTGCCGAAGTCCTGCTGCAGCCGGTCGGCGGCTTCGGCCAAGGCCTGCAGGCGCCGTTGCGGGCCGGCCTTCCCGGCCATGTCGTCGTAGATATCCATGTGCGCCGCGCGGGCCTCCGGCGCGACCTCGTCCCACAGGGTGTCGCCCCAGAACACCGCCAGCGCGGTGGGCATCGAGGTGATGCCCCAGCGGTCATCCCAGCCGCGCAGCAGCGCGATCGGGCCCGCCAGCCGGCGCCGCATCGGGTCATGGGCGGGCAGGGCATCGTAGTCGGCGAGCAGCACCGGGATCAGCCGCGCGAAGGCCGGCAGGTAGGGGTCGAAGGCGATGCCGATCAGTCCGGGCAGGGTGAGGTCCCTGGCGCCGGTCAGCAGGCGCGTGGCATGGATGCCGCGCGGGTTCTCGCCGAAGGTGTCCATGTAGCGCGGGAAATCGGCGCGCTTCGGGCTCCAGGGACCGGCCGCCGAATACGGCCAGTCGTTGGTGTTGAACACCCATCCGTTGGGTGGATTCACCACGTGCGGGATCTGGGCCAGCGGCGTCAGGCCATGCCAGTCGGTGGCCGGGTCGCTGCCGTCGACGGGCCGGGTGTAATCGAAGCGGTCGTCGCGCAGCGGGATGAACTGCGGCAGTATGAAGGCGATTTCGCCCCGGTCATCGGCGAACACGGTGTTGTTGGACGAGTTGGCCTGCAGCTCGGCGACCTTCATGAAACTGGCCAGGTCGTGCGTCTTGGTGCGCAGCCAGCTTTGCTCCAGCGCCGCGATGGGCCGGTTCATCAGCGCCTCGGCGATCCACGTGCCGCCTGCGGCGCGCACGATCGGGCCGTGGTGGGTGAAGTAGGCGGTGAAGCTGCGTTCGCCCAGCGAGCCGTCGGGCTTGCGGTAGCGCAGGCGGATGACGCGCGTGGTCACCGGCCGCAGCGCGCTGCCATAGCGGTAGTACAGGCGGCCGCCTTTGTGCACGATGGTTTCCGCGAACGCGTCGACCGCGTCGGCGCCGGTGGAGGTGTGCATCCAGCCCACGTGCTGGTTGAAACCCTGGTAGATGAAGAACTGGCCCCAGGTCACCGCGCCATAGGCATCCAGCCCCTGGTCGCTCGACATCTGCAGCTCGGAGCGGAAGTAGAACGAGGTGTGCGGATTGATCAGCAGCAGGGCATGGCCATCCGCGGTGAGCCTGGGCGCGATGGCGATGCCGTTGGAACCGGTGGGCTCCACCCAGCTCGGCCGCCCGTGCGCCACCGCCACCGGGGCATCGCCGGCGCGGCCGTAGAACGCCTGCAGCTGACCAAGGTCCACACGCTCGATGTCGCCGCCGATGCTGCCCTCGGTGAAGCTCAGCGCCATCCACGGCTCGAAGTGCGTGATCACCTTCGGGTGCACGTCCGGATGCGTGGCCAGGTAGAAATTCAGGCCGTCGGCCCAGGCCACCATCAGCTGCCGCAGCCACGCCGGGCTGCGCGCGTAGAGGCGTTTCAGTTGCGCCGGATACACGAACAGGCGCTGGCGCAGGTCCTGCCAGATCGCGGGCTCGCCTTCGGCCTCGGCCATCAGGCCGAGGCTGGTGAGGTCGTTGGTCTCGACGCGGTTGAAGTCGTCCTCGGCCTGCGCGTAGGTCATGCCGAAGACGGCATCGGCGTCGGTCCGGCCATGCACGTGGGCGATGCCCCAGTCGTCACGCGTGATCGTGGTCGCCTGCGCCTCGCGCTGCCAGCGCGCGTGTTCGGTGCCGGTGGCTGCTTGCGCGCCGCCGATGCCGGTGGCCATGAGCCACACCGACAGCCCCAGCAAGAGCAGGCTGCGCCGTCGCGGACCTTTCTGCTGCATCGGATTCCCCTGGTGCTGCGGCATCCGGGGCGCACCCGCGCAGGCCCCGCCGCAATTGGGCTAGTGTGCATCGAACCGGTCAGAGGGGGAGTGCGCATGGCCTTGAAGATCATCGGCGCCGGATTCGGGCGCACCGGCACCTTGTCGACCTGCACCGCCCTCAACCAGCTGGGCTTTCCCTGCTATCACATGGTCGAGGTACTGGAGAACAAGCGCAACAAGTCGCATCTGGACTTCTGGCGCCGCGTGGCGCATGCCGAACCGGGCAGCCGGCACGACTGGGAGCCGGTGTTCGCCGGCTATGCCGCCAGCGTGGACAACCCGGCCTGCTGCGTCTGGCGCGAGCTGACGGTGGCGTATCCGGAGGCCAAGGTGCTGCTGACGCTGCACCCGCGCGGGGCGGAGGCCTGGTACGAGAGCACGATCGACACGATCTACGCCTCCAACCGGATGTGGCAGTTCAAGGTGCTGGAATGGACCACGCCGTTCGGGCGCAAGTTCGGCGACATGACGCGCACGCTGATCTGGGGGCGCTCGCACCGGGGCACCATGGAACACCGCGAGCAGGCCATCGCGCATTACCACCGGCACATCGAGGAGGTGAAGGCCGCGCTGCCGCCGGAGAAGCTGCTGGTGTACTCGGTCGACCAGGGCTGGCAGCCGCTGTGCGATTTCCTCGGCGTGCCGGTGCCCGACACGCCCTTTCCCAACGTCAATGATCGTGCGGCCATCAAGCAGAGGCTGCGCCAGATGAGCCAGGGCGCCTACGGGATTCTCGCGGCGGCCGCGACCGGCGCAGCCGGACTGGTCTGGGCGGCGCTGCACTACCTGTAACCGCGGACCGCCTTGCGGGCTTCCGGGTACGGCCACGATTCGCGTCACTGCGGCGGGGCGATCCGGACCTGGTTTGCGGCACGCTCCATCGAGGCAAGGGCATCGGCGGTCAGGTCTTCGGGTTGCGCCTTGCGGGAGCGGATGTCGGCTTTTGCGCCTCGTCAGGCTGCACTGACCATGACGTAATACCCATCGGGGTCACGCAATGCGAACTCCGTGGTGCCTGTGTTCGGATTCACTCGAGGCTCCACTTCCAGCGCTGCAACGAGAGCACGCGCGCGAAGCAATGACTCGGCCAAGTCATCAACGCGGAAGAACAGCAGCAGACCGTTGCCCGGCGTGGCATGGTCGCGACGGGTCAGCGTGGGATGCTCGTGGGCACCCCACTGATGGAGGCACAGCAACACCGTTCCATCCGCGTCGAGGATTTGTCCGAAGTCGCGATGGCCGGGAACCGTCGCTGGCAAGCCGAGCAGCGCCTGGTACCACTTGAAGCTGGCGGGCACGTCGTCAACGCCAATGATTGTCCATGTGCGCTTCATGACGTTGTCCTGAGGCCTGACGGAAAAGGCAGTCACCGCGTGCAGCGAAGGGCCCGGTCGGCGACGGACGGGTGATCGCTCGCGAAGCCACCGGAGTGGAACCCGTTGCGACCGCTTACGCCGCGCGCCGGGCCAGCCTGAACAGCCAGGCGTACATGGCGATCATCACCAGCGCGAAGGCCAGTGCGCCGATCAGCACCGCCGCGCCGGCGAAGCCGGGACCGACCAGCGCCAGCGGCGCGTCCTTGCCCGAAAACACGACCAGCGCCGCCAGCGCCACGCCGATCAGACTCTCGCCGACGATCATGCCCGAGGCCAGCAGCACGCCCAACTGCCTGGTGGCCTCGGGTTTGGGAGTGCGCTCGGCGCGGCGATCGAAGTACCAGCCGGCGACGGCGCCGACCACCACCATCAACGTGGTCGAGGTGGGGAGATAAATGCCAAGGCCCACCGCCAGCGGCGGCAGGCGCGCGCTCTTGCCGCGGCGGCCCAGCAGTTCGTCGAGGATCACGATGACCACGCCGATCGCCGCGCCCAGGCCGATCATGCTCCAGTCCAGCTTGTGCTCGATCACGCCCTGCGCCAGCGCCGAGATCAGCGCCGCCTGCGGCGCGGCCAGCGCCTGCGTCGGGTTGGTTCCGGGCATGCCGGCGAAGCCGTAGGCCTTGAGCAGCAGATCCAGGACCGGCGGAATCACCACCGCACCGGCGATCACGCCGATCACCAGCGCCACCTGCTGCTTCCAGGGCGTGGCGTCGACCAGCTGGCCGGTCTTGAGATCCTGCAGGTTGTTGTTGGCGATGGTCGCCACCGCGAACACCACGGCGGTGACGAACAGCGCGTAGGCCACCAGCGCCGGCTGCATGCCGGCGGGCAGGTGGCCGGCCACGCCGAGCACCAGCAGCAGCGCCGCCGCGATCACCACCAGGATGCCCACGCCCGACAGCGGACTGTTGGACGAGCCGATCAGGCCGGCCATGTAGCCGCACACCGCCGAGACGAAGAAGCTCATCAGCACGATGAACACCAGCGCGCCGATCAGCAGCAGGGTGATCTGCGCGCGCAGGCCGGCGGCCAGGCCGAAGTGCACCAGCATCCAGGCGATCGGCAGCAGCGAGACCAGCGTGATCAGGCCGACCAGTCCGATCGGCAGGTCCTGCTCGGTGCGCGGCAGGGTGGAGGCCTTGCCCGCCTTGCGCACGCGCGCCGCCGCCATCGCTCCGCGCAGGCCGGAAACGACGGGCTGCACCAGCCTGGCCAGGGTCCAGATCGCGGCCACGCCGATGGTGCCGGCGCCGACGAAACGCACCCGCGTCGCCCACATCGCCTGCGCCACGTCGCTGGCGCTGCCGGTCGCGGGATGCAGCCAGGTGAACACCGGCACCAGCCCGGCCCAGCCGATCAGCGCGCCCAGCAGCATCGACAGACCCACCCACAGGCCGACCAGGTGCCCGACCGCGAACAGCGCGAAGGACAGGCTGAAATCGGCGCCGGTGGCACCGCGATCGCCGAACCGGAAGTACGCCGCGACGTTGCCGGCGAACACGCGCGTGGCCACCACCACGGCGAAGCCGGCCGACACCAGCGCGCTGGCTGTCACCGCCAGCAGGCCGGCGCGGTTCTCGCGCGCGGCGCTGCTGCCGGCGGTGGCCGAACTGCCCACCTTCAGCACCTCGGCGCAGGCCACGCCTTCGGGGTAGGGCAGGTCCGAGCCGGTGACCAGCGCGCGCCGCAGCGGAATGCTGTACATCACGCCGAGGATGCCGCCCAGCGCGCACACGCCGAAGCTCATCCAGAACGGAAAGCCCTGCCACCAGCCCACCATCACCAGCCCCGGCAGCACGAAGATGATCGCCGACAGCGTGCCCGCCGCCGAGGCCAGCGTCTGCACGATGTTGTTCTCCTGCATG
>JAGWPB010000062.1 GCA_028870665.1 Lysobacteraceae bacterium
GGGTGACGAGATAACCCTCGCGCTCCGCCTCGCGCGCATAGGCGCGCAGCACCGCCAGCGCCGAGGGCGGCAGGCCGGCGAGGTCGCGCTCGTCGGTGACGTGCTCGGACCAGTCCTCGGTGGCGTCCAGCACGGCTTCCTCGAACGCGGTACCCAGCGCGCTCAGCTCGACGCCGATGTCGCGAAAGCGCGTGCGCGCCGGCTCCTCCAGCGCGACACCGGACAGCCGGAAATCGCGCAGCGCGTGCTCGACCGCGGCACGCGCCGCATCCGGCAGCGCGCCGAAGTCATCGCGCTCGGCGACCGCGCGCACGGCCGCATGAAGATCGCGATCCTGGCCCAGCTCCATCTGGAAGGCGGTAATCGCCTCCAGCGCCTTGGCGTACACCGCGCGCAGCGGCTCTGAATCCGCGACCGCGTGCAGATGCGCCACCGGCGCCCAGGCTCGCGCCAGGCGCTGCTGCAGACGCTCCTGCACCAGCATCACGGCCTGGAAATCACGCGCTGCATCGGGCCTGCTGATCGCGGCGATGCCGGCACGGCAATCGTCCAGGATCGCCCGCACCGCCGGCAGCACGTGCTCGGGACGGATCTGCGAGAACGGCGGCAGGCCGGCGGCCTCGAGCAGGGGATTGCTATCGGACATGGGAAACTCCCGGTGATCGCCAGCTCTGGAGGCGCCGCGGCTCGAAATCAAGCCGGCAGCGATACCATTCGGCATGGACTCGGCACAGCGTAACCGGCTCTCGGCCCTGCTCGAACGCACGGCGGTGTTCCGCGTACTGGATGCGCCGGCGCGCGACGCCGTGCTGACGGCCTGCAGCCTGCTGCAACTTGCCGGCGGCGACATGCTGTTCGCCGCCGGAGATGCTTCCGATGCACTGTACGTGCTGGTCGCCGGCAGCCTCGGCGCCTTCACCCCGGCGCACGATGCGACACGCGATTGCCTGGCGGGCGTGATCGTGCCCGGCGAGACGATCGGCGAGCTCGGCCTGATCACCGACCGGCCGCGCACCACGACGGTCCGTGCGCTGCGCGACTGCACCCTGCTGCGGCTGCCGCGCAGCGGTTTCATGGGCCTGGTCGATGCCCACCCGCAGGCGATTCTCGCCGCCGCCCGCGCCGCGGTGGAACACTTGTTCGAGCGCCGCGAGGGTGAGGCGCTCAGCGTGCCGCGCACGCTGGCGCTGCTGCCCTATGACGCCGGCATCGATGTGCGCGGATGCGGCGAGCGCCTGTGCCACGCCCTGCTGCCCTTCGGAGATGCAGTGGTGATCGACGCGGCGCTGGGTCACGGCCGCGATCCGGCCTGGTTCAGCGAACGCGAACGCGATTATCCGTTCGTCATCTACGTGGCTGATGGCGCCTCCGAATGGCGCGAACTGTGCCTGCGCCAGGCCGATGCACTGCTGCTGCTGGCCGACGCCGCGCGCGTGCCGTCCGCAGCCTGGCCCGATGGCCACGCCCGCGCCGACGCCGGAGCCCGCCATCGCCCGCGGCATCTGTTGCTGCTGCATGCGGACGGCCATCTGCGCGCCGGTGCCGCGGCGGCCTGGCGCGCGGCGTTCGCGGATCCGCCGGTGCACCATCATCTGCGCGATCACCACGACCTCGATCGGCTGGCACGGCGGCTGGCCGGCCGCGCCACCGGCCTGGTGTGCTCCGGTGGCGGCGCGCGCGGTTTCGCCCACATCGGCGTGGTCCGCGCGCTGCGCGAACTGGGCATCGACATCGATGCTGTCGGCGGCACCAGCATCGGCGCGATCATCGCCGCCGGCGTCGCCTGCGAATGGGACGACGCCACCCTGCTGGAGCGCTGCCGCCACGCCTTCGTCGACGGTCACCCGCTGGCCGACTGGACGCTGCCGCTGGTGGCGCTGAGCCACGGCCGGCGCACCGCACACCTGCTGCGCGAGGCGTTTGGCGCCTGCGCCATCGAGGACCTGGCGCTTTCGTATTTCTGCGTCAGCTCCAATCTCACCGACGGCCGCGCCGAGGTTCATCGCGAGGGCCCACTGTGGCTGTGGCTGCGCGCATCGACGGCGATCCCCGGCATCCTGCCGCCGGTACTGCATCGCGGCCAGGTGCACGCCGACGGCGCGGTGATCAACAATCTGCCCACCGACGTGATGCGCGCGCAGGGTGTGGGCGAGGTGATCGCGGTCGACATCGGCGCCGATGACGCGCTGCACGCGACGATCGAGGAGTACGCGCTGCCGGCTCCGGCACGAGTCTGGCACCAGCATCGCCGCGGCGAACGTCCGGGGATCGCCGCGATCCTGCTGCGATCCGGCATGGTCAACGCCGAAGCCGCCAGCGCCGACCGCCGCGCCCTGGCCACGCATCTGCTCACGCCGCCACTCGGCGAGATCGGCCTGCTCGACTGGCGCCGGTTCCAGCGCGCGGTCGACATCGGCTACCGCCATACGCTGGAAACGCTCGGCCCTGCACGCGCGCTCAGCGGGTGAGGAACTTCAGCATGCGCTCGGCGAACGCCCCGTAAGGCGGCCGCAGCAGCGCGAGGCTGGAGAACCGCGCCTGGCGGAACACCGGTTTCTGCTTGCTGAAGGTGAGAAAGCCGGCATGGCCGTGATAGTGGCCCATGCCCGAGGGTCCGACACCGCCGAACGGCAATCTCGACTGCACGATGTGCAGCACGGCGTCGTTGACGCTGACGCCGCCGGCCAGCGTCTGATCGAGCACGCGTTCGGTGCGCGCACGGTCGTGATCGAAGTGGTACAGCGCCAGCGGCTGCGGATGGCGGTTGACGTAGGCCACCGCCTCCTCGATCGCGCCGTAGCCGATCAGCGGCAGGATCGGACCGAAGATCTCGTCCTGCATCACCGCCATGCCGTCGTCGACGTCCAGCAGCAGGGTCGGCGCGAACACGCGCCGCGCCGGATCGTGGGCGTCCTCGCCGGGCAGCGTCACCACCGTCGCGCCCTTGGCGCGGGCGTCGTCGACCAGGTTTTTCAGTCGCGCGTACTGGCGCTCGCTGACGATGCTGGTGTAGTCGGGCGTGTCGCGCAGCGCCGGATAATGCTGCTGCACATAGGCGCGCAGCGCCTGCACGAACCCCTCGCGCGCGGCGGTCGGCAGCAGCACGTAGTCGGGCGCGATGCAGGTCTGGCCGGCATTGAGCAGCTTGCCGGCGGCGATGCGCGCCGCAGCGGTGGCCAGCGGATAGTCCGGCGCGACGATCGCCGGCGACTTGCCGCCCAGTTCCAGCGTCACCGGGGTCAGGTTGGGCGCCGCCGCCAGTGCCACCTTGCGCCCGACCGCGGTCGAGCCGGTGAAGAACAGATGATCGAACGGCAGCGCAGTGAATGTCGCGCCGACCTCGGGGCCGCCGAGCACGGTTGCGACCCGTTCCTGCGGGAACACCGAGGCCAGCAGCTCCGCCAGCGCTGCGCTGGTGCGCGGGGTGTGCTCGGACGGCTTCAGCATCACGTGATTGCCGGCCGCCAGCGCCTCCACCAGCGGGATCAGCGCCAGATTGACCGGGTAGTTCCAGGGCGCGATCACGCCGACCACGCCCAGCGGCTGGAAGCGGATTTCGCAGGTCGCCGGCCAGAACTGCCAGTCGGCCAGCATGCGTCTGGGCTTCATCCAGCGCCCGAGACGCGAGCGCGCGTGGTCGATCGCGTGCAGCACGGTCATCTCGTCGGCGAGCTGGCTCTCGTGGCGCGAGCGATGGCCGAAATCGGCGCTCATCGCGGTGGCCAGACCGTCGAAACGCGCCTTGAACGCGGCGCGCAGGCGCCGGAGGTCGTCCATGCGCTGCGCGTAATCAGGGGTGTGTCGCGCATGTGCCTCGCGCTGGCTGGCAAGCAGCGCGCGCAGGCTGGAATCGGAAACATGGATGTCCATGACGGCCTCCGGACGGGTGACAGCGCGGGCGTGGCGTGCTTTGCTGCGCGCCGCGAATCCCGAGCATACGCCTTAGCATGACACTCGAACCCTCACCCCAGCCCCTCTCCCGACGGGAGAGGGGCATCCCGGTGCAAACGTCCGTGCAGGAGACCCGATGAGCGCCGTGCGCCCTTACGGCCACGCCATTCCGCGCCTCGGCGCGCGCTGCTACGTCGACCCGGCCGCGAGCGTGATCGGCGACGTCGAGCTGGACGACGACGTGTCGTTCTGGCCCGGCGCGGTCGCGCGCGGCGACGTCAACTTCATCCGCATCGGCGCGCGCAGCAACATCCAGGATGGCGCCGTGCTGCACGTCACCCACGACGGTCCGTACACGCCCGGCGGCCTGCCGCTGATCATCGGAGCTGATGTCACCGTCGGCCACGGCGCGATCCTGCATGCCTGCAGCGTGGCGGACCTGTGCCTGATCGGCATGCACGCCACCGTGCTCGACGGCGCCGTGATCGGCCGCGGCGCGATGATCGGCGCCGGCGCGCTGGTGGCACCCGGCAAGCGCGTCGGCGCGGGCGAGCTGTGGCTGGGCAATCCTGCGCGCCGCGTGCGCATGCTCAGCGAGCGCGAGCTGGAGCAGCTGGTCTACTCCGCCCAGCACTATGTTCGGCTGAAGGATCGCTATCGGGCCGCGCAGCAGCAGGTCGCGAACGCGTCAGCGCTGTGAGCGACGCGTCTTGTTCAGGCGTGCCGTCTACCCTGGCGGATCAACGGCCAATGTGAGTGCTGCTCCCGGACGACCGCACCGCCCACTCCGGGGCCATGCCACGCCAGCGCCATCCCGCACGAGGCGCCGCCCATCACCGGCTCCGGGCACTGGGTGGCGCATACGGCAGGGCGCCGGGGCACGGCCGAACAACGCGCTGCGCAGGGTCACGGGTCAGCTGCGTGCGCCACACGCCGGCTCGCTTGCCCGGCGGCATGCCCCGGGATCGGCGAGCTGATCGGGAGCGCGTCCTCGGTGCGGCTCAGGGCGCGTCGCAGCAGGCGCCGCAGCCGGCGCGGCAGTTCACGCCTGCGGATACCGGGCGCGCAGCGTCTGGAACACGGCCTCGCCGTCGGGACGCTGGCCGTGCCAGTGCGCGAACGCCAGCGCGCTGGTCTCCACCAGCATGCCGAGGCCGTCGAAAGCGTAGCGCGCACCGCCGGCGCGTGCCCAGGCGATGAAATCGCCCGCCGCCGCACCGTAGCTGAGGTCGTAGCACAGCGCGCGCTCGGTCAGCAGGCCGAACGGCAGATCCAGGCGCTGACCGAGCACGCCGGCCGACGTGGCGTTGAGGACCAGGTCGAAGGTACCGATGCTGCCGAGGTCGGCCCAGTAGCGGCTGCGCGCACGGCCGGGCTGGCCCAGCGCGTCAACCAGCACATCGGCCGCGGCGGCGCTGCGGTTGACCACGGTCAGGCTGCGCACGCCGGCGTCGATCAGCGCGAACGCCGCGGCGCGCGCGGCGCCACCGGCGCCCAGCAGCAGCGCGTCGTGGCCGCGCAGATCGACGCGGTAGCGCTCGGTGAGATCGCGCACCAGGCCATCGCCGTCGGTGCTGTGCGCGGCGATCGTGCCGTCGTCGCGGCGGCTGAGCACGTTGGCCGAGCCGGTGCGCTGCGCCTCGATGCTGCGCTGGTCGGCCAGCGCCAGCGCGGCCGCCTTGTGCGGCACGGTGACATTGGCGCCTTTCGCGCCATCGGCGAAGAACGCCCGCGCCGCGGCCGTGAACACGCCCGGCGCGAGATCCAGCGCCTGGTAGTCGATGGCAAGGCCGAGCTGCTGCGCGAAGGCCCGATGGATCGCCGGCGACAGGCTGTGGGCGACCGGATGACCGAAGACCGCGTAGCGGGGCGTGGCGTCGCTCATGGTGTGCTCCCGGACCGAGACGACCATTGTAGGCGGCACGCCGACCGCCCGGACAGGGTGCCGCGCGCGGCCGCCACGACCCGGCTACTGGAATCCGGGCTTGCCCAGCTGGTCCGGCAACTGCGGAATCCTGCGCACCCGGCCGACATCGAAGCCCAGCGACGCGGCCTTGGCCCGCAGGGCATCGTAGGTCGCCGCGTCGAGCGTCGGCTGGCGCGCGAAGATCCACAGCAGATCGCGCGAGGGCAGGCCGACCATGGCCCAGCCGTAGTCCGGCGCCACCGCGAGGATGGTGTAGTCGGAAGTGAACGGCCAGATGAAACGCACCTTCCAGCGCGCCGGGTCGGCGGGGTCGGGCAGCCAGGCCACGCCCGTCCAGTGATCGTAGCTCGCGTCCTGGAACGACTTTTTGAAGTAGTACAGGTCGTCGAGCCGGCCGTCGGCACGCTTGCGATAGATCACGTAGGGCGCGACGTTGCCGCGCTCGGCGAAGTAGGGGACGTTGGCGATGACGTACCACCGGCCGAGAAAGCGCTCGAGATTGACGCTGGGCGCGGTCGGCAGCGGCCGCGGCGGCGCGCCGGCGCAGCCGGCGAGCACGGGCAGGGCGGCCAGCAACAGGGCAATGCGGGCAAGGGTGCGCATGAGGATCTCCGGGGATGCGGTCCAGCATCCGCCGTGCGCGATCAAGGCGAGGTCAAGGCCGCGTCGCGGGATCTGCGACGGCGGCGCGCGAGGCTGCGCTCACCACATCGCCCGGAGCCCGGCCATGATCCGCAACGCAACCGCAGCTACCGACATCGACCTGCGCCGCCTGCGCCGTGCCGCGGCGCTCTGGCTGGGCGGCGGGTTGCTGCTGCTCGCGCTGGGTCCGTGGCCACCCTGGTCGCCGACCGGCGGCTGGAGCCTGGTTTTCGCGCTGCTGCTGGCGCCGCTGACGGTGCTGGCGTGGCTGCTGACGCTGGCGCCGGCCGCCTCCCCGGCGTGGGTCGCCGGCCGGGCGTCACCGCGCCGAAGACCGGGCTGACAATCCCGCTGCGTCGCATGGGGAGGCCGGGCCTGCGCCCCGGCCGGCGCGATGTCGCGACGTCGGTGGCGGCGGCGATCAGCCGGTGATGCCGAGCCGGCGGCGTTCGAGGCGGCGCAGGAAGTCCTGCATGACGCGCAGATACAGGTCCTCGCCGAGATAGGCGTCCTCGACGCCGGCGTCGATCGAGGGATTGTCGTTGACCTCGATCACCACCGTGCGTTCAGCGGTCTGCTTCAGGTCGACGCCGTACAGGCCATCGCCGATCGACTGCGTGGCCTTGAGCGCCAGCTTGATCACGTCGCCCGGGGCATCGCGCACCGCCAGCGTCTTGAAGCCGCCCGATTTCGCGGTGCCCTTGGCGCCGTGGTTGTAGATCTGCCAGTGTCCGCGCGACATGAAGTACTGGCAGGCGTACAGCGGCTCGTGGTTGAGCACGCCGACGCGCCAGTCGTACTCGGTGTAGAGAAACTCCTGCGCGATCACCAGCGCGGTGCTCTGGAACAGCTCGGCGGCGGATTTCTCCAGCGCCTCGACGGTCTCGACCTTGACCACGCCGCGCGAGAACGAGCCGTCCGGGATCTTCAGCACCAGCGGGAAGCCGAGCCGCTCGGGCAGGTCCTTGAGCTGCCTGGGATCGTCCTTGTAGAGGATCTCGGTGCGCGGCGTGGCCAGCTTCTTGGAGCGCAGCAGGTCGTGCAGGTAAATCTTGTTGGTGCAGCGCAGGATCGAGGTCGGATCGTCGATCACCACCATGCCTTCCTTCTCCGCCTTGTGCGCGAAGCGGTAGGTGTGGTGATCCAGCGCGGTGGTCTCGCGGATGAACAGGCCGTCGTACTCGGCCAGCCGCGTGTAGTCGTTCTTGCCGATCGGATCGACCTCGATGCCCAGCTCCTTGCCGGCGGCGACGAACGACTTCAGCGCCTTCTTGTTGGACGGCGGCATCGCCTCGTTGGGATCGACCAGCATCGCGATGTCGTAGCGGTACTGGCGGCGCGCGCGCGGCTTGCGCCACAGCTTCTTCGAGAACGCGTCCAGCGACTGCGCGAAGGCGTCTTCCTGCGGGTCGTCGAGCGTGTGCAGGCCGACCGGCTTGATCGCGCTGATCCGCCACATGCGCTCGCGCTCGAACTCGATGCGCAGCAGCGGCGCGGGAAACAGCTCGAATACCTGCCGCGCCAGATCCTTCAGCGCCGGGTAACTGGTCTCGCCGAAATACACCACGATGCCGAAATCGGTGGTATCGCGGCCGCCGGCGGGCAGGAAGTTGGCCAGCTTCTGGTTGAGATCCTCGACATCGAGACCGTACAGCGCGCGCTTGCGCAGATCGTTGATGGTGCGCACCGAGGGAATCGCGCGATGCCCGCGCGCCTCGCCCAGCAGCGACACGTAATAGCCGGTGCCGAGGTACTTGTAGCTGCGGCACAGATTGATGACGTGCGTGCGCTCGTCCCCGCCGATCGGCTCGCGCAGATAGTTCAGCGCGGTGACGACGTTGTCCGAGGGATAGTAGGAGCCCCAGTCCGAGGCCTTTTCGACAACGATCACAAGCCGGGTCATGCAGCCTCGCGGGCGTCGGGATGGTGCTGCGCCATGGGGACGCCGGGTCCCCGGCGCGAAGTTTGGCACGCTGGCGCGCTTGCGCAAGGCGTGCGTTGCGCGCAGCGCCTGCGATCACTACAGTGCCGCGCGTGCCGCCTCCCCCCGCCCCTCAACACCACGACGCCCTGCCGTCGCCGCGCATCCGCCGCGCCGACGCCGTCGACCTCGATGCCCTGGTCGCGCTCGAGGAGCGCGTGTTCCGCCACGACCGCCTCAGCCGCGCGCAGTTCCGCCGCCATCTCGACAGCGACAGCGCACTGGTGCTGATCGCCAAGGAGGACGGCCGACTGCTGGGCGTGGCGCTGGTGTTCTTCCGCCGCGGGGCGCAGGTGGCGCGGCTGTACTCCCTGGTGACCGCGCCGGAGGCGCGCGGCCGTGGCGTCGGTGCCGCCCTGCTGGAGGCCGCCGAGCGCGCGGCGCGGGCCCGCCGCTGCCGCACACTGCGGCTGGAGGTGCGCACCGACAACCGCGCGGCACTGCGTCTTTACGAGACGCGCGGCTACCGGCACCTGGTCCATCGCCCCGGCTATTACGAGGACGGCAGCGACGCCCATCGCTACGAGAAGCCGCTGCGCTGAGCCGGGCACTGCGTGTTTACGCCTTCGTTACGGCATGACCGTCGTCACTGGTCGGTGCACGCCGGCCGCGCCAAGCTGGCATGACGTCACCCGGGAGGTTGCACCGATGGAACTGCCGATCCGTTGTCTGCTGCGTCATCCGCGCCGGCCTGGCCTGGCGATCGCCCTGTGCGCACTGGGCCTTGCCGCTGCCGCCAGCGCCAGCGCCAGCGCCGGCGCCGGGTCGCCGCTGCCGCCGCAAGACAGCGCCTTCATCCAGCAAGAGCTGGTCGCGATGAACAACTCCTCGACCAACGGCCATCCCGACCTGTTCGGCCAGTACACCGGCTGGCGCCTGTATGCCGATCACGACTACGCCGGCGCGATCAAGTACTTCACCATGGGTGCGTACTATGCCGACAAGGTCTCGCAGCTCTGTCTGGGCCTGATCTACCTCAACGGCGATGGCGTGGCCAGGGATCCGGTCAAGGCCTGGGCCTGGCTGAATCTGGCCGCCGAACGCGGCTATCCGGAATTCGTCGCCACCCGCAACCGCGCCTGGGCCGGGCTCGATGCCGGTCAGCGCACGCAGGCCGAGGCCGAGGCGAAGACGCTGGCGGCCACTTACGGCGACAAGGTCGCGCAGCCGCGCATGCTGGCCGTGTTGCGCCGGGCGGCCAGCGAACGCACCGGCTCGCGCACCGGTTTCGATGCCGGCGCGTATACCTACATGCCCAACAGCGGCCCGACGCTGACGCCCAATCCCGACAATCTGAACAGCCGCTGGTATTGGGACCCGAAGACCTACTTCGCCGCCCGCGACGCGCAGTGGAAGGGCACGGTCACGGTCGGCCCGCTCAAGCACCTGCACGGGACGCCCGCGCCGGCCGGCAGCGCGCCGCCACCCCGGTAAGGGCCGCGCGGGGCGGCGCGGCACGATGGCTATACTGAAGCCTCGTTCCGCGGGGATGCCCTGATGCGCCGTCTGCTGCTGCCCGCCCTGATCGCGCTGACACTCGCCGGTTGCGGCAACAAGGGCGCCCTGGTGATGCCCGATGCGGTGCCGCCGCGCCATCGCGCGCCGGCGCCGGCAGCGGTGCCGGCCAGCCCGGTTCCCGCCACGGCGCGCTCGACCGGCTGAGCGCGATGGCGCTGGCCTTCAGCAAGATGCACGGGCTGGGCAACGACTTCGTCGTGGTCGATGCGCGTGCGCGGCCGTTCGACAGCGATCCGGCCCGCATCCGCGCCATGGCCGACCGCCGGCGCGGCATCGGCTTCGACCAGTTGCTGACGATCGAGCCGGCGCGCGATCCGTCCTGCGCGTATGCCTACGGCATCTGGAACACCGACGGCAGCAGCGCGCGCCAGTGCGGCAACGGCGTGCGCTGCGTGGCGGCCTGGCTGCGGCGCGCCGGCGCACTGGACGCGGGCAGCATGCGTCTGCAGAGTCCGGCCGGCGCGGTGACGGTGCGCCTGCTCGACGACGGCCGCATCGCGGTGGACATGGGCGAGCCGGTGTTCGCGCCGTCGCGCATCCCGTTCGCTGTCGACAACGAGGCCGATGCCTATCCGCTGCAAGTCGGTACGCGAACGCTGACGATCGGCGCGGTGTCGCTGGGCAATCCGCACGCGGTGGTCGAGGTGGATGATGCGGACGACCCCGCCGCCACCGCGCCGGGGCCGCTGCTCTCGGAGCATCCGCGTTTCGCGCAGGGCTGCAACGCCGGCTTCGTCGCGGTGGTGGCGCGCGATCGCGTGCGCCTGCGCGTGCACGAACGCGGTGCCGGCTGGACGCTCGCCTGCGGCACCGGCGCCTGCGCCGCGGTGGCGGTGCTGCGCCGGCGCGGCCGGGTGGGCGCCGAGGTCGCGGTCGAACTGCCCGGCGGCACGCTGGCCATCGCCTGGCCCGGTCCCGGCGCGACGTTGTGGATGACCGGCCCGGCCGCATTCGCCTACGAGGGCAGCTGGCCGAGCTGATCCGCGCGCCTTGCGCCGTTGCGCGAGTCCGCGCGCGCCGCCACACTGCGCGCAGCCCACGGAGAACCGCGCATGGCCGAGCTGACCCTGAAGGACGGCCTCGAGGCGATGGATGTCGCCGCCTGGCTGCGCCGCCACCCGAGCTTCCTCAAGGATTTCCCCGACCTCGCGCAGACCCTGGTGGTGCCGCGCGAGCACGGCCCGGCGGCCTCGCTCGCCAGCTACCAGCTGGAGCTGCTGCGCCAGCAGAACCGCGACTTCGAGCGCCGCCTCGCCGAGCTGGTGGAGATCGCCACCGACAACGAGCAGCTGGTGGTGCGCGTGCATTCCTATACCCTGGCGCTGATGCGCGCGGCGACCCTGGGCGAGGCGGCACGCATCGTGGTGGCGGGCCTGCGCGAGGATTTCCACACCGACCAGGTGCGACTGCTGCTGACGCGCACCGCACCGGACCTGCCGGTCGCCGACTGGCTGCTGGTCGAACCGGCCGGCATCCCGGCGCTGCCGGTATTCGCCGACTTCTTCGCGCGCGGCGAGCCGCTGTGCGGGCGTATCGCGCAGGACAAGCTGGACGCGCTGTTCGGCGCCGCGGCAGCGGACGTGCGCTCGGCGGCATTGCTGCGACTGGACGGCTTCGGCCTGCTGGCGATCGGCAGCGCCGATGCCAATCGCTTTCATCCCGGCGTCGGCACGCTGTTCCTGAAGCTGATCGCCGAAGCCGTCGCCACCGCGCTGGGGCGGTTCCTGCCGGCGTGAACGCGACGGCACCGGCGACCGCGGCCGAGCAGGCGGTGGCGCGCTTTCTCGAGCGGCTGGCGGTGGAGCGGCGCGCCTCGCCGCACACGGTCGTCGCCTATCGCCGCGACCTCGCCAGACTGACCGCCTGGATGCGCGCGCGCGGTTTCGATGCGATCGCCGCGCTCGGTCCCGACCTGCTGCGCGGCTTCATCGCCGCCGCGCACCGCGAGGGTCTGGCCCCGAGCAGTCTGCAACGCCTGCTGGCGGCCTGCCGCGCCCTGTTCCGCTCACTGGCGCGCGAGGGCCTGCTGGCCAGCGATCCCGCCGCCGGCGTGCGGGCGCCGAAGGCGCGCCGGCGCCTGCCGGCGGTGCTCGACGTCGACGCCGCCGCGCAACTGGTGGCATCGCCCGGCGATGACCGCCTCGGCGTGCGCGACCGCGCCCTGCTCGAGCTGCTCTACTCGAGCGGCCTGCGGCTGGCCGAGCTGACCGGGCTGACCTGGGCGGCGCTCGACCTCGACGGCGGCCAGGTGCGCGTCACCGGCAAGGGCCAGAAGACGCGCGTGGTGCCGGTCGGCCGCCATGCCGTCACCGCCCTGCGCGCGCTCGCCGCCGCGACCGGCGCCGCGCCGCAGACACCGGTGTTTCTCGGCCGCGGCGGTGCGCCACTGAGTCCGCGCGCGGTGCAGGCGCGGCTGGCGACGCTGGCGCAGCGCCATGGCCTGCCGCAGCGCCTGCATCCGCATCTGCTGCGCCACACCTGCGCCAGCCACTTGCTGGAATCCTCCGGGGAGCTGCGCGCGGTGCAGGAGCTGCTCGGCCATGCCGACATCGCCACCACCGAGATCTATACCCACCTCGATTTCCAGCACCTGGCGCGCGTGTACGACGCCGCGCACCCGCGAGCGCGACGCAAGCTGCCGTAGCGCGTCGCTTGCATTCGCCGCGACGCGGCCCCACGTCGCCCACTCCTGCCCGACGCGCGAGGCCGTCATGGAGTCCTTCCACGCCACCACCATCCTCTGCGTGCGCCGCGACGGCCGCGTCGTGATCGGCGGCGACGGCCAGGTCACGCTGGGCAACACGGTGATGAAGGCCAATGCGCGCAAGCTGCGCCGGCTGGGCAAGGGCGACGTGCTGGCCGGTTTCGCCGGCGCCACCGCCGACGCCTTCACGCTGTTCGAGCTGTTCGAGGAAAAGCTGGTCAAGCACGGCGGCCAGCTGACCCGCGCCGCAGTCGAGCTGGCCAAGGACTGGCGCACCGACCGCCGTCTCGGCCGCCTCGAGGCGCTGCTGGCGGTGGCCGACAAGGAGTCCTCGCTGCTGATCTCCGGCAACGGCGACGTGCTCGAGCCCGAGGACGGCCTGATCGCGATCGGCTCCGGCGGAGCCTACGCCCAGGCCGCGGCGCGCGCACTGCTGGCGCACACCACGCTGGACGCGCGCGCGGTGGTCGAACACGCGCTTGGCATCGCCGCCGACATCTGCATCTACACCAACCACCACATCAGCATCGAGGAGCTGTGAGCCGGGACCCGGGACCCGGGAAAAGGCCAAAGCTTCACTGCAAAGACGCAAGCCGTTCGCTCCCGGCTCCCGGCTGCCCATGCTCCCCGCCCATCGCTGACGCCAACCGCCATGTCCGAACTCACCCCCCGCGAAATCGTCGGCGAACTCGATCGCCACATCATCGGCCAGCACGAGGCCAAGCGCGCGGTCGCGATCGCGCTGCGCAATCGCTGGCGGCGCATGCAGCTGGAGCCGGTGCTGCGCGACGAGGTCACGCCCAAGAACATCCTGATGATCGGGCCCACCGGCGTCGGCAAGACCGAGATCGCGCGCCGACTGGCGGCGTTGGCCAACGCGCCCTTCCTCAAGGTCGAGGCGACCAAGTTCACCGAGGTCGG
>JAGWPB010000063.1 GCA_028870665.1 Lysobacteraceae bacterium
AAGCAGCAGTTCAAAGCGTAAACCGGTTGCGAAGCGCATGAACCCGAATGGATGGAGCGGCATCTCCGCCGCGATGTGCTGGACAATGCCAGACCACGGGTGTCGCAACTTGCCGATTTGATGAACCACATGGGAATAGCAAGACGGTAGAGCGCCCGGGGTTACGGGTCTGGCCGGTCCGCGGCGCACTTCTTCTCTCGCCTTCGTATCCACCAGCAATTCCGCTTGCGCAATGATCTACACGCACCTACATCATGCGATACGCCGAACGATCAGCCCTTTCGACTTGTTGTAGTGATTCAACCCGAATTGGCTATTCCGTGAATGTCTCCTTCGGGTCGCATGCTGCCCTTCGCGTTGGCCAAGGGTAAGCCCTTCTCGAGTCGTCGAAGATCGATCGATGGCATGTTCGCGGCGCGCAGGCCGGGTGCCTGCCCATGCGACCTCAGCGCAGCATCATCCCGGCCAGTCCGGACAGGGATCCGTCCGCGGCGATGACGCCGGGCGCGGTGCATATCCGTGCCGGCTGATGCCCGTCCACACGGCAGATGGCGGCGCTGAGCAGGTTCACCTGCGGCATGGTCGCCCTGAACAGCGCGCTGCGCGGGTCCGCCAGCTGCGCGGCGATCTGCTCCCAGGACAGATCCTGCAGGCTGGCCGGCGAGATCATCGGCACGGTGAGCAGGTAGGCGCCGTTGAGATAGACGAACGGGATGCCGTAGCTGAAGTGCGCATAGGGCGGCACATCGTAGGTCTGGAAGATCGCGGTGGCTTGCGGGGTCATCGGCATCAGCGACTGCTGGTCGCGGTCGGCGGTTTCGAACGCCTGGAAGCGCAGGTAGGGGCTCGTGTAGCGGCTGAACTGGAAGGTGAAGGTCGCCGTGTTGGCGTAGACGTCGCTGGCCGAGGACAGCATGTAGTGCACGCCGGTGAGCCGGCCGAAGCGCAGCAGGGTGAGCAGCAGACCCCAGCGCTGCGAGGCGCAGTACGGGCAGAAGTCCGCGCCGACGTACAACAGCACCGGCGGCTTGCCGAGCGACGGACCCTGGATTTCCGTGACATCGACGGGCATCGGCCGGGTGGCGAGCTGCAGCCCGGCGGCACTCGCCTGCTCCAGTTGTTCGAGCAGCGCGGGCGCAACCGGGTGGTTGAGCCTTGCGGCCAGGGCCGGCGGCGTCGTACCCGGTGCGGTCTGCGCCTGCGCGGCGCCGAGCTGCATCAGAGCCAGCGCCGTGGACACGATTGCAAGGGCAAGCCGGGAGATTCTTGGCATGATCGATCCTTTGCGTGAGACGGGGACACCGGCGCGCAGTGTAAGCCTCGGGTACCGCGCTCTCCATGCTCTGCCTATCGGGCAGCACGGGTGCGCCGTGCGGCGGCACGGCTCGAATTCTTCCGGAGTGAAGGGGCAGCCAGAGTTCCGACGCATGAATCGCTGACGATCGCGAACGCCGGCGGTCCGGGTCCGTGCCCTACGACCGCGCCCGGCAATGGCGATCGATGTACTGCTGGTGCGTGGGCATGGCCTGCACCGCCTCGTCGATGACGCGGCGCAGGCTGCCGAGCAGGCGCGGCGCATCGACGTCGCTGCGCAGGTCGACCAGCGGATCGTAGCGCTCGGGCCAGATCTCCTGGCCGGTGAGTATCGCCAGCCAGTTCGGGTTCTGGAACAGCTCCAGGCTCTCGGCGACGATGCGGCCGTGGCGGCGGAAATGGTCGATCTTGTATTGCAGCGTCTCGGGGATCGGCATGCTGCGCGTGTACCGCCACAGCGGCGCGTCATCACGCTGCGTCGCGTGGTAGTGCAGGATCAGGAAGTCGCGGATGCGCTCGTATTCCGTGTGGGTGATGCGGTTGAATTCCTGCGCTGTGATCGGATCGAAGTCGCGATCCGGAAACAGCGCCAGCAGGCGGGTGATGGCCGACTGGATCAGGTGGATGCTGGTCGATTCCAGCGGTTCCATGAAGCCGGCGGCCAGGCCGATGGCGATGCAGTTGCGGTTCCAGAACTGCTTGCGCCGCCCGGCGCTGAAGCGCAGGAACCGGGGTTCGGCCAGCGGCGTGCCTTCGAGGTGGTCGAGCAGCACCTGCGCGGCCTCGTCGTCGCCGATGAACCGGCTGCAATAGACGTGACCGTTGCCCATCCGGTGCTGCAGCGGGATGCGCCACTGCCAGCCGGCCGCGTGCGCGGTGGCGCGGGTGTACGGGGTGGGTTCGGAGCCATGCGTGCAGCCCACGGCCACCGCGCGGTCGCAGGGCAGCCAGTGCTGCCAGTCCTCGTAGCCGGTCTTGAGCGTGCCCTCGATCAGCAGGCCGCGAAAGCCCGAGCAGTCGATGAACAGGTCGCCTTCCAGTACGACGCCGCTGTCGAGCGTCACGCTCCGGATGAAGCCATCGTCGGTGCGCAGCGCCACATCGACGACCTTGCCTTCGCTGCGCAGCACGCCGCGTTGTTCGGCGTAGGCGCGCAGATAGCCCGCATACAGCGCGGCGTCGAAGTGGTAGGCGTAGTCGTAGGTCGATTGCACGCGTTGCCGGTCGGCCAGCGGCCGCTCGAACCGGCCGTTGCGCGCCGCCACCCAGGCCATGGCGTAATCCTGCAGCGGCGTGGCATCGCCGCGCGCACGTTCGCGCAGCCAGTACTGATGCAGCGGCACGGCATCGAATTCGGCGCCGAACTGGCCGAAGGGGTGGAAGTAGCGCTGCTGCAGGCGGGTCCAGTCGACGAACTCGATGCCGAGCTTGAACGTGCCCTGGGTGGCGGCGACGAAGGCGTTCTCGTCGATGCCGAGCGAGCGGTTGAACTGCTTGATCGGCGGAATCGTGGCCTCGCCGACGCCGATGCTGCCGATCTCCTCCGACTCGACCAGCTCGATCCGGCAGTTGCCGTGCAGCGCGTGCGCCAGCGCCGCCGCGGTCATCCAGCCCGCCGTGCCGCCGCCGACGATCACGATGCGGCGCAGCCGGCGATCGGCCGTCTCCGGCGGGTCGTCAGGTCGGGGACCGCTGTACATCCGCCGGCTCCGTGTCAGCGTCAACCGCCGCCCGCGCCGCGCCAGCGCGCAGGCGCGGCGCCACCATCGGTACCGTCAGCATGGTGCTGGCCAGCGCCATCAGCAGCAGCGCGGTGAAGGTGGCGCCGGTGATCAGGTTCCGGTCGAGCAGGATGTTGACGAAGATGATCATGATCAGCGCCTTGGTCTGCAGCAGCCAGCCGATGATCCAGGCATCGCCCGGCGCCCAGCCGAGCAGCGTCCCCGCCAGCTTGACGCCGGCCAGCTTGCCGCCGACCGCGGCCAGCAGCAACACGGCGGCGGCGATGAACACCGCGCCGCTGCCCACCGTCCAGTTGGTGCGCAGTCCGGTCGACAGGAAAAACACCGGCATCAGCACCAGCAGCACGTGGTGGCGCAGCAGGTCCATGTGCTGCTGATTGAACCACTCGCGCTCGATCACCGCGCCGGAGAGAAAGGCCCCGACCATGAAATGCAGTCCGGAACGGTCGGCGGCCAGGCCGCAGGCAGCCAGCCAGATCAGCCCCACGTACCAGCGGTCCGCCTCGGGCAGCCAGCGCATCAGGCGACGGAACAGGTACGCGACCGGCGCGAACAGCAGCAGGAAGGCGGCCTGCAAGCCGACGCGCTGCCAGTCGACCAGGATCAGTGCCAGCACGCCCCAGATCGCCACGTCGTCCAGGCTGGCGTAGCGCAGCACGCGCTGGCCCAGCGGCGCGCGCATGATCCGGAGCTTCTCCATCAGCAGCAGCAGGATCGGCAACGCGGTCACCGCGCAGGCCATGCCGACGCCCAGCACGAACTGCCAGGGCGCCGCCGCCGCGCCGATCCAGCCGCCGCGCCAGGCCAGCAGGCCGAGCGCGGCGATGCAGCCGAACAGCAGCGGCGTCCCCAGGGCGAGGCCGGCGGTGATGCCGCATTCGCGACGCTGGATCCACACCTGTTTCAGATCGAGTTCGATGCCGGCGATCCACACGAACAGCATCACCGCCCACCACGCGATGCCGTTCAGTGCGGCGATCACCGGCAAACTGAAGACCGCGGCATAGATGTGCGGACAAGCGGCGCCGAGGATGCCGGGGCCGAGCAGGATGCCGGCGAGGATCTGCACCACCACCAGCGGCGCGTAGTAGTCGGTGCGCGCGAGACGCCAGATCAGGTAGGGCACCGCAAAAATGATCGTCATCGCGATCAGGAAAACGTCCGCACTGTTCATTCCGCCCCCGATGGCACTGACCCGCGCCGGCGTGGCTGAGGGTAGCGGAGGCGTGCGCGCATGGGGCGCGATGATCTTGCGCCGCAGCATGAAAAATCGCCGCGCCGCGCCATGAATACGTATGCGGCCGTGGCCCGCGGCGGCGGCGGCCGGCCTACCATGGCAGCGCTTTCCCATCGGCTCGAAGCGTCGGCGGCAGCCCGCATGCAGGCTCCCGGTCGCCGCTCCGACGTTCACACGGTTTCACGGGAGTGGCTGGTGATCCGATATCCCTCGATCCTCTGCGCCGCGATGCTGCTGCTGGCATGGGCAGCGTCTCCCGCGGCCTGCGCGCAGACGCCCGATGCAAGCGCGCCGCCGGCAGTCGCCACGGCCCACCCGGCGCCTGCGCGTCCGGCGTCCGGCGTCTACTACGAGATCTTCGTGCGCTCGTTCGCTGACAGCAACGGCGACGGCACCGGCGATCTCGACGGCGTCACCGCCAGGCTCGATTACCTGCACTGGCTGGGCGTCAGCGGCCTCTGGCTGATGCCGATCTTCCCGTCGCCCAGCTATCACGGCTACGACATCACCGATTACCGCGCGGTCAACCCGCCGTACGGGACGATGGCCGATTTCAAGCGCCTGGTGGCCGCGGCGCACGCGCGCGGCATCAAGGTGATCATCGATCTGGTCGCCAACCACACCAGCAACGAACACCCGTGGTTCAAGGCCGCGCAGAACCCGGCCAGCCCTTATCACGACTGGTACCTCTGGGCCGGTCCGCACACCAACCTCAAGGCGCGCAGCCCCTGGGGCGGACCGGTCTGGCGCACGCTGGGGACGCAGCACTACATGGGCATCTTCGATACGCACATGCCGGATCTGAACTACGCCAATCCGGCGGTGCGCAAGGCGATGATCGCGATCGGGCGCTTCTGGCTGAAGCAGGGCGCGGACGGCTTTCGCCTCGATGCCGCCAAGCACATCTTCGACAAGTTCAAGAGCAACGACCACAGCCTCGCGATCATGGACCAGGACGCCACCTGGTGGACCGAGTTCCGCCGGGGCATCGATGCGGTCAATCCGCACGCTTATCTGGTCGGTGAGGTCAGCGGCAGTCACTCGCGTCTGCTGGCGCCGTTCTTCAGGCCGCTCAATGCGGTCTTCGATTTCCCGCTGGCGCCGCGCCTGATCGCCAGCGCCGCCAACGAGCGCGACGACCATCTCGGCGCGACCCTGGTGCACATCCAGGATGTCTATCGCGCCGCCGCCGGACACGATGTTCGGGATGCGCCGTTCCTGGGCAACCACGACCGCGACCGGGTGATGAGCGACCTGCACGGCAACCTCGACCACATGAAGGTCGCCGCGGCGCTGCTGCTGACCCTGCCCGGCCACCCCTTCGTCTACTACGGCGAGGAGATCGGCATGCGCGGCGTCAAGCCGGACCCCGACCTCCGCGAGCCGATGCGCTGGGATCGCAGCCGCAGCGCGCCGGGCGAGGCGACCTGGGAAGTTTCGCCGATTCCCGCCGGCGAGGACGTCTCGGTGGCGGCGGAGCAGGGCGATCCCCACTCGCTGCTGACGCGCTATCGCGAACTGATCCACTGGCGCAAGGACATCGCGCCGCTGCGCGACGGCGTGATCGCCGACTATCCGACCGGTGACGCGGCGCTGGCGGCATGGCGCCTGACCGATGCCGGCGGCAGCGTGCTGGTCGTGCACAACCTGTCGGGTGCCGCGCACGAACTGGCATTGCAGGATCAGGCGGGACTGCGATTTGCCGGCCTGCTGCGCAGCACGCGTCCCGGCGCGACCCTTCGCGACCGGACGCTCCATCTGCCGCCCTACACCTCGGTGGTGCTGACTGCACAGCCGGCCGCCGCGCGCGCCGGCGTCGCGCGGTCACCATGAAAGCGCCGTTCGGCAGCACGGTCCTGGGGACGCTCATGGCGATCGGAATGACGACGGCTGCCGCCGCGGCGACCGCGCCCGGCACGGCGGTCGCGCCTGACGCGACGGCGCCCGTGCTGGCCGTGGTCCACCGTTACGGCTTCGACCTCAAGCTGGGTCGCGCCGTCATCACCGTGCGCTGGCTGGCGGCGAATATCCTGCGCGTGCATTACCTCCCCGATGCGCATGCGGGTCCGCGCACGGCGGTGTTGCAGCATGACGCGCCGTTCGGCTTGTATCAGCCGCACGTTCGCGACGATGCCGGAGTCCTGGTGCAGAGCTCGCCGGCGATGCGCGTGACCGGGCGTGCGGGCCGGCTGGAAATCGACAGCGCCTCGGGCCAGCGCCTGCTGACGCTGGACGATCTGCGCGCGCTGACCGCAGGCCAGGCGCAGCTCGCGGTCGGCGCCGGCGATCCGCTCTACGGCATCGGTGGTTACAGCGCCTTCGACACCTCCGACGCCGGTCTGTTGCGCACGGGTACCTGGATGGCCCAGGCCGGAGCGCAGGGACATGCCGGTGCACCATGGGTCTGGAGCACGGCCGGCTGGGGCGTGCTGTTCGACACCCTCGGCGCGCGCTTCCGGGTGCAGCACGGGCAGATCCGCGTGGACGGATTCTCCAAGCCGGACATCGACGCTTTCATCGTCGTCGGTCGGCCCGCGGCGCTGTTTGCCGGCTTGCGCACGCTGAGCGGTGCGGCGCCGATGTTTCCCAAGTGGGCGATGGGCTTCACCAACAGCCAGTGGGGCATCGACGAGAAGCAGCTGCTCGACATCATCGCGACCTACCGCGCCAAACACATCCCGATCGACAACTTCACGCTGGACTTCGACTGGAAGGCCTGGGGCCAGGACGATTACGGCGAGTTCCGCTGGAACGCCGCCAAGTTCCCCGACGGCCCCGACGGCAAGCTCAAGGCCACGCTCGACCGCGAGGGTCTGCATCTCACCGGCATCATGAAGCCGCGCATCCACGTCGACACGGTGGAGGGGCACTACGCCAGCGCACACGACTTCTGGTTTCCGGGCGAGAAGCCCGCGCCGGATTATTTCTCGCACAAGCCGGTCGCGGACCTCGATTTCGACAAGCCCGCGGTGCGGGCCTGGTTCTTCAATCCGACGCTGCAGCACAGTTTCGAGACCGGCATCCGCGGCTGGTGGAACGACGAGGCCGACAACACCCCCGACGACACCCAGTTCATGAACATGCAGCGCGCGCTCTACGATGGCCAGCGCGCCCATTTCCCCGAACGCGTGTGGTCGATCAATCGCGATTTCTATCTCGGCGCGCAGCGCTACGCCTACGGCCTGTGGTCGGGCGACATCCCCACCGGCTTCGCCAGCATGGCCGCGCAGCGCGTGCGCATGCTCAGCGCGATCGACGTCGGCGCGATGCGCTGGGGCATGGACGGCGGCGGCTTCCGCGGTCATCCGACGCCCGAGAATTACGCGCGCTGGATCGAGTTCGGCGCCTTCACGCCGATCTTCCGCGTGCACGGTGATCACGACGAGCATCGCCAGCCCTGGGTCTACGGCCCGGTTGCCGAGGCCGCTGCCGTTCGGGCGATGCGCCTGCGCTACGCGCTGATCCCCTATATCTACAGCTGCGAGTGGGGCCTGCATGCCACCGGCGTCGGCCTGGTGCGGCCGCTGACCTTCGCCTTCCCCGACGATCCCCGGGTGCGCAACGACGTCAGCGCGTGGATGTTCGGCGACAGCCTGCTGGTGTCGCCGGTGGTCGAGCCGGGCCAGACCGTCAAGCGCGTCTATCTGCCGGCCGGCACCTGGACCGACTGGTTCAGCGGCAAGGTCTATGCGGGTGGGCGGACGATCGAGCTGCCGGTCGACGCCGCGACCTGGTCCGACATCCCGCTGTTCATCCGCCAGGGCGCGATCATCCCCACCCAGCCGGCGATGGACTACGTGGGCCAGCAAGCGCTGACCACGGTCACGGTCGACGTGTTTCCCGCGGCCACCCGCAGCAGCTTCGACTACTACGATGATGCCGGGGACAGCTACGCCTACGAACAGGGTGCGTACTACCTGCAGGTGCTGGCGGCGCAGCAGCATGGCCGCGACGTCGAGATCGATCTCGGTAGCGTGCGCGGAAGCTATCGACCGGCACTGCGTAGCTATCTCTTCAACGTGCACGGTCTGGCCGCGACCCGCGTCGTGCGCGACGGGCATGCACTGGCGCGGACTGGCGGCCTGCGGTCGCTGCAACACGCGACAGGCGAGGGCTGGGCCAGCGGCCACGACCGCTACGGCGCCGTGACCTGGCTCAAGCTCGATGCCGCGCAGCCGCAGCGGCTCACACTGCAGCCCGCGTCATGAGCAGTGACGCGCGTGCCCGTGCTGCGCACCGCCGTGGCCGGGCATCGTGCATCGCGCTGGTATGGATGGCCGCGGCATGCGGCGCGTTCGCGCTGACGCACGCGTCCGCCGCGCGCGCCGGCGAGGCGGCCTGGCATGCACGGCTCGCATGGCAGGGCCGCGAGGCGCGCATGACGCTGGGCGCGGGCGGCACCTACCGGCTGCAGACTCCCGAGGGCACGCGCCGCATCGCGCCGCCGGCGTGGACCGCCGACACCGCCAGCGTGCTGTTCGACGGCCTGTTCGCGATGGCGCAGTCGGATCTGGAGAAGGACTCGGTGCCCGCGATCCGCGATGGTGCCTACGATCACGGCCATCCGATCGCCTGTGCCTGCTTCATCGCCGGCAAGCAGTGGCCGTTCGTGTGGACGCGCGACCTGGCCTATTCGACCGATCTCGCGCTGTGGCGCTTCGATCCGGCGCGTGCGCGGCGCTCGCTGCAGTTCAAGCTTTCCGATGTGCGCGCGCCCGGGGTGCCGCAAGGGTTGTACGTGGTGCAGGACACCGGTTCCGGCGGCAGCTGGCCGATCAGCACCGACCGCGTGGTGTGGTTCCTGGGGGCGCGTCATCTGCTCGACGACCGTGCCTTCGCCGCCACGACGGATCGCGCGCTGCACGACACCCTGGCGCAGGATCGCGAATACGCCTTCGATCCGGCCGCGGGCCTGTACCGCGGCGAGACCTCGTTTCTGGACTGGCGCCAGCAGAGCTACCCGACGTGGACGGCGAACGATGTGCGCTTCATCGCGCAGTCGTATGCGCTGTCCACCAACGTGCTGCACTACGAGGCACTGCGGCTGGCCGCGCGGATGACCGCCGCGCGCGACGCCGCTGCGGCCGTGCGCTATGCGCGACAGGCCGAGGCGCTCAAGGTGGCGATCAACCGCAGGTTCTGGAATCCGCGAGCGGGCATGTACATGAGTTATCTCGGCGCTGGCGATCCGCCGCTGCCGGTGGCCAGTTACGACTTGCTGGGCGAAGCGCTGGCGATCACCAGCGGCGTGGCCGATCCGGCGCGCGCGCGCCGGGCGCTGGCGAATTATCCGACCTGGCCTGCCGGCAGCCCGGTGATATGGCCCGAGCGCAAGGATCAGCCGATCTACCACAATCGTGCGATCTGGCCTTTCGTCAGCGCCTATGCGCTGCGCGCGGCGCGCCAGGTGAACGATCCGGCACGCATTGCGCACGAGCTGCGCTCGATCCTGCGCGGCGCCGCGCTCAGCGGCTCGAACATGGAGAACTTCGCGCTGGAGTCGCTCTCCACCCATGTCCCCGGCCGGCTCGGCGGCCCGGTCGTCGACTCGCGTCGGCAACTGTGGTCGGTGGCGGGCTATCTCGACATGGTGGTCGAGGGCGTGTTCGGCCTGACCGCGGACGATCGCATCGAGCCCAAGCTGCCGGTGACGCTGGTACCGATGCTGTTCGGTAATCGCCGATCGATCACCCTGCGGACGCCGCAGCAGCGCATCGTCCTGCTGCGACCGGCCGCGCTGGACGGCGATCTGCTGGTCGCCGCCAGCGTGCAGACACAAGGCGACACGACGCGCGTGCAGCTGAAGGCGATCTCGGCAGCGAATCTCCCGCTGCGCGAGGGCGCGCCCGAATTCGCGCCGGCCGCGCCGGCCGCGCCCGAGGTCATGCGCTCCGGCGATCACTGGCAGGTGCGTGCCGCGGCGCCGGGCCTGCTCGACGTCGATGGCCGTCCGCATGGCCCCATCGAGGGGACGCTGACGTTGCCGAGGACGCCGCTTCGCCAGTGCTTCAGTCTGACCCGCCGCGATGCCGCGGGCCTGCAGTCGCTGCCCGGCCCGGTGGTCTGTGTCGGCGCTACCGCGACGCTCGCCGGGCCCTGGCCGCGCATCTGGACCGCGGCCGCCACCGGCGCCTACGCGCTGCGGCTGGCTTACGCCAACGATCATGGCCCGATCAACACCGGCATCACCGCGGCGGTGAAGCGCATCGTGGTGGAATGCGCGGGTCAGCCGTCGCAGACGTTGGCGATCGTGATGCCGCAGAGCATCGGTGAGCGGCGTTCGACCACGGCGCGCTTCGCCGCCGGGCGCGGCGCGCGATGCACCTTCATGCTCGAGCAGGGGTTCAACATGAGTTTCCTGGCGACCGCGGCGCATTACACCGGCGGGCAGGGCGGCGCGAGCGGCCCCGTGAATGCTGCCGACATCGGTGCATTGCTGATTTCGCCGCTGCCCGGCAAGGTCGCGAAGCCATGAGCGGCGCGGCGAAGCCCGAGCTGAGGTTCGGGCAGATCTGGAACATGTGTTTCGGGTTCATGGGCATCCAGTTCGGCTTTGCCCTGCAGAACGCCAATGTCAGCCGCATCTTCCAGACGCTGGGCGCGCCGGTCGACAGCATTCCGATCCTGTGGGTGGCCGCGCCGCTGACCGGCCTGATCGTGCAGCCGCTGATCGGCCACTACTCCGATCGCACCTGGACCCGGCTGGGTCGGCGCCGCCCGTATTTTCTCGCCGGTGCCGTGCTGGCGACGCTTGCGCTGCTGGCCATGCCCAACGCGCCGGCGCTGTGGGTGGCGGCGCTGCTGCTGTGGATCATGGATGCGTCGTTCAACGTGTCGATGGAGCCGTTTCGCGCTTTCGTCGCCGATCAGTTGCCAAACACGCAGCGGCCGCTGGGCTATGCGTTGCAGAGTTTCCTGATCGGCGTGGGCGGGGTCATCGCCTCGCTGCTGCCGTGGCTGCTGGCCAAGGCCGGTGTCGCCAACGTGGCAGCGGGCGACGCCATTCCCGATACCGTGCGCTATGCCTTCGACGCGGGTGCCGTCGTGCTGCTCGCAGCGGTCGGCTGGACCGTGCTCTCGACGCGTGAATACCCACCCGATCAGCTGATCGCCTTCAGCGACAGCCTGCCGGTGCCGCCGCGTCTGCAGGATCGCGTCGTGGCGCGTCGCCAGGGCGCGTGGTGGCTGGGTGCGGGTGTGGTCGCCGTGCTGGCGATCGCGCTGAGCCATCTGGACTATCGGCTCTACCTGCTGGCCGGCGGCCTGCTTGCGTTCGGACTGGGCCTGCTCTGGCTGGGGTTTTCACCGCGCGAGCATGTGCTGACGGGAATCCTCGCCGACCTGCGCGGCATGCCGGTGGCCATGCGCCGGCTGGCCTGGGTGCAGTTTTTCTCCTGGTTCGCGATGTTCGCGCTGTGGACCTACACCACGCCCGCGGTGACCGCGGTGCAGTTTGGCGCGACCGATCCGCACTCGGCGGCCTACAACCAGGGCGCCAACTGGGTGGGCGTGCTGTTCGCGACCTACAACGGGGTCGCGGTGCTGGCCGCGATGGTGATTCCGTGGATGGTGCGGCGATTCGGGCTGCGCTGGAGCCATCTGATCAACGTCTGGCTGGGCGGGCTGGGCTTGCTGTCGTTTCTGCTGATCCGCGATGCCGACTGGCTGCTGTTGTCGATGGTGGGGGTCAGCTTCGCCTGGGCCTCGATCCTGTCGCTGCCCTATGCGCTGCTCTCCGATCATCTGCCGGCGGCGAAGATGGGCGTGTACATGGGCATCTTCAATTTCTTCATCGTGATTCCGCAGATCCTGGCGGCGAGCGTGCTGGGGCTGCTGCTGAAGCTGTTCTTCGCGGGTCGGCCGATGGACGCGCTGGCGCTGGCCGGCGTCAGCCTGTTGATCGCCGGACTCTGCGTGCTGCGCGTCGCCGAGCCGGCGACGGAGCGGCGGGGGGCGTAGCTGCAGGCTGGCGGCTGCGCCGTCGCGTGCCGCCACGCGCAGTGCGAGCCTCAGGAATGCCGGCTGCGGCCGCGCGGCGCGGCCGTGCCACGGCGCGTCGTCGCGACGCGCGGCGGGCAGGTGGTCACGGGGGCCAGGCCGATGCCGCAGGATTGCCGCACGACCAGGGTCGCCGGCAGCTTGATCGATTGCGCGCGATCGCCGTGGATCAGGTTGAGCAGGGTCTCCACCAGCAGCTCACCGGCCCGGCGGGTGTCCTGCTGCACCGTGGTCAGCGGCGGGTTGACGAAGCTGGCCATCGGGATGTCGTCAAAGCCGACCACCGCCACGTCCGCCGGCACCCGCAATCCGCGGCTGGCGAGTGCGCGCATGGCGCCGATCGCGATCAGGTCGCTGGCGGCGAACACCGCGTCGAAGGCCGCGCCGCGCTGCAGCAGCGTGCTGGTCGCCTCGAAGCCGGCCAGCTCGGTGGAAATGGCATCCACCTGCAGGGCCGTCTCCGGCACCAGCCCGGCCGCGCGCAGCGCCGTGCAGTAGCCCTGGTAGCGTTCGAAAAACTCCGGCGACCGCAGCGAGGCATTGCCGATGAAAGCGATGCGCCGGCGGCCCAGCGCCAGCAGATGCTCGGCGGCCTGCTGCCCGCCGCGCAGGTTGTCGCAGCCGATCGACAGGCCGAGCTGGTCGCTCAGCACCGCGCCCCAGCGCACGAAGTGCGTGCCCTGCTCGACCAGGGCCTCGAGCCGGCCGCGGTAATCGAGGTAATCGCCGTAGCCCAGCAGGATGATGCCGTCGGCCTTGTGGCAGTCCTCGTAGTCCGCGTGCCAGTTGCGCGACAACTCCTGGAACGAGATCAGCAGATCGTGGCCGTGCCGCGCGCAGGCATGGGTCACCGAACCCAGCATCGACAGGAAGAACGGATTGATGCTGGAGTCATCGACCGTGGGATCCTCGAAGATCAGCAGGGCCAGCGTGCCCGAGTGCTTCGAGCGCAGGCTCGATGCGTTCTTGTCCGCCTTGTAGTTGAGCTGGCGCGCGATCGCCAGGATGCGCGCGCGGGTTTCAGCGTTGACCGTCGGATGTCCGCGCAGCGCGCGCGACACCGTCGATTGCGACACGCCGGCGAGGTGCGCAATGTCGAACGAATTGGGCTTGCCCTTGATCTGCATGCGTCCGTCCAGCCGCCACGAGGCGGATGCGGCACGCTAGAGGAACCCGCCCGAGTTGTACAGAAGCGACGGCCGGCGAAGCGCTGCTGCAGCGCAGCGAGCGCGTGCCCCTCACGCGCTGCGCGGCGTGCTCAGGACGCGAGCGCGGCCTT
>JAGWPB010000064.1 GCA_028870665.1 Lysobacteraceae bacterium
CCGGTGTAGACGATGGCGACGTCGCGACCCGGCTGCTTGCCCGCCAGACGGATCATCTGTTCGGCAAGATCACGGATGCGTACCGGATCACCCATGTCGAGCGCGAAGATCTCGCCACCGCGACCCTGCAGCGCCGCCTGCAGGATCAGCTGACAGGCCTCGCGGATGGTCATGAAATAGCGCGTGACCTCGGGGTGGGTCACGGTCAGCGGCCCGCCGCGCGCGATCTGCTCGCGAAACAGCGGTACCACCGAGCCCGCCGAATCCAGCACGTTGCCGAAGCGCACGGTGATGTAGCGCGTGGCCGAGCGCGCCGCGTGCGCCTGCACCACCTGCTCGGCAAGACGCTTGCACGCGCCCATCACGCTGGTCGGATTGACCGCCTTGTCGGTGGAGATCAGCACCAGCCCGACACAGCGATGGCGATCGGCGGCAGCGGCCACGGTTTCGGTAGCCAGTACATTGTTGCGCACGGCCTCGCGCAGCTGCTCTTCCAGCAGCGGCACGTGCTTGTAGGCAGCGGCATGGAAGACCACGTCGGGGCGCGCCAGCACGAAGGCGCGCTCGACCGCGACGGCATCACCGCAATCGCCCAGCAACGGCCGCAAGCGCAGGGCGGGATCGCTGGCGCCGATCTCGTGAGCGATGCGGTAGAGATTGTACTCACAGGCATCCAGGATGGTCAGCGCCGCGGCGCCGAGGTGAGCCACCTGTCGGCACAGTTCGGAGCCGATCGAACCGCCGCCACCGGTGATCAGCACGCTGCGGCCGGCGATCCCCGCGCGGATCGCCGCCCAGTCGAGCTGCACCGCGTCGCGGCCGAGCAGATCCTCGATCGCGACCTCCTTCAGCTCGTTGCGCTGCGCACGGCCGGCGACCACATCCTGCAGCCGCGGCACGGTCCGGAACGGCAACCCGCAGTCCTCGCATAGCGCCACGATGCGACGCATCTGCGCGCTGTTCGCCGAAGGCATCGCGATCAGCAGCATCTGCGCCGCGGACTCGCGGGCGATCTCGGCCAGATGCCCGCAGTCGCCCAGCACCGGAATATCGTGCAGGCGTGCGCCGCGCAGCGCGCTGCTGTCGTCGATGAAGCCGACCACGCGGTAGCGGCTGTCCCGGCGCAGGTCGCGTGCCAGCGCGTCGCCGGCACGACCGGCACCCAGTACCAGCACGCGCTGCGCCGGCGCGGCCTGGAACAGGTCCAGCCGGCTGTCCTTCCAGAAGCGGAAGGCCAGTCGCGGCAACCCCAGCAAAAGGATCAGCAGCAGCGGATAGATCACCAGCACCGAACGCGGGACCGTGGCCAGGCGGTTGTACAGGAACAGGAGCACGCCGATGGTCAGCGCGCCGATCACCGCGGCACGCACGATATTCCACAGGTCGGGCAGGCTGGCGAAACGCCACAGCCCGCGATACAGCCCGGTCCAGGCGAACGTCGCACCCTGCACCGCCAGCACGATCACGAACTCGGCCGCCACGAACGGCGCGCCGGACACGTCATCCATCAGCGCGTAGCGCAGCACCTTGGCCAGCCACCACGCGAGCGTCACCATGGCGAGATCGTGCAGCACGACCGCTGCACGCGGATGGATGACACCGATCAGATTACGCAGGCGCATGGCGCAGTTTCGCATTCTTCCCCGCGCGCAGACAGGCGCGCCTGCCGAACCACCACGTCAGCATGGCGCAGATCAGCACGGCAACAGCCAGCGGCCATGCCCATGCCGGGCGCACACGCATCAGCAGCAGCACGGGCCCCGCCAGCAGCAGATTCCATGCGCTGTAGTACGCAGCCGCGCGGACATGCGAGCCCGACACGCGCGCGATCCACTGGTACAGATGTTCGCGATGCGGTCGGTACCAGCGGCGGCCGCGCAGCAGCCGCGACAGCAAGGTGCAGCTGGCATCGACGGCGAACGCGCTCACCACGACCGCCGCTTCGGCGAGGCCGAGCGCTCCGCGGGCGATCGCGGTGAGCGCGACCGCCGCGATCAGAAAGCCGAGCGTACCGCTGCCGACATCACCCATGAACACCCGCGCGCGCGGAAAATTGAACGGCAGGAACCCCAGCGTGGCGGCAGCGAGGACCAGCGCAACGAGCGCCAGGCCGGGCGCGCCGCCGGCGGATGCCAGTGCCGCGATCGCGGCCAGCACGAACAGCGCCTGCAGCGCCAGCAGCCCGTTGCTGCCATCCATGAAGTTGTGCAGATTGATCGACCAGACCGTGGCCAGCAGTATGCCGGCTCGCCACAGCAGCGGTACCGGGGCGAACCGCGCCGGAAGCCCCAGCGCCATGGCCAGCAGCAGGGCCGCCGCCAGGTGCGCCAGCAGCCGCAACCACGCCGGCAGATGCCGATGGTCGTCGGCATAACCGACCGCAGCCACCAGCAGGGCACCGCCCAGCCAGGCGACGCCGAGCGCCGGTGCCAGGCTCCAGGCCCCGCGCGCCGCCGGAACCAGCGCCACGATCAGCGCCGCGAGCACGATGCCGACGCCGCCGCCGCGCGGCGTCGGGACCTGATGCAGGCGACGCCGGCCGGGCGTGTCGAGCAAGCCCCGCCAGCGCGCATAGGTCATGCCGGCGGCGACCGTTGCGGCGGCGATCAGCAGCGCAACCAGCGGCGGCAGGATCACGGACATCGGCGTCTCACTCGCTGGCCACACCATGGATCGGGCGCAGCGTGCCCCAGCTCTTGCAGCTCGGGCACTGCCAGTGATGCGCCTTGGCGCCGAAGCCGCAGCGGCTGCAACGGTGCATCGCCTGCCCTTCCAGCAGTGTGCGGGTCAGTCCCCGCAGCAGCTGGAAGTTCTCGCGCGCCTCGCCGCTGCTGCGATCGATGGTGACGTCGATCAGCGCCATCAGGCCGCGCACCGAGGGTCGCTGACGCAGCTGCCGGGTGAGGAAATCCACCGCCTGCCGCTCGCCGTCGCGACCGGCGTAGATGCGCGCCAGTGCCAGCACCGGCGAAATGCCCTGGTAGCGCGCCAGCACATCGGTCAGAAAACGCTCGGCGCGCTCCATCTGCTGCGAGCGTGCATAGCCGTCGAGCAGCGGCGGCAGGATCTCCGGCACGAACTCGACATCGGCGCGCACCGCGCTCTCGAAGGCCTCGACCGCCTCGGCATAGCGACCTTCAGCGGCGAGAAACTGGCCGGCCAGCAGGTGCGCGCGCACGAAATCCGGCAGGCACTCGAACGCTTGCTGGAGATAGCGCTGCGCCTCGTCGCGGGCGCCGTGCGCGTGCGAGCGCTCGGCCAACTCGCAGCAGAAATGGGCAATCTGCTGCGCCTGCGACTCGCCGGTCATCTCCTCCAGCCGACGGGCATAGGCGATGGCCTCGTGCCAGTCGCGCTCGTGCTGACAGATGCCGATCAGATGGCGCAGCGCCGAGGGCGCGTGCGCATTCATGGCCACCAGATCGGCAAACAGGGTTTCGGCACGGTCGAGCAGACCGGCACGCATGTAATCCTCGCCCAGTTCGAGCAGGGCGATGGTCTTCATGTCCTCGGACAGATTGGGCCGCGCGATCAGATGCTGATGCACGCGGATGGCGCGATCGACCTCGCCGCGACGACGGAACAGGTTGCCCAGGGCAAGGTGCGTCTCGACCGTGTCGCGGTTCAGCTCGGCGAGCTTGAGAAAAACCTCGATCGCCTTGTCGGGCTGCTCGTTGAGCAGGTAGTTCAGCCCGCGAAAATAGCTCGACGACAACTCGCTGACCCGCGCACCGGAATGACGCACGATGTACCGCCGCGCCGTCCACCAGCCCGACAGGTATGCAAGCGGCAGCAGCAGGATCAGCAGAACCGGCAGGTTCATGCGCTGCCGTTGCCGGAGTCGGCCGCGCCGCGCTGCGCCCGCGCGCGACGGCGCTGGCGCAGGCCGAGTCCGATCCAGGCGGTCAGGCCGCCCAGCAGCCAGCCGGCAACCAAAGCCAGCAGCAGGGCCACGCCCTTGGGCAGGTCGGTCTGGAAGACCAGCAGGTCGTAATGCACCAGGCCGCCATTGAGCGCACCGAACGCCGCACCCAGCAGCACGAACAGCAGCAGCAGGAAGACGATCAGCAGACGCATGGCCGGATCCCTCAGCCGAGGACTGTAGCCGAAACGCTCACGCCGCGGCAGCGTTGACGCGCTCGCGCAGCTCCTTGCCGGGCTTGAAATGAGGGACATGCTTGCCGGGCAGCGCCACGGCCGTCCCGGTCTTGGGGTTGCGACCCATGCGCGGCGGACGGAAATGCAGGGCGAAGCTGCCGAAACCGCGCACCTCGATGCGCTGGCCGGAAGCCAGCGCCGCGGTCATCTGTTCGAGCACGCTGCGCACACCGAACTCGACGTCGGAAAAGGCCAGATGGCCCTGGCGACGCGCCAGGGCCTCGATCAGATCGGACTTGGTCATGGTCACGATGGGGTCGCCGCGGAAGGCATGGCGAAATCTGCGGACTGCGTCATGCCCGGTTCCGTCAGGCCTTCTTCATCTGCTCTTTCAGCAGCGCGCCCAGCTTGGTGGTACCGCCAGCGGCCGACTGGTAATCGGTCAGCGCCTCCTGCAGGTCCTCCTCGTCCTTGGCACGGATGGAAAGCTGCAGCAGGCGCCCCTTGCGATCCATGCCGATGAACTTGGCCTCGACCGAGTCGCCGACCTTGAGGTGCAGGCTGGCGTCGTCAATGCGCTCCTTGGCGATGTCGCTGGCACGGATATAGCCCTCGACACCGTCCTCGAGCGCGACCAGTGCGCCCTTGGCATCCACTTCCTTGACCACGCCGGTCAGCACGCTGCCGCGCGGATGGCCGGCCATGAACTGGCCGAACGGGTCCTGCTCGAGCTGCTTGATGCCGAGGCTGATGCGCTCGCGCTCCGGATCGACCGCCAGCACCACGGCCTCGATCTCGTCGCCCTTCTTGAAGTTGCGCACCAGATCCTCGCCGGTGGTCTGCCAGGAGATGTCGGACAGGTGCACCAGACCGTCGATGCCGCCTTCAAGCCCGATGAAGATGCCGAAGTCGGTGATCGACTTGATGCTGCCGCTGACACGGTCGTTCTTCTTGTGCACGGCGGCGAAGGTTTCCCACGGATTGGAGTGGGTCTGCTTGATGCCGAGCGAGATGCGGCGACGCTCCTCGTCGACGTCGAGCACCATCACCTCGCACTCGTCGCTGACCTGCACCACCTTGGCCGGATTGACGTTCTTGTTCGTCCAGTCCATCTCGGAGACGTGCACCAGGCCTTCGACGCCGGGCTCGATCTCGACGAAGCAGCCGTAGTCGGTGACGTTGCTGACCTTGCCGAACAGGCGGCTGCCGACCGGATAGCGACGCGCGATGTTGACCCAGGGATCGTCGCCCAGCTGCTTCAGACCGAGGCTGACGCGGTTGCGCTCGCGATCGAACTTGAGCACGCGCACTTCCAGCTCGTCACCGACATTGACCACCTCGGAGGGATGGCGCACGCGCTTCCACGCCATGTCGGTGATGTGCAGCAGGCCGTCGATGCCGCCCAGGTCCACGAAGGCGCCGTAATCGGTGAGGTTCTTGACCACGCCCTTGATCACCGCGCCTTCCTTGAGACGCTCGAGCAGCTGCTCGCGCTCGGCGGAGAACTCGCTCTCGACGACCGCGCGGCGGCTGACCACGACGTTGTTGCGCTTGCGGTCGAGCTTGATGATCTTGAAGTCGAGATCCTTGCCCTCGAGGTAGACCGGATCGCGCACCGGGCGCACGTCGACCAGCGAGCCGGGCAGGAATGCGCGCACGTCCTTGATGTCGACGGTGAAACCGCCCTTGACCTTGCCGGAAATCCTGCCGTTGATGGCCGCGCTCTTCTCGAACGCCTCCTCCAGCTCGTCCCACACCAGCGAGCGCTTGGCCTTCTCGCGCGACAGCTTGGTTTCGCCGAAACCGTCCTCGATGGCGTCGAGAGCGACCTTGACCTCGTCACCGACCTGCACCTCGAGCTCGCCGCGTTCATTGCGGAACTGCTCGATCGGGACGATGCCCTCGCTCTTCAGGCCGGCGTTGATCACGACGACGTCGCTGCGGATCTCGACGACGATGCCGGAAACGATCGAGCCGGGCTTCAGCTTCGAGAGGGTCTGGCTCTGTTCAAACAGTTCGGCAAAACTTTCGGTCATGGGAGTTCCAGGTTGACTCAGGCCGCCGGATTGCGTGTGCCGGCGGCCGCCGGTCGAGGGGTGCCGGGGCACCGTTGCAAAACCGCACCTCGCGGTGCGGACCCGACGCCGGATGCCGCCTCAACGGCCGCGCACCAGCGCCAATACCCTGTCGGCCGCCGCCGGCGCCGGCATGCCCGTGGTATCGATCACCACGGCATCCGGCGCCGCTCGCAGCGGCGCGACCGCGCGCGACGCGTCACGCGCGTCGCGGGCTTCGATCTCGTGCAAAAGGGCTGCAAGTGTAACGTCGAGTCCCTTTGCCTTCAACTGCTTATGGCGGCGCCGGGCGCGTTCGGCCGCGCTGGCCGTCAGAAACACCTTGGTCGCGGCATCGGGAAAGATCACGGTCCCCATGTCGCGGCCGTCGGCCACCAGACCCGGCACCCGGCGAAACCCTCGCTGCAGATCCAGCAGCACCGCACGGACGCTGGCGATGGCGGCGATCGCCGACGCGGCGGCGCCGCAGGTTTCGGTGCGGATCTCGTCGCTGGCATCGTGACCGTTGACGATCACCCGTGTCTCGCCGCCGTCGCCGGGATCGCGGAAGCGGATGCGCGTGGCCTCGGCGCAGCGGGTGACGGCCTCGGCGTCGGACAGGTCGATGCCGGCCATCGACGCGGCGTAGCCGATGGCACGGTACAGGGCGCCGGAATCGAGCAGGTGCCAGCCCAGCGCCTGCGCCAGCAGACGGCTGACGGTGCCCTTGCCCGATCCGGACGGGCCGTCGATGGTCAGTACGGGTGCAGGCGAGCGCGGCATGCGGGGCGTCCGGGCGGCAAATCGCCATTGTACCCGGCCGCCGGGCGCACCCGGCGGCGCTCAGCCGCGCGCCGCGTAGCGCCGGCCGACGTAATCCTCGACGAGCGCGACGAACTCCTCGGCGATGTGCTCGCCGCGCAGGGTCACGGTCCGGGCGCCGTCAACGAATACCGGCGCCGCCGGCGTCTCGCCGGTGCCGGGCAGCGAGATACCGATGTCGGCATGCTTGCTCTCGCCGGGCCCGTTCACCACGCAGCCCATCACCGCGAGGGTGAGGTTCTCGACGCCGTCATACTTGATGCGCCATTCCGGCATTTTCGCGCGCACATGCTCCTGCACCCGCAACGCCAGCTCCTGGAACAGCGTGCTGGTGGTGCGGCCGCAGCCGGGGCACGCGGTGACCAGCGGCGTGAAGGCACGCAGGCCCATGGTCTGCAGCAGCTCCTGGGCGACGATCACCTCGCGGGTGCGCGACTCGCCGGGCTCCGGCGTGAGCGAGATGCGGATGGTGTCGCCGATGCCTTCCTGCAGCAGCACCGCCAGCGCCGCGGTCGAGGCGACGATGCCCTTGCTGCCCATGCCGGCCTCGGTGAGCCCGAGATGCAGCGCATAGTCGCAGCGCGCGGCCAGGTCGCGATAGACGGCGATGAGCTCTTGCACGCCCGAAACCTTGCACGACAGCAGGATGTGGTCGCGGCCCATCCCCTGCGCCTCGGCCTGCGCGGCGGAGTCCAGCGCCGAACGGATCAGCGCCTCGCGCGCCACCCGCGCCGCATCCCAAGGCTCGAGACGGGCGTGGTTCTCGTCCATCAGGCGCGCCACCAGCGCCTGGTCCAGCGAGCCCCAGTTGACGCCGATGCGCACCGGTTTGTCTTGGCGCAGGGCGATGTCGACGATGGCCGCGAACTGGCTGTCGCGCTTCTTGCCGAAGCCGACATTGCCGGGATTGATGCGGTATTTGGCCAGTGCCTCGGCACAGCCCGGCTCGGCCGCAAGCAGCTGATGGCCGTTGTAGTGGAAGTCGCCGACCAGCGGCACCGTCACGCCCATCATGTCCAGGCGCTCGCGGATGCGCGGCACGGCCGCCGCCGCCTGCGGCGTGTTGACGGTGATGCGCACCAGCTCGGAACCGGCGCGGGCCAGCTCGGCCACCTGTCTGGCGGTCGCGGCGACATCGGCGGTATCGGTGTTGGTCATCGACTGCACCACCACCGGGGCGCCGCCGCCGACGCGGACGCCTCCGACGGCGACGCTCACGCTGGCACGGCGCGACAGCGGCGCGGGGGGCTGCGAATCGCCCATGCTCAACCGGCCGCGACGCTGGCCAGCGGTGCGGCCTTGACTGACTGCATCGGGCTCAGCGTGATGCGCCAATAGGCGGCGCTGGTCTCGACGATCGCGGCCGGCAGCAGCAGCTGCACCGGCGCCTGCGGATGCCAGTCGCGCGGATCGGCCGGACGGCTGAGCTCGACCGCGCTGGCCGCGCGATCAAACAGGCTGGGCACCAGCAGCGATTCGCCATCGTCCAGACGCAGCAAGACGGCGCGCAAGGGCGGCCGCAGCTGGCCCTGCGCGTCCGGGGTGCGCACCGCCACCGCCAGCGCATGCCGCGCCAGCAGTTCGACACCGGCGTCCAGTCGCCCCTCGTCGTCCACGCGCAGCCAGCGAATCAGGCCGACCATCCAGTCCTGGACGTCGCCGCGCTCGGCCGGCAGGGCCAGCCCGACCAGTTCGCCCACTTTCAGCCGCACCGCCGCGCCGGGTTCCCAGAGCAGCCGGTATCCGCCCAGGCTCTGGTCGAGCACGCGCGCACTGAGGACCGCGGCACGCAGCGACTCGCCGCCGCTGGTCCAGGCGGCGGCATTTTCGCTGCTGCTCAAGGTGATACCGGCGCCGCGCACCCGCGCGAGGAAGGCCTGGAAGTCCTGGCCGCCCGCCAGCAGGTAGTGCAGCCCGTGCAGGCCGATGACCGTCTCCAGCACGTGCTGCGCGCCGATCCGCGCATGGCCGCGCGCGGCGGCACCGATCCAGGCGGCACGCAGGCGTTCGACAAATGCTCGTGACACCTCCAGGCTGCCGCGATCGGTGCGAAAGTTGAGCTTGTCCGCACCGGGCGGCAGCAGCGCCGCATTCCGCTCGAGCAGCTGCATCACCGGCTCGACGTCCAGCGCCAGCAGATCGCCCTGCGCCTGCTCGCGCTCTTCGGGTACATAGCCGGGGCCGCTGTCGGCGTCGGCGCGCATTGCGAAACCCGACTCGCCGCCGCGGGTGATCTCGCAATGCGACGCCAGCGCCTGGGTCAGCGCATAGGCATCGCCCATCTCGCGCAGGGTCAGTCGATAGGGATTGCACAGGGCCAGCAGCAGCGAGTGCAGATAGGCGCCGCGGACATCGTGCCCACCCGCGTGACCGTTTCCGTTGACGGCCTTGGTGGCCAGACCGGCCTCCAGCGCGAAGGCGTAGACCGCATGCAGGCGGATCCAGACGCCCGGCGGCGGCGTGCGATAAAGGCGGTAACTCCACAGCAGGGCCAGGCCCAGATGCTGTTGCGCACGCAGCAGAGCCAGAGTGACGGCCTTGCCGCGCAGCATCGGCACCTTGCCCGCCGGTGCGCACAATTCATGAACCGCCAGCGCATAGCCTTCACCGAGACGCAGATGCACCTCGCGTGCCATGTCGGCCATGCGCGCCTTGATCGGGGGCAGCGGGAAACTCTCGGCCAGCAACGGCCGCTCGAAGGCACTGCTCAGCTGCTCGGCGGGTGCACGCAGCAATTCGAGCGCGTCCAGCCGATCGGCGCCGGACCACAGGCTGGCGCGCATCTCGCCGAGCAGCCGCGACAGCTCGCGGGCGGCCAACTCGGGGCTGGCCAGGGGCAGCTGCGCGACGCGCTGCTGCACTTCACGCGGCCGGGCGGGAGCGCCTGCGGCGGCCGGGTTGCGCGCGGGAAGTCCTTCGATCAGTCGGGCATAAGCCGGTTGCATGGCGTTCCTCGTGCCGCTGCGGCACCGCCGACCATGGCGGCGATACCAGTGTAAGCCAAGCGGAGCACCGGTGCGGCGATCAAGCCCGCCTCGATACGCACCGGGCGCCGCGACGGACGGAACGGCGCCACGCTCGTGCCGGATCGCGCGAAGCTCGGCCGAACGCCGCGCGCGGCTGCCGGCGGCACGGCCGCCGGATTTCACGGGCTCCGCGGCGCTCGCGCCAAGGCTCCGCGCAGCAGCCGCGCCAGCAGGCGCTCGCGTGGACCGCGCGGCGCGGCGAGCCGCATGCGCGCCAGCGCCGTCACGGCATCGACGGTCCGTCCCGGCGCCAGCAACGCCCCGGCCAGTGCCGGCCAACCGGGCAGGCCGCGTGCTGACTGTCCCTGCAGCCAGGCCAGCGCCGGCAGCAGCCGCTGCTCGGCCGCATCGAAATCGCTGCCCAGGGGAAACACCGGGAAAAGCCCCGCCCGACGCGCGGCCGTCAGCGCGGCGTGCAGGCGCCGTGGCGTATTGGCACGCCAGGCGTCGGGCACGCGGAAATCGCGCGGCAGCTTGCCGGCGCGCTGCGCGTCGGCGACCAGTGCGTCGATGAAACGGGCATCGCTGATCGCGAGCATCGCGCGCGCGCACTCGCCGTCGCTGCGGCCGCGCAGGTCGGCGACACCATACTCGGTGACCACCAGGTCACGCAGGTGGCGCGGAATCGTGGTGTGACCGTAGGACCAGCGGATGTTGCTGCCGGTGCGACCGTGCGCGCTGCGGGTCGCACGCAGCATCAAGACCGAGCGCGCATCCGGCAACGCATGCGCCATGGCGACGAAGTTGTACTGGCCGCCGACGCCGCTGACCACGCGCTCGTCGGCCAGCGCATCGGACACCGCCGCGCCCAGCGGCGTCATCATCATGCAGATGTTGAAGAACCGGCCGCCACGGCGCTGCAGGGCATCGAGCGCGGCAGCGGCGCCTGCGACCTGGTTGAGACGCGCTACCCGGGTCATCTCCAGGCCGTCCCAGTCGGCACCGTCCAGCCCGCGCAGCCAGGCATAGAGATCGCGCGAGCCGAGGAAGAACGCGCCGCGCAGGTAGCGGCCGCCGCGCAGGGGCCGGCCGGGCAGCCAGGCTTCCAGCACGGCGCGAGTGTCGGCGTGATCAAGCTCGGCCGGCAGGCGCCGGCCATCCGGCCAGACCAGTGCGTCGCCTTCCAGCACGCACGCAGCCGGCAGCAGCCCGAATGCCCGCAACCGCGCCAGCTGCGCCGCATCCACCCGCGCCGGCAACACGCCGGCGTCGCGCAGTCGCTGCACATCGCCCGCATGCAGGGTCGTCGTGACCAGACCCTGGGCCAGCACGCGCTCCAGCGCCAGATCGTCGTACACCTCGCGGCGCAGGATGCCTGCGCGGCGCAGATGCATGAAGCCGTCCATCACCATCTCGCTGGAGCCGTGCAGGCCGTGCACCAACGGATCGAGGCCGCCGATCCGCGACGCCAGCGCGCGCGTGCTGCCGACGGTGTCGAGCGCGCCAAGCGCATCGCGCCAGCGCGCATTATCGGCGTGCCGCAATCCCAGCGCGTACACCAGCGCGTCCGACAGCGCGCCGATGCCGATCTGCAGGGTGCCGCCATCGAGCACCAGCGCGCTGGCGTGCAGGCCGATCGCGTGCTCGGCGGTGTCCACCGGCTCGCGCGGCAGCGCGAACAGCGCCGACAGCGCCGGCGGTGCCTGCAGCAGATCGAACAGTGCCGCCGGCACTTCGGCGGCGTGACCGAGAAACGGCAGCTGCGGATGCGCCACCCCCACGCACAGCGGGCGCGGCGCACCGATGGCGGCCATGCACTCGAGCAGTTCCAGCGTCAGGTCGGGGTTGCACGACAGGCTGATGCGCGGCGCGCCCGCGCCCTCGCGCAACGCGACCAGCTGCACGATCAGATTGACGCCGCGCGCAGCGAGATCGCGCGCGACGTGAGTGTAGTTCTGGCTGATGTAGTCGCCCTGCGCGCTGCGGCTGGAAAGCAGCGCGCCGGACTGCAGGTAGAACTCGTGCACGCGCACGTTCGGCGGCAGGCGGTCGGCGGCTTGCGCGAGAGCGTAGTCGAGGTCGGCGTAGTCGGCGCCGAACTGGCGCGCGAGGAATGGCTCGAGGAAACGCGCCTCGAGGTCGCTGCGCGCCCGTGGCCGCTGCAGTGACAGCGCGGTGTAGATCGTCAGCGTGCGCGCCGGATCGGCGGCAACGCGCCGGTACAGCGCGTTCAGCAGCGCGTTGGGCTTGCCCAGCCCCAGCGGCGCGGCCACCACCAGGTCCGGGCCGACGCGCGCGAGGATGCGCTCGGCGAGGATGTCCGGATCGTCGCAGCGTTCGGGGGCGCTCATGGGCCGATCTTCGCAGATGCGCCCGGGGCGAAGCGACGGGCGGCTACACTCGGGCCGTGAATCCCGCCGCCCCGCTGCCGCGTCCGACCCTGCATGCGCGCCTGCTCGCCGAGCAGGCGCTCAGCCGCGCGGCAGGCGCGCCCCTGGTCGCCGGCAACACGGTCGAGCTGCTGATCGACGGCGCCGCGCATTTCGCCGCGTGGCAGGCGGCGATCGAGTCGGCGCGATCGCATGTGTTCATCGAGAACTACATCATCGCCGACGATCCCGTCGGCCGCGGCCTGCGCGACGCGCTGATCGCCGCCGCGCAGCGCGGTGCGCGCGTATGCGTGATCCACGACTGGCTGGGCAATCTCGGCAATGCGCGCGCCGCGTTCTGGCTGCCGCTGCGCGCCGCCGGCGGCGAGGTGCGCGTATACAACCGCCTGCGCGCCGACAGCCCGTTCGGCTGGATCAGTCGCGACCACCGCAAGCTGGTGCTGGTCGACGGCGTCTGGGGTTCGCTGTCGGGCGTCTGTGCCGCCGCCAAATGGCTGGGCGATCCGGCGCGCGGCGTGCCGCCGTGGCGCGACACCGGGCTGGTGATCCGCGGCCCCGCACTGGGCGATCTGGAACTGGCCTTCCGCGACTCCTGGGCCGGCCTGGGCACGCCGCTGGACCTGTCCGCCGCGCCGGTGCCGGAACCGGTCGGCACCGTCGCGCTGCGGGTGATCGCCACCCATCCGCAGACCGCAGGACTCTATCGACTGGATCAGCTGGTGGCGGCGATGGCGCAGCGCACGCTGTGGCTGACCGATGCCTACTTCGTCGGCATCCCGACCTACGTGCAGGGGCTGGTATCGGCCGCACGCGACGGTGTCGACGTGCGCCTGCTGGTGCCCGGCAGCAGCAACCTGCACGCGGTCGCCGCGCTGTCGCGCGCCGGCTATCGGCCCCTGCTCGAGGCCGGCATCCGCGTGTTCGAGTGGAACGGCAGCATGTTGCACGCCAAGACCGCGGTCGCCGACGGCCGCTGGGCGCGGGTCGGTTCGTCCAATCTCAACCTGTCGAGCTGGCTGGCCAACCTCGAACTCGACGCCGCGATCGACGACGAAGACTTCGCCGGCCTGATGACCGAGCAGTACGAGCGCGACCTCGCCAATGCCACCGAGATCGTGCTCGCCGACGGCCGGCGACCGCGCCCGAGCGGCGCCG
>JAGWPB010000065.1 GCA_028870665.1 Lysobacteraceae bacterium
GGAAATCGCGCTGATCCCGCGCGGCCTGCGTTTCGCCGTCACGCCGCTGGATGGCGACGCGCGCGGTTACGTGGCCGAAAACTTCGGCGCGCCGATGCGCCTGCCCGAGCTGGGTCCGATCGGCGCCAACGCGCTGGCCAACGCGCGTGATTTTCTGGCGCCGGTGGCGGCCTATGAGGACATCGAGGGCGAGTTCGAGCTGATCGCCAAGTTCCAGGGCCGGCTGTGGCGCGCCGCCATCGACCACTCGCCGCTGGACGTGGTCGCCTGGCACGGCAACGACGCGCCCTGCAAGTACGATCTGGCGCGCTTCAACACCCTCGGCTCGATCAGCTACGACCATCCCGATCCGTCGATCTTCACCGTGCTCACCGCGCCCAGCGACACGCCGGGTACCGCCAACATGGACTTCGCGATCTTCCCGCCGCGCTGGCTGGTGGCCGAACATACCTTCCGGCCACCGTGGTTCCACCGCAACGTCGCCAGCGAGTTCATGGGCTTGATCCAGGGCGAGTACGACGCCAAGGGCGCCGGCGCCGGCGGCTTCAGCCCGGGCGGAGCCAGCCTGCACAATTGCATGAGCGGTCACGGTCCCGATGCCGCCAGCCACGCCCGGGCGGTGGCGCTCGACACCACGCAGCCACAGCATCTGACCGACACCATGGCCTTCATGTTCGAGACGCGCGCGGTGATCCATCCCTCCGCGCAGGCGTTGGCGTTGCCCGAGTTGCAGGCCGACTACTGGCGCTGCTGGCAGGGGCTTCCGAAACACTTCGATCCGGGGCGGCGCGGGTGATCGACGCGCATCCATCTGGGCGTGCCAGCCTCTTGGCTGTCATCCTTGGCACAGCGAAGGATCTGTCCGACGGAGATGTTGCGTGACGCGCGCTTCGATCCGGCCGCGCCCCATCCTTCGGCCTTCGGTTCCGTCCCGAGCAAAGCGAGAGGCCGTCGGGTGCGGGCTTCGGCAGTCCGATAGTCTTTGTGCAGGCCCGATCCTTCGGGCTGCGCCTCAGCGATAAAAAATGTTGTCGCCCTGAGCGCAGCGAAGGGTCTGTCCGACGGAAACGTCCGTTCGCGCGACGCCGGATTTCGCAGCGACCGGTTCTTCGCTCTAGACCCTCAACATGATGGATCGATGGATGGAGGCGTGATGTTGCGCAGTTCGAGCGGCAGGCCGTTGCATCGCTTCAAGAGTTGACGATGTCCCCGGAGAAATCATGAAACTCGGAACGCTGAAGGAAGGCGGTCGCGACGGCACGCTGATCGTCGTCTCCCGCGACCTCGCGCGCGCGGTGCGCGCGATCGGCATCGCGCCGTCGCTGCAGGCGGCGCTGGATGACTGGCAGCGCGTCGCGCCCTTGCTGAATGTGCTGTCGGAGCGCCTGGATCGCGCCGATCCTTTTCCCAACCCCGCAGCCGCAGGGCGAGTCGCCGAACCGTTCGCGCTCGACATGGGAACCCTGGCCGCACCGCTGCCGCGCGCTTACGAGTTCGTCGATGGCTCGGCCTATCTGCCGCACGTCGAGCGGGTGCGCAAGGCGCGCGGCGCCGAAATGCCGCCCGGCTTCTACACCGATCCGCTGATGTACCAAGCCACCAGCGCCGGCTTCTGCGGACCGCGCGATCCGGTGCTTGCCGCCAGCGAGGACTGGGGCATCGACCTTGAGGCCGAAGTGGTGGTGGTCACCGACGACGTGCCGCTGGGCGTGACCCCGGCCGCCGCCGCCGGGCACATCCAGCTGGTCGGCCTGGTCAACGATGTATCGCTGCGCAACCTGATCCCGGGCGAACTGGCCAAGGGCTTCGGCTTCCTGCAATCGAAGCCGCGCTCGGCGCTGTCGCCGGTGCTGGTCACGCCCGATGAGCTGGGCGCGGCCTGGCAGGGCCACAAGCTGCACTTGCCGATGCGCACCTGGATCAACGGCCGCTGGTTCGGCGAGCCCGACTGCGGCACGGACATGCAGTTCAGCTTCGCCGAGCTGATCGCGCACGCGGCCAGGACCCGGCCGCTGGCCGCGGGCACGCTGGTCGGTTCGGGCACCATCGCCAACCACGACACCGGCAAAGGCGCCTCCTGCCTGGCCGAGCAGCGCACCGTCGAGACCCTGCGCGACGGCAAGCCGGCGACGCCGTTCCTGAAGTTCGGCGACGTGGTGCGCATCGAGGTGCTGGACGCGGCCGGGCACAGCCTCTTCGGTGCGATCGAGCAGCGCATCGAGGCGACGGGAAGCGGCTGATCCAGGTCAAAGCGCGGGCGTGACGCTGCGCCTAGAGTCGGCCCATGAGCACCGCCACCGTTCTCGCCGCGCCCGCCTTCGACCCCGCGCTGATCGCGCGTTACGACGTCGCCGGGCCGCGCTATACCAGCTATCCGACCGCGCCGCAGTTCCACGCCGGCTTCGGCGAGGCCGACCTGCGCGCGCAGGCGCAGGCCTCCAACGAGGAGCCGATTCCGCGCGCGCTGTCGCTGTATGTGCACGTGCCGTTCTGCACCAGCCCGTGCTTCTACTGCGGCTGCACGCGCATCATCACCCGCGACCGCGCCCGCGCCGACGTCTACCTCGAGCATCTGCACCGCGAGATCGAACTCGCCGGCGCGCTGTTCGACCGCGACCGCCAGGCGGTGCAGCTGCATTTCGGCGGCGGCACGCCCAATTTCCTCGACGCCGCGCAGATGGCGCGGCTGATGGGGCGGCTCGGCGAACACTTCAGCTTCGCGCCGCCGGAAGAACGCGAGTTCGGCATCGAGATGGATCCGCGCTGGGCGGACGCGTCGGCGGTGCGCGCCCTGGCGGCGCTGGGCTTCAACCGGCTCAGCGTCGGCGTGCAGGATTTCGATCCCGCGGTGCAGGCCGCGGTCAACCGCATCCAGGGCTTTGCCGCGACCCGCGACCTGATCGCGGCGGCGCGCGACGCCGGCTTCGCCTCGGTCAGCATGGACCTGATCTACGGCCTGCCGCGGCAGACCGCCGACAGCTTCCGGCGCACCCTCGAGCAGGTGCTGGCGATCCGTCCGGACCGCATCGCCGCCTACAGCTACGCGCACCTGCCCGAGCTGTTCAAGCCGCAGCGCCAGCTCGACGCCAGCCTGCTGCCGAGCGCCACCGAGAAGCTGGCGCTGTTCGGCCTCACCCTGGAGACGCTGACGGCCGCGGGCTACGTCTATATCGGCATGGACCATTTCGCGCTGCCCGACGACCCGCTGGCGCGGGCCCGGGCCGAGGGGTCGCTGCAGCGCAATTTCCAGGGTTATTCGACCCACGGCGACTGCGACATCGTCGGGCTCGGGATGAGCGCGATCGGTCGCATCGGCGACGCCTACAGCCAGAACGTCAAGGAGCTGCCGGTCTACTATGCGATGCTCGACGACGGCCGCCTGCCGATCGCGCGCGGCCTGCTGCTGAGCGAGGACGACCGCATCCGCCGCGAGCTGATCATGGAGCTGATGTGCCATGACCGCCTCGACATGGACGACTTCGGGCGCCGCCACGGCATCGATTTCGCGAGCTATTTCGGCGCCGCCCTGCAGCGCCTGCGGCAACTTGCCGCGGACGGTCTGGTGACGATCACGGCCTCGCGCATCGTCGTCACGGATCGCGGGCGCCTGCTGCTGCGCAACATCGCGATGTGCTTCGACGCCTACCATGGTGTCGCAGGTCCGCGCGCGCGCTACTCCAGGGCGATATGATCCGGGCGCAGCAGCAGCGCACGGAGACCTCGTCGTGGACATCGCCGCCGGTCGTTACGCCCTCGCGGACCTGGTTGCCCATCATCCGCACGGCGATCCCGAGCAGCTGTGCGCCGCCTGTGCCTTCAGCGCCGGCTGCATCGCCACCGGCCACGACGAGGAGGCGATGCGGCGCGTGCAGTGCGTGGTCGAGCATCTGGGCCCGTACCATGTCGGCGACGCGATTTTCCGCGCCCACGAGCCGTTCAAGGCGATCTACGCGGTGCGCTCGGGCATGGTCAAGACCCAGGTCGTGGATGGCGACGGCCACGAGCAGGTGCTGGGCTTTTATCTGCCGGGCGAGGCGGTCGGACTCAATGCGATCCATCCCGAGCGCTATCCCTGCGACGCGATGGCGCTGGATACGGTGTATGTCTGCCGGTTCTCGTTCCCGACCGTGCGCGAGCTGGCGCAGCAGGTGCCCGATCTGCTGATGAACCTGCTGCGCGCGCTGAGCAAGGAGATCGGCACCTCGGCCATGCTCGCCGGCGACTACAGCGCCGACGAGCGCATGGCCGCGTTCCTGCTCGATCTCGGCGAGCGTCTCGCCGAGCGACGGCAGTCGGCGACGCAACTGCACCTGGCGATGCCGCGCGGCGACATCGCCAATTACCTGCGGCTGGCGCCGGAGACCGTCAGCCGCGTGCTGGCGCGGTTCCGCGAGCAGGGCCTGATCCGGGTCGACGGCCGCGAGATCGAGCTGACCGACGCGCCGCGCCTGCGCGAACGCGCCCGCAACGTGCTGCAGCGCTGAGCGCGAGACCGCACCGACTCGCGCCCGGCATTGGAGTGCGCAGATCCGGGGTCGTCGGCCATCCCCGGCCTGCGCGGGACGCGGCCGCCCCGACTGCGCTCAGGGCGCCGCCATCAGCGCCCGGGTCATGTCCAGCATGCGGTTGGAGAAGCCCCACTCGTTGTCGTACCAGCTCAGCACCTTGACCAGGGTGCCGCCCATCACCCGCGTCTGGGTGGCGTCATAGATGCTCGACAGCGGATTGTGGTTGAAGTCCACCGACACCAGCGGCTTGCTGTTCACGCCGAGGATGCCCTTGAGCGCGCCCGCGCTGGCCTCGCGCACCGCGGCGTCGATCTCGTCCTTGCTGGTCGCGCGCGCAGCGACGAAGGACAGGTCCACCACCGACACGTTGATGGTCGGCACGCGCATGGCGAAGCCGTCGAGCTTGCCGTTGAGTTCCGGCAGCACCAGGCCCACCGCGGCGGCGGCGCCGGTCTTGGTCGGAATCTGGCTCATGGTCGCCGAACGCGCGCGGCGCAGGTCGGAGTGGTAGACGTCGGTCAGCACCTGGTCGTTGGTGTAGGCGTGGATGGTGGTCATCAGCCCGTGCACGATGCCGATCTTCGTGTGCAGCACCTTGGCCAGCGGCGCCAGGCAGTTGGTGGTACAGCTGGCGTTGGAGATCACCTGGTGACCGGCCCTGAGCTGGTCGTGGTTGACGCCCATGACGAAGGTGCCGTCGACGTCGCTGCCGCCCGGCGCGGAGATGATCACCTTCTTCGCGCCGCCGGCCAGGTGCGCGCCGGCCTTGGCCTTGCTGGTGAACAGGCCGGTGCATTCGAGCACCACGTCCACGCCCAGCGCGGCCCACGGCAGTCGGGCCGGGTCGCGTTCGGCGCAGACCTTGATGCGGTCGCCGCGGACCACGAGATCGCCGCCGTCGACGCCCACCTCGTGCGGGAACTTGCCGTGTGCGGTGTCGTACTGGGTGAGGTGGGCATTGGTTTCGGCGTCACCCAGATCGTTGATCGCGACCACCCGGATCTCGTTCGTGCGGTTCGACTCGTAGAGCGCGCGCAGGATGTTGCGGCCGATGCGGCCGTAGCCGTTGATCGCGACCTTGATGGCCATGGGACGGTGTCCTCCGATGCGGATGATGGAGCGGAAGCGGGCATTTTACGATGATTCCGCGCGTGGCCGCGGGTGTCATCGGACCGCTGCGACGCTGTGGCAGACTGCGGCGGATCCGCCCGGAGTCCGCCCATGCATCGCCGCCGCCAGCCGCTGCCCCTCGCACTGTTTGCATGCGCCCTGCTGGCCGCGGCACCCGCCGCCCTGGCGTGGGGCCCGCTCGGGCACCGCATCGTCGCCGATCTGGCGGCCTCGCAACTCGCGCCGGCGACGCGCGCCGAGGTCGATCGGCTGCTGGCCAGCGAGCACGCCGCGAGCCTGGCCGATGTCGCCAACTGGGCCGACCGGCTGCGCGACGACCCGGCGCTGGCCGAACTCGGCAAGGCGACGGCGCCGCTGCACTACGTCAACATGCACGGCCGCTGCGTGTACCGGGCCGCCGAGGATTGCCCGGACGGCCGCTGCGTGGTGCATGCGATCAACCACTACGCCGCGATCCTCGGTGATCGCGGCCTGCCGATCGCCGAGCGCGCGCAGGCGCTGAACTTCGTGGTGCACTTCGTCGCCGACGCGCAGCAGCCGCTGCACGCCGGCTACAGGGACGACAAGGGCGGCAACGAGGTCCAGGTGCAGTTCGATGGCCAGGGCAGCAACCTGCATCGGGTCTGGGATTCCGGCCTGCTGTCTACCCGCGACCTCGACGACAGCGCGTACGCGGCGCTGCTCGAGCGCGAGGGTCCGCTGACGCTGCCGAAGCCGATCGCGCCGTTCGACAACGCCCCGGCGCAATGGGTCGAGCAGAGCTGCCGCATCGTCAGGGACGGCGGCGTGTATCCATCCGGCCGGCGCATCGACGCGGCCTACGTCGCGCGCATGCGGCCGATCGCCGAGCACCAGCTGCGCCTCGGCGGCGCGCGCCTGGCCGCGCTGCTCGACCGCGTGCTGGGCGGGGCGCCCGCCACGTCCGCGGCCCCGTGATCAGCGAGCGAGCAGGGCCAGCACGCCCCATGGATTCTGCGTCAGCGCCACGCTGACGATGAAGCCGAAGGTGGCCAGTGCAACCGCATAGGCCAGCGCGCGCGCGCGCGGCGTGCGTCCGCGCCTGAGCGCGATCGAGCCCAGCGCGATGTACACCAGCAACAGCGCGACCTTCACCGTCAGCCACGCGTCCAGCAGCGGGTACTGGCGCACGATCAGGGTCAGCAGGATCGCCGCGATCAGCAGCACGGTGTCGTTGAGATAGGAGAAGTAGCGCAGCGCACGGTGGTTGGCGACCGGCCAGCCGGCCATGCGCGCCGCGCCGCGCAACGCGAACAGCGAGCCGGAGATGGCGACGGTGCCGACGTGCACGGCGAGGATCTGCGGAAACCAGGCCACCAGCGACATGTCGGCTCCTCGGGTCGGCGGGGTGTCGGGACGCGGGATGCCATCGTCGCGCGGGCCGGATGCGCGCTGTCAGCCCGGACGGCCATCGCGCCGCGGCGTCAGATAGATCCACGTCGAGCGTAGCGCCCACGGCAGGAATGCCGCCACCCAGGCCGCGGCGGTCAGCGTGTAGGCCAGTGCGCCGCCGCCCGCCAGCGCGTCGACCACGCGCGCGATCGCCACCGCCTGCAGCGCGAGGAAGGTGAACCACGGAATCGCGCCCATGTGCAGCGGTCGACCGGAATGGCCATGTGTCACGCGCGTCACCATCGCCACCAGCATCGAGCCGAAGAAGCCCACGGTCAGCGCGTGCAATGCGGCCATGTCCCAGGCGCCATAATGGCCTTCACCGTAGATGCCGCCCACCGCGAACAGCGCGAAGCTCAGCGGCAGCCAGACAAAGGCGATGTAGAGGACACCCAGCAGCCCCGGTCGGCGTGCCTTCCAGGGCTGCCAGGCGATCCAGTGCCCGAGAAACAACAGCGCCAGCAGGGCATCGCTCAGTGCACGCAGGCGCGGCTGATCCAGTGCGCCCAACAGCAGATGGGCCAGCAACAGCAGCCATGCGGCGGGCAGCGACCACGCGGGCCGCACCACGTGATAACCCGCGATCACGCTGCTGGAGAAGAACGGCAGCATGCGATGGGTGACGGTGAAGAACACTGGTATCAGAAAGGCGAAGGTGCCGATGCGGATCGCCGCGATCGCCAGCGCAGGCGGTGCGCCCAGCAGAAAGGCCAGGAACAGCGCCAGGCCGAGCGCCCCCAGGATCAGCGCGGCGAGGATCGACCACGCCCAGCGATCGCGCGATCGCGCCGCGCGCAGCACGCCGAGCAGGCGCGTGATGCCATAGCACCAGCCCGCCAGCAGCAGCGCGAAGCCGAGCACCAGCAGCGGACGCAGATCGAGCAGGCCGAGCAACGCCAGCAGATAACCGCCGAACACCCCGGCGAACACCGGCGCATAGGCGCCGCGCCGCAACTCGCGCTGCCCGGTCCAGCGCGGGAACACAGTCAGGGTGAAGCCGAAGATGAAGGGGCCGAGCATGCCGTACTGCGCCAGCATCGCGTGCGCCCAGGTCGCCGGGATCGGCGCCTGCGGCCAATGCACCCAGCTCCAGGTTCCGGCGGCCAGTGCCAGTGTCCACCACAGCATGCTCAGCAGCACCGCCGTGGCGCCGGCAAAGAACATCATGCGATGCGGCGCGGCGGCCAGGACACGCGCCATGGATGGCGAGATGCCGCGCGGATTCGCTCGCTCATGTTCGAGGCTTGCGGCGATCGGTCGTGGCTGGTGCCCGGCTTCGGGTCGATTCATGGCGCAGATTCCAAATGAGGGTTCGACGATATTGCGCGGCGTCGATACGCATGCAGCTCAAGCGGCCGGCTGCAATCCGAAGTTCTCGGGATGCAGCAACAGATCATCCAGGGTGTGGCGATCGAGCACCGCCACGAAGGCGGCGAGAGCTTCTCGCAATACGCCGCGCAAGCGGCAGGTGGGTGCGATCAGGCAGTGGTTGTCCGCGGAAAAGCACTCCACCAGCGCGAAGTCGGGCTCGGTCAAGCGCAGCACGGCGCCGATGCGTATGCGATCCGGGCGCTTGGCCAGCGTGAATCCGCCGGTGCGGCCGCGCACGGCTTTCAGATACCCCGCGCGCGTCAGCACATTGACCACTTTCATCAGGTGATTGCGCGAGATGTGATAAACCTGCGCGGTTTCCTCGATGGTGATCAGACGCTCGCGTTGCGCTGCGGCGTACATCAACACGCGCAGGGCGTAATCGGAGAAGTTGGTCAGTCGCATGATGGCTCCTTGTATCCGCCCGGCATGGTTTGCGTGGCCCCGAAGCGCACTATATGATGCACGCATATTACATGTTTGCGCGCGACCACAAGCGCGGTCCATGCCGATGCGCGTGTTGCGTGCATGCATTGCATCGCACTGACGGAGCGTGCCATGACGCGGATTTCGATCCAGCGGGTATACGCCGCCGCGGCACCTGGAGAGGGCGTACGCATTTTGGTGGATCGCCTGTGGCCGCGCGGCTTGAGCAAGGACAAGGCCGCCGTGCAGCACTGGTTGCGCGAGGTGGCGCCCAGCGATGCCTTGCGCCACTGGTTCGCGCACGATCCGGCGCGCTGGGATGAATTTCGGCGGCGTTATTTCACCGAACTCGACGCCCAGCCCGAGGTCGTGCGCGAATTGCGCGGCATGCTGGACAGGCATCCGCATGTCACCTTGGTGTATGCCGCCAAGGACGAAGCCCGCAACAATGCGGTAGCGCTGCTGAGTTATCTGCGTCGCCATGGAATTGCGGCTTGAGGCGCGCGCGCCGTTCCGCCTGGACTTGACCGTCTGGGCGCTGCGGCGTCAACCCGGCAATCGCATTGACACTTGGCAGAGTGGCGTCTATCGGCGCTGCTTCGGCAGCCATGCGGGCGCGGTGCTTGCCGAAGTGCATCAGTACGGCAGCACGCAGCAGCCCATGCTGCAGGTGCGGCTGCATGGCGTTGCCGAGGATGATCCGGCCCGGCGCGAGGACATTGTCGCCGTGCTGCGCAGGATGCTGGGACTGGATGTCGATTTGTCGGGCTTTTATGCGCAGGCTGCCGGCGATCCCGATCTGGGGCCGTTGGCGCTGCGCTATCGCGGGCTCAAGCCGCCGCGTTTCGCCACGCTGTTCGAGGCGCTGGCCAATGCGGTGGCTTGTCAGCAAGTGAGTCTGGCTTCGGGCATCGCCTTGCTGGGCCGTCTCAGCGCGCAGTTCGGGCCGGCACATCCCTTGGCGCCAGAGTTGCATGCTTTCCCGCATCCGCGGGATCTGTGCGATGCCGATCCCGCCGCGCTGCGCGCCCTGGGCTTCAGCCAGCAGAAGGCCGGCTATCTGACCGGCCTGGCGCGGGATCTCGCCGGAGGCAAGCTGACGGCCGCCGCGCTCGAAATGGCCGATGATGCGGGCGCAATGCGCATGCTCAGCACGCTGCGCGGCATCAAGCGCTGGAGCGCGCAGTATGTGGCGCTGCGCGGTCTGGGCCGGCTGGGTGTGTTTCCCGTGGACGATGTGGGAGCGCACAAGCATTTGGCAGCGTGGCTGGGATTGCCACGACTTGACGCTGAAGCCACCGCCGCTCTGGTGCAGCGTTGGCAGCCCTATGCGGGGCTGCTGTATTTCCACGTGCTGCTCAAGCGCCTGGAAGAAGGCGGCTACCTTCAGACTGTCGCGCCAGCCCATGATCTGCAGCACGCCGCCAAGGGCGTTTGATGCGCGAGGATCACGATCTTGACGTGCAGCGGGCCGCTCCCGCTATCGTGGTGGGCGAACGTGCTGCGAGAGGCACCGGCAGGCCTGCAGCGCGGTGAGCAGGGCGACGGCACCACCTATGAAGACTCTTCAAGTTCGTGTTGACGGATTACTTGACCACCAACGTGCCGGTCATGCCAGGGTGGAACTTGCAGAAGAACGCGGTCGTTCCTGCCACGGTGGTCATGCGGACGGTGGCACCGGGTTTCAGATCGACATCGAAGCGCCCATCACGCGCGGTGGCGCTGTGTTCGAAGATGTCGTGGTTGACCCATTCGATGATGTCGCCGGCATGCACGTCGGTCGGCATCGGACCGTACTGCATCTTGTCAATTACGATCACGTGCACGACGTGTGCGGGTGCCGTTGCATGCTGTGCCGCTTTCGTGGCGGCGCTGGCGGGCAATGACCCGCCGGCCAGCGCCAGGCTGGCGATCAGAATCATCGTGCGGAACATCCGATAGCCCTCAATGCAGCTGCCGGGCGAGATGCTCGGCGTGCATCTGGTGTTCCTGGAACAGCTTCAGGCCGGTTTCCAGCAGCGATTTGAGTTGCGCGTTCTGCGCTGCCGGAATCAGCGTGCCACTCAACGCGGCGTTGACGGTCTTGTGATACGCCACCTCGTTATCGACGTAGGCCTTGTCATACGCGGCGCCCTTGAGTACGGCGAGCTTCTTCAGTTCGGCAGCCGCGCCCTTCGACAGCGATTCGCTGGTCGGGTTGTTCTCGGGGGTCACATCGAGTTTCTTGACCAGCGTGAGTGCCTGCGCGTTGACCGCAGCATGATCACGCACCATTTCCTTGGCGAATGCGCGCACGTCCTCGTTGCGGGATTTCTTCAGTGCCTGCTTGGCGGCGGTGATGTCGATCTGGTCGGCGGTGTAGACGATGTTCGCGATCTGCGCATCGTTGATGGCTGGAGCCCGGCTGACGGCAGCCGGAGCCTGGGCATGCACAGCGGCAACGGAGGCGATGCCGAGAGCAACAGCGATGGCGAAGAGTGGCTTGTTCATACGTGGCGTCTCCCTGGGTGAATGTACGGATGCGGAAAGGGCGGCGATCCGGTTGCTCCGGTGCCTTGCCCGCACCCATGAGATGCGGCAGCGGCGCGCAGGTTCCGGCTTCCCGAGTTGTCGGCTTCCGCTGGCGTGCCGGTGACGGGAACCTCGTGCGCGGTCGCTGCATCGGATCGGTGTCATTCACTACCGAATCCGCAGCCATGCTCGAATCCGATCAGGTCATGTCCGCCGCTGTTTCCGCGGCGCCGACAGGTATTCCCGTCGCGCAGCGCCCGTCGCGATCCGAGGCGGAGGCGGCAGTGCGCACGCTGATCCGCTGGGCCGGCGATGAGCCCTCACGCGAGGGTCTGCGGGCCACGCCCGCCCGCGTGGTGCGTGCCTACGAGGAATGGTTTGCCGGCTACCGGCAGGATCCGGCCAGCCTGCTCAGCCGCACCTTCGGCGAAGTCGGCGGCTACGACGAACTGGTCATCCTGCGCGACATTCCGCTGCAGTCGACCTGCGAGCATCACCTGGCCGCGATCCGCGGCGTGGCACATATCGCCTACCTGCCGAACCGGCGCGTGGTCGGCATCTCCAAGCTGGCGCGGCTGGTCGAGGCGTTCGGCCGGCGCCTGCAGATCCAGGAGCGGCTAACCGTGGAGATCGCCGATACCCTGGCCCAGGTGCTGCATCCGCGCGGCGTGGCGGTGATCGTGCAGGCCAGCCATGAATGCCTGTCCTCGCGCGGCGTGCGCCTGCACGGGGTATCGATGCAGACCCGGCGCCTGCTTGGCGAATTCGCGCAAGAACCGCGGCGCGGCGAGATCCTGGCCACGCTGGCCGGCTGACCCGGGAACCTCGGGCCACCTCGCTGCATCGGATCAGGTGTAAAAGGAGAAAACCATGTCAGCCCATGCCCATGTTGCAGCCGTCGATTACGCCGCACTGGACGACCACGCGCTGGTGGCGCTGGTTCGCGGCGGTCAGCGCGAAGCGTTCCGACCCATCATGCAGCGCTGCAACCAGCGTCTGTTTCGCGTCGCGCGCAGCGTGGTCGGCGACGACGCGGAGGCCGAAGACGTGGTGCAGGAGTCGTACCTGCGCGCTTACGACAAGCTCGATTCGTTCCGTGGTGATGCAGCGTTGTTGACCTGGCTGACCAGCATTGTGCTGAACGAGGCGCGCGGCCGCCTGCGCAAGCGCCACGCCATGGTCGGGCTGGAGCATCTTGATGCGTCGCCGCTGGATACGCGCCAGGTCATCCAGTTTCCTATCCGGTTCGGCAGCGAAGATCCGGCTGTCTCGGCCGCACGCGCGCAGATCCGTCATCTGCTCGAACATGCCATCGACGAATTGCCGGAGGCGTTCCGCACGGTTTACGTGATGCGCGAAATCGAGGAATGCACGGTGGAGGAAACGGCCAGCCAGCTGGCGATCAAGCCGGAAACGGTGAAGACCCGCCTGCACCGCGCGCGTCGACTGCTGCGCACGTCATTGCAGGGAACGCTGGCGGCCACCCTGAGTGAGGCGTTTCCGTTCATGGGCCAGCGCTGTGCACGCATGGCCGAGGCGGTGATGGCGCGGTTGCCGTAACCTCGGTGCCTCATAAGCACGCACGTCCAGAAGTGCAGACTCGAGCAAGATGCCGCGATCCGGACGCCTCGCGCATCAGCAGTGCGATGCCGCCCCAATGCAGTGGGCCGTGAGCCCCCGATGCCGGTTACGCTGGATCACGCCATGCGACTTTCAGTCGCCGTGATACTTGGCGATATCGGCACTGCCTGGATCGCCCACGATTGATCGAGCCCCGTTCTTCGGCATCCGGAGGCAACACCATGAACGAAACCCAGCATCTCGACGGCCCTGATTTGGGCCGGGGCGTGGCACAGGACCAGTTGATCGAGGGCCAGCCGCTATTGGGCCACATCGATGGCGAAGCAGTGATTCTGGTGCGCCATGGAACCCGGGTCGACGCGGTTTCGGCCACCTGCACGCATTATGGCGGACCACTGGCGGAGGGCGTGGTGGATGGCGAACGCGTGTACTGTCCATGGCACCACGCCTGTTTTTCGCTGCGCGATGGCAGGGTGCTCGGTGCGCCGGGCCTGAATCCGCTGCGCTGCTACACGGTGGAAGAACGCG
>JAGWPB010000066.1 GCA_028870665.1 Lysobacteraceae bacterium
GGCCCGCGTCGACTCGGCGCGCGCGGCCGCCAGTTCGGCCGCCAGCAGCTGGCCGCGATCGCCCGCGCCGAGGCGCAGGCGCTGCCGCGCGACGGCGACGAAGTCGCGCTCGGCCCGCGCGGTGGCCGTCGCGAGATCGACCTCGCGGCGCGCCAGCAGCAGCGTGCGCAGCGCCGCCAGCGCCTGGCTGCGCGTCCGCCACACCGCCGCGGCGTACTGATCCTGCGCCGCCAGCGTCTCGGCCCGTCGCATCGCGTCGCGCGCGGCGGCCTCGCCCGGATGCAGCAGCGGCACCAGCAGGGCCAGCCCGACCGTCCACGGCGCGCGCCCCATGCCGCCGGAGAAGACCTTCTCCGGGCTCAGCTGCAGGGTCGGATTGGTGCGTTGCGCGGCCCGCGTGGCCGCCGCGGCGGCATGCGCGGCGGCAGCGCGCGCCTGCGCCAGCTGCGGGTTGAAATACAGCGCGGCGACGGTGACGCGATCGGGCGTCCACGGCGCCGCGGGATCGGTCGCCAGTCCGAGCCGGCCGAGCGCCGCGGCCAGACCCGGGTCATCCAGCCGCCGCGCGGACAGCGCCTGCGCCGAGGCGCGCGCATCCAGCGGATGCGGCGGCGGCACACTGGCGCAACCGGCCAGCACGACGGCAAGCAACGCGGGTAGCAAGGTTCGCATGCCGCGCAGCTTGCCCGCGCAGTCTTAGTGGATTCTTAGCAGGCTCCGCGGCCCGCGATCCGCGATCCGCGCCTCGAGAGGGCTGCCGCGCTGCCGGCCCGCAGGCGCTCGGTTACGATAGCCGGCCCTCCACGCGCCACCAGGAATGCCGATGTCCGCGCTGATCTGCGGTTCGCTCGCCTACGACACCATCATGGTGTTCCAGGACCAGTTCAAGAACCACATCCTGCCGGACAAGGTGCACATCCTGAACGTGGCGTTCCTGGTGCCGCGCATGCGCAAGGAATTCGGCGGCTGCGCCGGCAACATCGCCTACAACCTGCGGCTGCTGGGCGGCGATCCGCGGCCGATGGCCACCGTCGGCCAGGATTTCGGCCCCTACCGCAAGCACTTCGAGAGCTGCGGCGTGCGCCTCGACTGCGTGCGCGAGATCGAGGACCTGTACACCGCGCAGGCCTTCATCACCACCGATCTCGACGACAACCAGATCACCGCGTTTCACCCGGGCGCGATGATGCGCTCTGCCGAGAATCACGTGCGCGACGTGGCCGACGTCGAGTTCGGCATCGTCGCGCCGGACTCGCGCGAGGCGATGCTGCAGCACGCAGCCGAGTTCGCCGGGCGCGGCGTGCCCTTCATCTTCGACCCCGGCCAGGCGATGCCGCTGTTCAACGGCGAGGAGTTCCGCGCACTGATCGAACAGGCGCAGTACGTCACCGTCAACGACTACGAGTCGCAGCTGCTGCAGCAGCGCACCGGCTGGAGCGAGAAGCAGATCGCGGAGCGCGTCAACGCCTACATCGTCACCCGCGGCCCCAACGGCTCGCTGATCCACACGGCGCGGCAGACCGTCGAGATCCCGCCCGCGCACGAGCGCCGCGTTTCCGACCCCACCGGCTGCGGCGATGCGTACCGCGCCGGCCTGATCTTCGGCATCATGAAGGGCATGGACTGGGCGACCACCGGCCGCATCGCCTCGCTGATGGGCGCGCTCAAGATCGAGCATCCCGGCACGCAGAACCAGCGCTTCAGCCACGACGAGTTCGCCGAACAGTTCCGCCAGCAGTTCGGCTACGCGCTCGGCTGAGCCCGGCGCCGATGTTGTCCTCGCCCCGTCAGTGCGCAACCGTGGCGCGCCCCGGCGAGCGTGCATGCCGATGATCGGATCCGACGCCCCTGCCGCGGACGCCGATCAGCCGGCGCATGCACCGCGCCGCGCCGCGCTGGCCTTCATCTTCGTCACCGTGCTGATCGACATCCTCTCGTTCGGCATCATCATCCCGGTGCTGCCGCATCTGGTGCAGCAGCTGATCGGCGGCAGCATCGGGCGGGCGGCGCTGTGGTCGGGCGTCTTCAGCACGATGTTCGCGGCGATCCAGTTCGTGTGCTCGCCGATCCAGGGCGCGCTGTCGGACCGCTACGGCCGTCGCCCGGTGATCCTGCTCAGCAATCTCGGCCTCGGCGTCGACTTCGCGGTGATGGCGCTGGCGCCGACGCTGGGCGTGCTGTTCGTCGGGCGCGCGATCTCGGGCATGACCTCGGCCAGCTTCAGCACCGCCAACGCCTACATCGCCGACGTCACGCCGCGCGACCGGCGCGCGCAGGCCTTCGGTCTGCTCGGCGCCGCCTTCGGCATCGGCTTCGTCGTCGGCCCGGCGCTCGGCGGCTTCCTCGGCGGCATCGCCACGCGGCTGCCGTTCTGGGTCGCCGCCGGTCTCTCGCTGACCAACTTCTGCTACGGCCTGCTGGTGTTGCCGGAATCGCTGCCGCCGCAAAAGCGCAGCGCGCGCTTCGATTTCGGCCACGCCAATCCGCTCGGCGCGCTGTTGCTGCTGCGCCGCTATCCGCAGGTGCTGGGTCTGGCGGCGCTGGTGTTCCTGTCGCAGCTGGCGCATTACGTGCTGCAGAGCACCTTCGTGCTCTACACCGACTACCGTTACGGCTGGGGCCCGCAGGCGGTCGGCTACACGCTGGCCCTGGTCGGCCTGTGCAGCGGAGTGGTCCAGGCCGGGCTGGTCGGGCGGCTGGTGCCGCGGTTCGGCAACCGCCGCGTGCTGCTGGCGGGCCAGGCCTTCGGCATCGCCGGCCTGGCACTGATGGGCCTGGCCGGCAGCGGCGGCCTGTTCCTCGCCGCGATTCCGCTGATCGCGCTGTGGGGTCTGTCGGGACCGCCGACGCAGGCGATCATGACCGGCCAGGTCGATCCGCACGAGCAGGGCCGCCTGCAGGGCGCGATCACCAGCCTGACCGCATTCTCCGGCATCTTCGGGCCGTCGCTGTTCACCAGCGTGTTCGCCGCCTTCATCGGTCGCGACGCCGGCCTGCACCTGCCCGGCGCGGCATTCCTGCTGGCCGCGGCGCTGATGGTGGTCGGCCTCGTCGTCGCCGACCGCGCGACGCGCCGCCGCCAGCCGATCGCCGCGGCGGCCGACTGAGGCGCCGGCGCGGCGAGTCGGGCGGGCGCCTCAGCGCAGCACGCCGCGTACCGCGTCGATCACGTGCGCCACCGTGAAACCGAAATGCGGAAACAGCACCTCGGCCGGCGCCGAGGCGCCGAACGTGGTCATGCCGACCACCGCACCGTCGAGGCCGACGTACTTGCGCCAGTAGTCGCTGCTCGCGGCCTCGACCGCCACCCGCGCCCGGCACCAGCCGGGCAGCACGCCCTCGCGGTACTCCGGCGGCTGCGCGTCGAACACCTCGGCGCAGGGCATCGACACCACGCGCACGCCGATGTCCTGCTGCGCCAGCGCGCGCATCGCCTGCATCGCCAACTCGACCTCGGAGCCGGTGGCGATCAGGATCGCCCTGAAGGCTGCTTCACCCGGATCGGACAGCACGTAGCCGCCGCGCGCGATCTGCGCCAGCTGCGCATCGCTGCGCTGCTGGTGTGCCAGGGTCTGGCGCGAGAACACCAGGCAGCCGGGACCGTCGCGGCGCTCGATCGCCTGGCACCAGGCGAGCGCCGACTCGACCGCGTCGCAGGGCCGCCAGACGCGGTTGTTGGGGATCAGGCGCAGGCTCGCCAGGTGCTCGACCGGCTGGTGCGTCGGGCCGTCCTCGCCGAGCCCGATCGAGTCGTGGGTATAGACGTGGATCACGTGCGCCGGGATCAGTGCCGACATGCGCACGGCGTTGCGCGCGTAGTCGGAGAACACCAGGAAGGTGGCGTCGTAGGGAATGAAGCCGCCGTGCAGGGCCAGGCCGTTGGCGATCGCGCCCATGCCGAACTCGCGCACGCCGTAGTAGAGGTAATTGCCGGCCTCGCCCGCCGCGTTGACGTCGCGCGCGCCCTTCCACAGCGTGAGGTTGGAACCGGCGAGATCGGCCGAGCCGCCGATCAGCTCGGGCAGCAGCGGCGCGAACGCGTCGATCGCCATCTGCGAGGCCTTGCGCGAAGCCACCGCCGGGCCCTCGGTCTGCAATCTGCGGATCGTGGCCTCGGCGTGCGCGGCCCAGCCGGCGGGCAGCTCGCCGGCCATGCGCCGCTCGAACTCGGCGGCCGGTTCCGGGTACGCCTGCGCGTAGCGCGCGAACAACGCGTTCCATGCCGTTTCGCGTTCGGCGCCGCGCGCCTCGGCGTTCCAGGCATCGTAGATCGCATCGGGAATCACGAACGGCGCGTGCGGCCAGCCAAGCTGCAGGCGCGCCGCGGCGACCTCGTCCTTGCCCAGCGCCGCGCCGTGCGCGCTTTCCTTGCCCTGCTTGTGCGGCGCGCCGAAGCCGATGATCGTCTTGCAGCAGATCAGCGTGGGACGCCCGGGATCGAGGCCGGCCGAGACGATCGCCGCCTTGATCGCCTCGGGGTTGTGGCCGTCGACGTCGCGCAGCACCTCCCAGCCGTAGGCCTCGAAGCGCTTCGGCGTGTCGTCGGTGAACCAGCCGCGGACCTCGCCGTCGATCGAGATGCCGTTGTCGTCGTAGAACGCGATCAGCTTGCCCAGCTTGAGCGTGCCGGCCAGCGAGGCGGCCTCGTGCGAGATGCCCTCCATCAGGCAACCGTCGCCGACGAAGACATAGGTGTTGTGATCGACGAGGGCGAAGCCGTCGCGGTTGTAGCGGCGTGCCAGCAGCTTCTCCGCCAGCGCCATGCCGACCGCATTGGCCAGGCCCTGGCCCAGCGGCCCGGTGGTGGTCTCCACGCCCGGCGTCTCGCTGGCCTCGGGATGGCCGGCGGTCTTGGAGTGCAACTGGCGGAAACGCTTCAGCTCGGCAATCGGCAGGTCATAGCCGCTCAGATGCAGCAGCGCGTACTGCAACATCGAACCATGCCCGTTGGAGAGCACGAAGCGGTCGCGGTCGGGCCACTTCGGATTGCGCGGGTTGTGGCGGAGGAAGTCGTTCCACAGCACCTCGGCGATGTCGGCCATGCCCATCGGCATGCCCGGATGCCCGGAATTCGCCGCCTCCACGGCATCCATGGCGAGGGCGCGGATGGCGTTGGCGAGTTCGCGGCGGCTGGGCATGCGGGACTCCGGCGGGGGCGAGGCGCGCATTGTCGCCGATCGTTTCGCGTGTCGCGCGCCTGACTAATTGCTGAACCGTTCGGTATTGAAAATGAACAGCATGAACTCCAGCTGATGCGGCACGGCACGGATTCAGCTGTTGCTGGGGCAGCGTCCCCAAGAATCCGCCCGCCTGCGCCTCCCCCAGGGCGCCGGTCCTTCCCTGATGAAGCTGGAGAACGAAATCATGAACAAGACATTGGCTGCCCTTGCCCTCGCGGGTCTGTTTGCCGTTCCGGTCGTGTCCCACGCGGACGATACCGGCGGCTATTTCATCAACGGCAGCGTCGGCCAGTCCGACCTGCGCAGCAACACCTACAACAAGGCCCATGACGTGGGTTACCAGCTCAACGGCGGCTACCGCTGGGCGGTCGCGCCGAGCGTGCTGCTGGGCGTCGAGGGCGGCTACAGCTACCTCGGCAGCTTCGGCACGCGCAATCCCTCCATTCCGTTCACCGGCCCGGCACCGCTGGACGCCACCCTGCACGGCTGGACGCTGGGCGGCGATGCGCACGTCAATCTGACCAGCAACTGGTATGTCAGCGGCCGCGCGGGCCTGTTCCGCTGGAACGGCCGCAACACCGCGCCGTCGGCGACGCCGGTGACCTTCAACGGTCACGGCAACGACTGGTACGCCGGCGCCGGCTTCGGCTACGACTTCAGCAACAACACCAGCGTCGGTCTGAACTACGACTACTACGATGCCAAGAAGAACGGCACCGATCTGAGCACCGGCCTGTGGTCGGTCTCGGCCGAGTACCGCTTCTGAGGGCTGGTTGATCCGGCGTCCGGCCGCAGGCCGCGCCGCCCGACCGCTCCCCCCGACGGGCGCCGCGAGGCGCCCGTTTTTCATGCCCGCGCGCGGATCAGGCCGATCGCGGCCGCGCCGACCGGATGCCGCGACGCGACCGACCCGGCAGCGGCGCGTCCGGCGCGTCGTGGCGGCGAACGGCGCCCCGACTCAGGCCGCGGGCCGCCACTGCCCCAGCGCCGCCAGTCCGTTCTCGCGTGCACGCTGGGCGACGATCTGCTGCGCCTTCACGTAATTGCCGGCCATGTCCTGCGCCCACAGCTTCAGCGCCGCCTGCTGCATCGCACGGCCGTAGCTGAAGCTCAGCGGCCACGGGTGCGGGCCGACCTGGTTCATCGCGTTCAGATGCGCCGTGGCCATCTCGTCGCTCTGCCCGCCGGAGAGGAACACGATCCCCGGCAGCGCCGCCGGCACCGTGGCCTTGAGGCAGCGCACGGTCGCCTCGGCGACCTCCTCGACGTCGGCCTGCTCGTCGCAGTCCTTGCCGGCGATCACCATGCTGGCCTTGAGGATGGTGCCCTCGAGCATGACGTTGTGCTCGTACAGCGAGGCGAACAGCGAACGCAGGGTGGCCTCGGTGACCTCGTAGCAGATGCCGATGTCGTGGTCGCCGTCCATCAGCACCTCGGGCTCGACGATCGGCACCAGACCCGCCTCCTGGCACAGTGCCGCGTAGCGCGCCAGCGCGTGGCAGTTGGCCTCGATGCAGGTGGAGCTGGGCATGTCCTCGCCGATGGTGATCACCGCGCGCCACTTGGCGAACTGCGCGCCCAGGCGCACGTAGTCGGTGAGACGTTCGCGCAGGCCGTCCAGGCCCTCGGTGACGAGCTCGCCGGGGAAGCCGGCCAGCGGCTGCGGGCCCTTGTCGACCTTGATGCCGGGGATGATCCCGGACTCGCGCATCAGCTGGGTGAAGGGCTTGCCGGCGCGGCTCGACTGGCGGATGGTTTCGTCGTACAGGATCGCGCCGGAAATGTGGTCGCTCAGCGCGGGCGCGGCCAGCAGCAGCTCGCGGTAGGCGCGGCGATGCTCCTCGCTGTTGGGAATGCCGACGGCGTCGAAGCGCTTCTTGATGGTGTTGTTGGACTCGTCGATGGCGATGATGCCCTTGCCGGGCGCGACCATCGCCTGGGCGATGCTTTCAAGCTGCTCGATGCTCATGACGGCTCCGTCGGTGATGGCGGGACGGCAGGCCGTCCCGGACCGCGCTCACCCGCAGCGCGATCGAGGGGGGAAAGCCGCCGATTATAGCCGCGCCGAAGCGCGCGGCCCGGACCGCCCGTCCGCCGCTCAGCGCGTGGCGGCGCCGAATCCCGGCAGCCGGCATGGCGCCATGATCGCCTGCTGGCGCACCGGATCGACCTGGCCGTTGGCCCGTTTCGGCACGTTGAACGGCACGATCAGATAGGTGCGAACCGCGTCCTGCATGCTGTTGCCGGGCCCCGGCGCGTAGTGCATGTCGCGCACCAGGCTGACCGCCATCGGGCCGAGGTCGCTCGGCGGCGCGACCCGGACCACGGCGAAATCGCGGGTGCGGCCGTCGCCGCCGATGGTGTAGGTGACGGTCACGCAACCCGGCACGGTCAGGTTGCGTCCGCTCATCGGCGCCTCGGCCTCGAGGCTGCTGTTGGCCAGCGTCCAGTAGCGATCCAGTCGCTCGGGGGGCACCGGGCGCGGGGTGCCTTCGGCATGCACCACGCTGGTCACGCAGACCAGCGCGGTCAGCATCGGGGGAATGAAACGGCTGCGGCATCGGGGGCTGGGCATGGGGCATTCCGGTGATGGGTTGCGGTGCTTCGAATGCGGGTCTTCAGTGGCCCGGCATCGGCGTATCGGTGGCGCGGGCGACGCGCCGGACGAAGTCAGGCACCTCGCACTTCGCAGCGATGGCCTTCGCGAAACCGGCGACTTCCCTGCGCTTGGCATCGTTCACGACTTCATTGGGCGATGTGAAGGAGACGATGGTATCGACCGTGTAGGTATACACCGGAGCGCGCGCCCGGTTGAGAATGCCCGGCTCGTATCGCGCGGCGCGCGTCGCGCGCACGATGTCGCGATCGAGCAGCCGGTGCAGATAAGGCGACATCGGGGTCCATCCTTCGCGGATGATCCGGACCTGATGCGCGCTGCCATCCGGCTCGATACGCAGGGCGACCGCAGCGCAACCCGAGGGATGCTCGCTACCGATACCCCAGGGCCGCCGCGGCCGGGGGTTGCCGGGGACGGACTTCCACCAATCGCGGAGCATGTCCGCCGGAACGACGCGGTAGTCCTCGTCGGCGCGCGCGACCGTCACCCCGGCAAGCAGCAGCAAGACGGCAAGTCCGAGAACCCTGGCAGGCATGAGCCGTTCCCTCCGCGATCGCGCGGAGATGATGCAACCGGGCCGCGCGCAAAGCCACCGGCCGCGGATCACAGATCGCGCAGGCTCTCGGCGATGCCGTCGGGGCCGACGCTGAGCAGCTTGAGCGTGTTGGTGCTGCCGTGGCGGCCGGTCTGGTCGCCGTGGGTCAGGATCACGCGATCGCCCTCGACCAGCAGGTCCTGCGCGAACAGGTGCTGCACGGCGGCGCGGGCGTGCGCGGCGGCGCCGGTTTCGGCGCTGTCGAAGGCGACCGGCAGCACGTCGCGCAGCAGCAGCATGCGCCGGCGCGCGGCGGCATTGCGCGACAGCGCGTAGATCGGCACCGCCGAGCGGTAGCGCGACAGCCACAGCGCGGTGCCGCCGGATTCGGTCAGCGCCACGATCGCGCGCGCGCCGATCTCGCCGGCCAGCACCATCGCCGCGCGGGCGATCGCCTGATCGCTGCGGTCGAGGTGATGCTGGTCGGCACGCGGGTCCTCGCGCGGCTCGAACTGGCGTTCGGCGCCGAGGCAGATGCGCCGCATCGCCGCCACCGCGAGATCGGGATGCGCGCCGGCGGCGGTCTCCTGCGACAGCATCACCGCGTCGGTGCCGTCGATCACCGCGTTGGCGACATCCAGCACCTCGGCGCGGGTGGGGATCGGCGCGCTGACCATGCTCTGCAGCATCTGCGTGGCGGTGATCACGGCGCGGTTGCGCTGCACCGCTTCGCGGATGATCTTCTTCTGCAGACCCGGCAGTTCGGCGTCACCGATCTCCACGCCGAGATCACCGCGCGCCACCATCACCACGTCGCTGGCGTCGATGATCGAGGCCAGCACCGGGATCGCGTCGGCGCGCTCGATCTTGGCCACCAGACCGGCCTCGCCGCCGGCGGCGCGCAACAGCGCGCGCGCTTCCTCGATATCGGCGGCCGAACGCACGAATGACACCGCGAGAAAATCAGCACCCAGCTCGGCGGCCAGCCGGATATCGGCGCGGTCCTTGTCGGAGAGCGCGCCGACGCTCAGGCCGCCGCCCTGGCGGTTGAGTCCCTTGCGGTCGGAGAGCACGCCGCCGACGCGCACGCGGGTGCGGATCTCGACGCCGCGCACATCGAGCACCTCGAGCGCGATCAGGCCGTCGTCGAGCAGCAGCACGTCACCCGCAGTGACGTCGTTCGGGAGCCCGGCATAGCTGACGCCGACCCGATGGATGTCGCCCGGCGCCGCCTGCGCACGGCAGTCGAGCATGAACTCCGCGCCCACGACCAGCGTCACCGGCCCGCCTGCGAAGCGCTCGATGCGGATCTTCGGTCCCTGCAGATCGGCCAGCACCGCGACCTCGCGGCCGGCGGCCGCGGCGGCCGTGCGGGTGGCGGCGGCGCGGCGCTGATGATCCGCGGCGACACCGTGCGACAGGTTCAGGCGGACCACGTCGACGCCCTCGGCGATCAGGCGCTCGAGCATCCCGGGGGCGTCGGTCGCGGGGCCGAGGGTAGCGACGATCTTGGTGCGGCGCAGGGTTTCGTTCATCCCGCAACGCTAACACGGCCGCGTGTCGCCGCAAGCACGCCGCGCGCTCGAAACAGCCGCTCGCGGGGCCCGATTCCGTTTGCCGCGAGCGGACCGCGCGGCGACTGCTTCGTTGTCACCCCTCGGGGACTTCTCCGCTGGACTTCCTTCGGTCGTCCCGAAAAGGGACTTCCTTCGGTCGCGCTGGTCGTCCGGAAGCCGCGGACTGAAGCCCTGCGCCCGGGCGCACCGCCGCTCGGCGTGCCGCGTGCACGGCGAGGATCGCCCGCACGATGGCCGGATCGGGCGCGCCGGAGGCATCGGTGGTGGCGAGCACGCGACCCTCGGCATCGAGCAGGGCCACCACCACGTTGTGGCTGTAGCCGCCGCCCGGCAGCGGCCGGTAGGCAATGCCGAGCACCCCGGCCAGCATGCCCTCGTCGCCCTGTTCGGGGCGCGCCAGGCGAAACAGCGGCGCCTGCAGGTGATGCTCGGCGGCCACCTTGCGCAGCTGGGCGACATCGTCGTGCGCCGGATCGAAGCTGACCAGCAGCACCGGCAGCGGCGTGCCGCCGGCGGCGCTGACCGCGTGCTCGATGCGCTTGAGCGTTTCGATCTCGAGCGGACACGCCATCCGGCAGGAGCCGTAGAACATGCCGACCAGGCGCGGCGTGCCGCGCAGCGAGGCGAAGGCGAAGGACGTGCCCTGCTGGTCACGCAACTGCAGCGGCGGAATCCGGTACACCGAGTCCTGCGGCAACGGCGCCGGTGACGGCGGCGCGGCGACGGCCAACGGGGTCGCCAGCGCAAGGCAGGCCAGCAGCAAGGACACGGGAAGCCGATGCATGATCATTCTCCGGGCAGGTCACGAACACAGCGGAAGCCGACGCGCGACGCGGCGTCGGCGGGCTTGAGTGCGGTCAGGGCGGCGACGCGCATCATCAGCGCGTACTGGTTCTTGTCGGCGAAGGCCAGCGCCGAGCCGCCGCACAGTGCCAGCGATGCGCCCGCGCCGGGGACGCGCGCATCGGCATCGGGAAACATCGCGGCGTAGTCGCCGGTCCACTCCCACAGCAGGCGATTGAGGTCGCGCACGCCCCAGACGTCGGCGGGATGCCGGCCGATGCGACCGGGCCGGCGACCGGTGGCCGCCTGGATCGCGTCGAGGATGTCCTGATTGCGCGCCGGATCCTGGCGCGCATCGCGGCGCGTGACGTCGGCGGCCGCGACGAATTCCCACTCGTACCAGGTGGGCAATCGCGCCTGCTCGCGGGTGCAAAAGGCACGCGCGGCAAACCAGCTGACGCCGGTGACCGGCTGCTCGGGCCGTGCCTCGGGGCCGAGGGTCAGCGGACCCTGCCATGCGGCCAGATACTGCGGCCCGGCAAACAATGGCGACACCTGGCCGCGCTGCCACTCGGGATGCATGCGCACGAAGTCCAGGAACTCGGCGTTGGTCACCGGCTCGATGCGCATCGCGAACGGCTTGAGGACGATGCGCGCCGCGGCGCCGTCGACGGCCAGCGCGCTGACCAGGACACCGCCCGGGATCGCGGCGTAATCCGCACCGCTCGCGACCGGCGCGATCAGCAGCAATCCCAGCAGTCCCGCGATGCGCTTGACCATGATCGATGCTCCGGCGGCGATCCGGCGCGGATGCCGCGGTGGCGGCGCCCGCGCCGGACGGGCCTCATTGCGACTTGCGGGCCGCGCGCACGGCCTTGACCTCGGCCGGAGTGATGGTGCCGCCCTTGTTGTTGAAGTTGTTCAGCACGTAGGTCAGCACATGCGCGATCTCGGCGTCGCTGAGCTGGGAGCCGAAGCCGGGCATGATCGACTCGTAGCCGGTGTCGTTGACGGTGATCTTGCCGCTGAGTCCGTTGAGCACGATGCCGATGGCGCCCTTCGGATCGGCGTTGAGGTAATCCGACATCGCCAGCGGCGGGAACGCGCCGGGCAGGCCCATCGCGTTGCCCTGGTGGCAGGCGGAGCAGATCTGGGTGAACACGCGCTTGCCGTCGGCCATCGCATCGTTGACGTTCATCGTTGCGGCAACCGCCTTCGGTGGCGCCAGGCCGCTGATCGGGCCGCTGGGCCCCCGGTTGTACAGCGCCGGTTGCGCCGGGCCGCTGACCTTGATCTCGCCCAGCGCGCCCTGCATGAACGCGCGGGTGATCGAGTGGTCGACCAGCAGCAGGGTGCCCGGTACCGGCGTGCTCAGCTCGACCATGGTGGCACCGCCGGCCGGCACCAGCGTGGTCTGCACGTTGTGGTTGACCAGGGTACCGCCTTCGATGTCGACGCTGTCGAAGATGCCGCCGATGACGTGGAAGCTGGACACCAGGTTGGGGCCGCCGTCGCCAACGAACAGGCGCACGGTGTCGCCCACCTTCGAGGTCAGCGCATGGGCGCCGGTCAGCGAGCCCTCGCGGCCGTTGAACAGCACGTAGGTCGGCTGTTCCAGCAGCAGCTTCTGCATGTCGAACGACTGCAGGCCCGGCTCATGGTAGGTGCCGCTGGTGTAGAAATCGCCCTGCACCACGTAGTACTCGTGGTCGACCTTGGGCAGGCCTTGCGGCGGCTCGACCACGATCAGCCCGTACATGCCGTTGGCGATGTGCATCGGCACCGGCGCGGTGGCGCAGTGGTAGATGAAGGTGCCCGAACGCAGCGCCTTGAAGGTGAACACGCTCTCGTGCCCCGGCGGCGTCACGGTGGAGGCGGCGCCGCCGCCCGGACCCATCACCGCATGCAGGTCGATGTTGTGCGCCATGTGCGAGCCGGGGTCGTTCTTCAGGTGCAGCTCCACCGTGTCGCCCTGCCGCACGCGGATCAGCGGGCCGGGCGTGCTGCCGTTGAAGGTCCAGAACGTGTAGCGCACGCCGTCGGCCATCTGCTTGACGACTTCGCGGGTCTCGAGGCGCACGATCACCCGCGCCGGATAGTTGCGGTGGATCGGCGCCGGCACGCCCGGCGGATCGACCAGTTTCTCCTCGATCGGCGGCCCCTGCGGCGGGCCGAAATCGCCGGCGAGCGTGGTGGCGGCTTGCGCGGCGCGCGGCGCCGCATCGGACGGCGTCGCGCAGACGGCGATCGCCAGCAGGCTGGCCGCGACCAGGACGGTGGACAGCAGTCGTGACATGGTGTTCTCCCTTGATGGACTCTCCAGGCGGAGCCTAGGCGATGACCATCGCCCGATCTTGATCTGGATCACTCCCGCATCCGATTCAGCGCGCCTGCGACAGCCCGCCACAGCAAGGGGTGCCCTCGGTCCGTAGGAGCGCACCCTGTGCGCGAATGCTTTTTGCAGCGGCCGCGACAAGAGCATTCGCGCACAGGGTGCGCTCC
>JAGWPB010000067.1 GCA_028870665.1 Lysobacteraceae bacterium
GCGCCGCGCCGCCGCCGCGCCGCCATCGCGCCAGGCGTGCAGGGCGAGCACGCGCGGGCGCAGGTCGTCGTCGCGCGCCGCGCCGGCGCGCAATGGCGAGCGGTTCTCGATCAGGGCCAGCAGGTCGGCGATCAGCGCGCGCTGCGGCGGCGGCGCGCGCAACGCGGCGGCGGCAAGGCGCGGCGAGGCGCCGAGCTTGAGCATCGCGCGGCCGAGCACGGTGATGCGTCGTTCGCCGTCCAGCGCGCCCAGGCGCAGCAGGAGTTCGCGCGCCTGCGCCAGCGCGCCGGGCGGGGGCGGATCCAGCCAGCGCAGCGCATCGCTGCCCCAGGCGGCGAGTTCGAGCGCGAGGCCGGACAGATCGGCCTGCGCGATTTCCGGCGCGCGCGCGCTTTCCAGCCGCTGGCTCTGCGGCCACAACCGGTACGCCACGCCCGGCGCGACGCGGCCGGCGCGGCCGGCGCGCTGGTCGGCGGAGGCCTGCGAAATGGCGCCGGTTTGCAGGCGCGTGAAGCCCGAGTTCGGATCGAAGCGCGGCTCGCGCGCCAGCCCCGTATCCACGACCGCGCGGATGCCGGGCAGGGTGATGCTGGACTCGGCGACATTGGTGGCGAGGATCACCCGGCGCGTGCCGGGCGCGGCCGGCGCCAGCGCCGCGCGCTGGGCATCGAGCGCCAGTTCGCCGTGCAGGGGCAGGATGTCGATGACGCCGCCGGCTGCGCTGGCGAGAGCCTCCTCGAGCATCCCCTGCGCCTGTGCGATCTCGCGCCGGCCGGGCAGGAACACCAGCACATCGCCGTCGGTCTCGGCCAGCGCCTGCTGCACCGCGCGGCGCAGGCGCGTGGCGTCGGGTTCCTGCGTGCGCGGCGGCGGATGCTCGATGCGCACCGGATAACTGCGCCCCGCGCTGGACCGGCGCGGCGCGTCCAGCCAGCGCGCGAGGCGCTCGCCGTCCAGCGTCGCCGACATCACGACCAGGCGCAGATCGGGGCGCAGGGTCGCCTGCACGTCCAGCGCCAGCGCCAGGCCGAGATCGCCGGCCAGATGGCGTTCGTGGAACTCGTCGAACACGATCGCGCCGATGCCGGCGAGTTCGGGGTCGTCCTGGATCAGCCGCGTCAGGATGCCCTCGGTGACGACCTCGATGCGCGTGGCCGCGCTGACCTTCGACTCGAAGCGGATGCGGTAGCCGATGGTCTGCCCGACCGCCTCGCCGCGCTGCGCAGCCATGAACTCGGCCGCCGCGCGCGCCGCCAGCCGGCGCGGCTCCAGCATCACGATCCTGCGGCCCGCCAGCCACGGCGCGGCGAGCAGCGCCGGCGGCACGCGCGTGGTCTTGCCGGCGCCGGGCGGCGCCTCCAGCACCAGGCGCGTGTGCGCGGCCAGCGTCGCGACCAGGTCGGGCAGCAGCGGATCGATCGGTAAGGTGGTGTCGGACATGCGCGCGCATGGTACCCGCCGCGCCGAGCGCCTATGATGCGCGCCCCGTCCGGAGCCGCGCATGGACCTGATCGACATCGGCGCCAACCTCACCCACGAGTCGTTCCGTCACGACTTCGACGCGGTGCTGGATCGGGCGCGCAAGGCGGGCGTGGCGCAGATGCTCGTCACCGGCGCCAGCCGCGCGGGCAGCGAGCAGGCGTTGGCGCTGGCGCGCGCGCATCCGGGCGTGCTTTACGCCACCGCCGGCGTGCATCCGCATCACGCCGTCGATTACGACGCCGACACCGATGCGCGGCTGCGTGCGCTGCTGCGCGACCCGGCGGTGCGCGCGGTCGGCGAGACCGGCCTCGACTACCACCGCAATTATTCGCCGCAAGATGCGCAGCGCGCGGTGTTCGAGAAGCAGCTGGCGATCGCGGTCGATCTGCGCCTGCCGCTGTTCCTGCACCAGCGCGATGCGCATGTCGATTTCCTGGCACTACTGAAGACCGCGCGCGACCGCGTCCCGGCGGCGATCGTGCACTGCTTCACCGACAGTCGCGAGGCGCTGTTCGACTACCTCGACCTCGACTGCCACATCGGCATCACCGGCTGGATCTGCGACGAGCGCCGCGGCACGCATCTGCGCGAGCTGGTGCGCGCGATTCCGGCGCAGCGCCTGCTGCTGGAAACCGATGCACCTTATCTCCTGCCGCGCACGGTGCGTCCGCCGCCGGCGCACCGCCGCAACGAGCCGATGCATCTCGCGCACATCGCCGCCGAGGTCGCGCGGGATCGCGGCGAGCCGGTCGAGGCGACGGCGGCACAGAGTTCGGCCAATGCGCGCGCGGTGTTCGGGCTGAAGCCGGCGCCTGCCTCGGCGTCCTGAGCACCGCGACAGCGCGGCGCCGTCGACGAGCATCGCGGGGTCGCCGTGCGCTCCGGCGGTGCGGCCGATCACGCCGGGAGCAGCCCCGCCTCCAGCTGCCGCGTCGCGCCCGGCGCGAGGCCGTCCAGCGCCCATGGCCCGATGGCGACGCGGATCAGGCGCAGGGTCGGATGGCCGACCGCGGCGGTCATGCGCCGCACCTGGCGGTTGCGGCCTTCGCGGATCGTCAGTTCCAGCCAGCTGTCGGGCACGGTCTTGCGCCGGCGCACCGGCGGATCGCGCGGCCACCGCCACCCCGGCGGCTCGATCCGGCGCACCTCGGCCGGCCGCGTCGGGCCGTCGCCCAGGAGCACGCCCCGGCGCAGCGCCTCCAGCGCCGCCGCCGCGGGCTCGCGCTCGACCTGCACGACATAGGTCTTGGGCAGATGGAAACGCGGGTCGGCGATGCGCCGTGCCAGCGCGCCGTCGTCGGTGAGGAGGAGGAGGCCTTCGCTGTCGAAGTCGAGTCGACCGGCGGGATAGACGCGCCGCCACGGACCCGTCCCTGGTGCGTGGCGCCCGCCCGCGCCTCCCTGCGCGGGCGCTCGACGCCGCGGCGCATGCGCTTCACCGCATGCGCCAGACGCGGCGTCTCGCCCTTCGCTGTCGAAGTCGAGTCGACCGGCGGGATCGACGCCCGCTTGGTGGACGAACTCGGCCAGCGTGCGGCGTCCGTCGCGATCGGTGAACTGGCAGAGCACGCCCCAGGGCTTGTTGAGCGCGAGCAGCATCGGCGCTTCGCGATGCGGCTCAGTGCGCGCTGGCGGCGGAGGCTGGCCTTGACGGCGGCTTGATGAACTTCAGCGTCATGCGATCGCTTTCGCCGATCGCCAGGTACTTGTGGCGATCGGTGTCGCCCAGCGCCAGCGTCGGCGGCAGCGTCCACACGCCCTTGGGGTAGTTCCTGGTGTCCTTGGGGTTGGCGTTGATCTCGCTGGTCGCGACCAGCTTGAAACCGGCGTCCTCGGCCAGCCTGATCACGTAGTCCTGCGGCAGGTAGCCGGTGTCGATCACCTGCGCGAGCGTCTTGCCGGGCGCGGCGCGGTGATCGACCACGCCCAGCACGCCGCCCGGCGCGAGCACGCGATGGAACGCCTTGAACATGGCCTCGGCGGTGCCGGCCTCGGCCCAGTTGTGGACGTTGCGGAAGGTCAGCACCAGGTCGGCGGAATCGGGCGTGCCGAGGTTGGGCGTCTTCGGGTCGAAATAGATGATCTGCGCATCGGCGAACTGCTGCGGATGCGCGGCGAAGTGGGCGCGCAGCGACGCCGCCTGCCGCGCGGCGTAACTGGAGTCGATCGGATTGACCAGGGCGGCGGCGTAGCTGCCGTCGCCGCGCAGCAGCGGGGCGAGGATGTCGGCATACCAGCCGGCACCGGGAGTGATCTCGATCACGCGCATGCCGGGCTCGAGGCCGAAGAAGGTCAGCGTCTCGCGCGGATGGCGGTACACGTCGCGGGCCTTGTCGGCCGGCGCGCGCCAGTCGCCGGCGATCGCGGCGTCGAGGCGCTGGCTGAAAGTCAGCGGCGGCTTCTGCCGGTTGGCCGCGGCGGCCAGCCGGGCGGCGCCGGGTGCGGTGGCGGTCGTGGCGGGCGCGCCGCCGGGCTGGCCGCCGCAGGCGGCGAGCAGCAGGCTGATGGCGATCACGAGCGGTGGCAGACAGCGCATCGGGACTCCTCGCGGGGCGGGCGCGGCTACTCGGCCGCGGGCGGCTCCACTGTACCGCCGCGCGGGCCGTGGTTGGGGCGCGGGCACACCGACTGCAGGCCGTCGATGTGCTCGTGCAGCGCCGGCGCGATGCCCTGCCACATCGGGTCGACGATCACGTCGATGCCCTCGCGGCGCGCCAGCTTGGCCGCCGGCACGAAGTCGGTGTCGCCGGCCACCAGCACGATCTGGTCGACCAGCCGCTTGAACGCCAGGCTGGCGATGTCGAGGCCGACCTTCATGTCGACCTGGGTCTGGCGCATGTCGAGCTCGAAGTGGTCGTCGCGCAGCTGCTCCCAGCGCAGCGTGCCGGCGCGCAGTTCCTGCAGCGCGTGGCGCTTCAGCACCCACTCGCCGCGCTCGCTCAGCTGGCCCAGCCGCAGCGCGACCTTGCGCTGGCGGCGCAGCTCGTTGTGCAGCTCGCGGCGGAACTCGGCCGACGCGCTGCGGCCGAAATCGACGCTGTCGCCGCTGACCGGCCGCTCGAAGCGCTTGTCCAGCGGCGGACAGTCGTAGAAGAAGATGCGGTAGAGCGCATCGCGCGGGCGCTCCAGCGCCCTGAGGTGCTCCAGCGCCATGCCGAAGGCGGTGCGCGCGACCGCGCGCGGGTCGCCGGCGTCGCGTTCGCCGTACACCTTGCGGTAGCGCGCCAGATAAAACGCGCCGTCGATCAGGATCGCCGTCTTCTGCATAACGCCTCGTCATGGCGGGTGCACATCCGGATGCGCAGCCCGCGAGCAGGTGGCGGCGACGCGGGTCCGGCCCGCGCCGCCGGACACGGGAACCGCCCTACATCGCCGCGATCAGGCGGTCGCCGAACTGCGAGCACTTGACCTCGGTGGCGCCGTCCATCAGGCGCGCGAAATCGTAGGTGACGTGCTTGCCGGCGATCGCCTTGTCCATCGCCGCGACGATCGCGTCGGCGGCCTCGTTCCAGCCCATGTAGCGCAGCATCATCTCGCCGGACAGGATCACCGAACCGGGGTTGACCTTGTCCAGTCCGGCGTACTTCGGCGCGGTGCCGTGGGTGGCCTCGAAGACGGCGTGGCCGGTGACATAGTTGATGTTGCCGCCGGGCGCGATGCCGATGCCGCCGACCTGCGCAGCCAGCGCATCGCTGAGGTAGTCGCCGTTGAGGTTGAGCGTGGCGACCACGTCGTACTCGGCCGGGCGCAGCAGGATCTGCTGCAGGAAGGCGTCGGCGATCACGTCCTTGATGATCAGGCCGGCGCCGGGCCTGCCCTCGGGGATCACGTGCCAGGGGCCGCCGTCGAGTTCGACCGCGCCGTAGAAGTCGCGCGCCACCTGGTAGCCCCAGTCGCGGAAGCCGCCCTCGGTGAACTTCATGATGTTGCCCTTGTGCACCAGGGTCACCGACTTGCGGCCGTTCTTGATCGCGTAGCCGATGGCGCTGTGCACCAGGCGCTCGGTGCCCAGCCGGCTGACCGGCTTGAGGCCGAGGCCGACGTCGACGCCGAGCTGGCGATGCGGCGCGCCGGTCGCCTCGAGCTGCTTCTGCCAGCCGTCGACCTTGGCCTGGCTGCCGAAACGGATCTTGTCGAAGGCCTTGGGGAAGGTGCGCTCGAGGAAGGCCAGCAACTGGGCGGCCTCGTCGCTGCCGCCGGCCCACTCGATGCCGGCATAGATGTCCTCGGTGTTCTCGCGCAGGATCACCATGTCGACCTTGCCCGGATCCTTGACCGGGCTGGGTACGCCCTTGAACCAGCGCACCGGGCGCAGGCAGACGTAGAGATCGAGCATCTGCCGCAGCGCGACGTTGAGTGAGCGGATGCCGCCGCCGACCGGCGTGGTCAGCGGACCCTTGATGCTCACCCGGTAATCGCGGCAGGCCTGCACGGTCGCGTCCGGCAGCCAGTCGCCGAACTGCTGGAAGCTCTTCTCGCCGGCGTAGACCTCCAGCCAGTGGATCCGGCGCCGGCCGCCGTAAGCCTTGGCCACCGCGGCGTCGAGCACGCGCACGCTGGCACGCCAGATGTCGGCGCCGGTGCCGTCGCCTTCGATGAAGGGAATGATCGGGTTGTCCGGCACCGTCAGGCGGCCGTGATCCAGCGTGATGCGGGCGCCGCCGGCGGGCGGGGTGAGCGTGGGTGCAGTCATGGATCCTCCTAGTGACCGGATTGCGAATCGTCGAACATCCTGTCCGCCCATTCGCGGCCTCGGGTCCGGCGCAGGTCCGGACCCGGGACGCGCCGCACCGCGACATGCGCGGTGCGCGAGCAGCCCATCCCTGGGCTGCCTGTCGATCCGACCTTGCCGATGATGCAACGGCCGGATCGGCAGGAGACGAGAGGCCGTGCCGGCACAGCGCGGCGCGGCCGAATTGGACCGGTCATTGTCGCGGTTTGCGCGCGGCGGGAGAAGGGCCGCGATCAGCGGCCGCGAGCCAGCCGCTTCGCGGCCAGTGCCTGCGCCAGCGCGGCGGCGTCGGTGAAGGTCAGCGGCCGGCGTCGCCGCAACCGTTGCGCCAGGCGCGCCCAGCGCCGCCGGGCGAGCAGGCGCAGCAGGCGATCCGGCGGCGGATCGGCGGCGATCACGTGCAGCATGCGGCCGTCGCTGGCCAGGCGCCGGCCCAGCGCGTGCGCCACGCCTTCCAGCGCGGCGCGGCTGAAAAAGCCAATGTGCTGGCCGCAGTCCGGCGCGTAGTAGGGCCAGGCGTCCAGCGCCGGCGCGGGCTCCGGCAGCAGCTCGGTGGAAAACACCAGCACCGGCGCCAGCGCGGCCAGCTCGCGGAAGGTGGCCAGCGGATCCTCGAGATGTTCGACCACCTCGAAGCAGGTCACCACGTCGTAGCGGTCGCCCTCGACGGCCTCGAAGCCGCGCGCGAACAGATTGTCGCAGTAGCGGTCGCGCCAGCGGAAATCGTAGCCGCGGTCGCGCAGCAGGCGCACGAACAGGCCGCTGCCGCCGCCGTGGTCGAGACAGCGGCCGGTCTGCGGATAGCGCAGCGCCAGCAGGCCGCTCACGGCGTCGGCCAGCCACAGGTTGCGGTGGGCGATGCCGCTGTCGAGCGCGGCGATCGCGCTGTCGGCATAGGCCTCGGCCAGCCAGTACGGGCGCTCGACGAAGAGGTAGCCGCAGGCGTCGCAGCGCCGGTATTGCGCGGGATGGCGGCCCAGCGCCAGCGCGCTGCCGAACAGCATCGACGGCGCGGCGCACAGCGGGCAGGGGGCGCCGTGCGCGCTCATGCGCTCAGCCCGCGCGCACGTCGCGCAAGGTCCAGTGGGCGCCGATCAGCCAGTCCAGGCGCTGCTTGAGCAGGGCATGCGGCAGCCGCGTGCGCACCTCGACCTCGACATGCAGATCCTGCTGCGTGGCGCGCACGCTGGCGTCGGCGTCGGTGGCGCCCAGTTCCGCCGGCACCGCGTCGGGGTCGTCCTGGCGTGCGCGCCAGCGCTCGAACAGCGCCGGCGTGCGCAAGGCGTCGGTCAGCGCCGTCGCGAGCGCCGCCGGGCTGGCGCCGCTGAAGCCGAGGTCGGGATCGGCGCCGCGGGCGGCGGCGAAATCATCGATGTGCAGCAGGTAGATCATCGTCGGCATGGCGGGGTCCCGGCGCGGAGAGGGCGAGTGTACGCGCAGCGCCGCGACCGCCGCCGCCAGGGCGGCGACCTGCGTGGACGGATCGGGATCGCGCGCCAGCACGCCCAGGCACGGTGCCGGCAGCAGCGCGCCCAGGGTGGCGCGGTTTTCCGCGGCCAGCGCCATCGCCGGCTCGACCGGATTGGCGATCCAGCCCAGCAGGCGCGCGCCGTCGGCGACGATCGCCCGTGCCGACAGCAGCGCGTGATTGAGGCAGCCCAGGCGCAGCCCGACCACCAGGATCACCGGCAGGCCCAGCGCCTGCGGCAGCACGCTGGCGGGCAGGTCGTCGGCCAGCGGCGCCAGCCAGCCGCCGACGCCCTCGACCACCAGAAGGTCGGCCTGCGCCGCCAGCCGTGCATGCGCCGCGCGAATCGGCGCCAGCTGCACGCGCCGACCTTCGGCCGCGGCGGCCAGGTGCGGCGACACCGGCTCCATGAAGGCGAACGGATTGACGTCGGCGTAGGCGGGCGATCCCGAGCTCGCCGACTGCAGCGCCAGCGCGTCGGCGTTGCGCGGTCCTGCCGGCGTGTGCTCGCAGCCGCTGGCGACCGGCTTCATGCCGACCGCGCGCCACCCCGCCGCGCGCAGGGCGTGCAGCAGGGCGACGCTGACGTGGGTCTTGCCGATGCCGGTGTCGGTGCCGGCGATGAACACGCCCGCTGCGCTCATGCAAGTGGTCTTCCGATGGCTCGAAGCGCGATCATAGGCGCCCGCCTTCCGAGCAGCGCCATGTTCCAGACCGCCCGCATCGCCGCCGCCAGCAAGCCCGAACTCTATGCCGAACTGACGCGGCAGGCCGAACACCTGCTGGCCGGCGAGCGCGACCGCATCGCCAATGCCGCCAATTTCGCCGCGCTGGCCTGGCAGCACCTGCCCGCGATCAACTGGTGCGGGTTCTATTTCTTCGACGGCCGCGAACTGGTGGTGGGACCGTTCCAGGGCAAGCCGGCCTGCATCCGCATCGCGCTGGGCCGCGGCGTCTGCGGCACCGCGGCGGTGACCCGCACGACCCAGCGGGTCGCCGATGTCGGTGCCTTTCCCGGCCACATCGCCTGCGACGGCGATTCGCGCTCCGAGATCGTGGTGCCGCTGCTGCACGCCGACGGCACGCTGCTCGGCGTGTGGGACGTCGACAGCCCCGAGCGGGCGCGCTTCGACGCCGACGACCAGGCCGGCATGCAGCGGCTGTGCGCCGTGTTCATGGCCAGCCTGGGCTAGCGACGCGCGCCACCGCGGTCACGGCGGCTTGAAAATGCGCTTCGGCACGAGGGTGCGGCGGCGTCAGCCGTGACACCGCCGCAGCCCGCTGCGCGCCGCAGCCGGGGATGGCGCAGGCCGGGCTTTGCGGTGAAGCGGGATGCGCGGCGGTCAAGGTGCCGCCGCGACGGGCGCGCAGGTGCTTGTCGCGGCCACGGTGGCGTGACCTGGCCGCGCCCGTCCGTCTGCAAGCCGCGGCCGGATGCCCGGTCTTGCAAACGGAGCGCTCAGCGGAAGCCGCGCTCGGCCTGGATGCGCTCGTAGGCCGCGTTGATGTCCCGCGCGCGCTCCTCGGCGCGGCGCCGCAGATCCTCGGGCAGACCGCCGAGGCGATCGGGATGGTGCTCGGAGATCAGCTTGCGGTAGGCGCGCTTGACGGTCGCGGCGTCGGCGTCGCGCGGCACGCCGAGCACGGCGTAGGGATCGCGACCCTGCGGCGCACGGTGCGGCGTCTGGCCGTCGTCGGCGCGCTGGCGCGGGCCGCTGCCGCCGGTGCCCCAGACATACCCCTTGGCCGCCAGCAGCATGGCGATCTCGAAATCGCTGAAGTGCAGCGCCCACGCCAGCTGCCGCAGGATGCGGAACTTGGCCGGCGACGGCGCGCCCTCGGCCAGCACGGTATCGGCGACCACGTCCAGCAGCGGGTAGGCCAGATGGCGGCGGCCGCCGCACCACTGCTTGAGGTCGCCGATCGCCAGCGCGAGATCGAAGTCCGCCTGCTTGCCGGCGTTGAAGCGCGCGATCGCGCGCCGGCGCAGGGCATCGTTCAGGCTCATGCGCGTCATCAGCCGTTCGGCGACCGCGATCTCGGCCTCCGACACGCGGCCGTCGGCCTTGGCCACGGCGCCGAGCACGGCGAACAGCGGCTCGACGAAGCCATAGGCGGGCGCCGCCGTGCTGGCGGCAGCGCGCGCGCGCGCCTGGTCGAACAGCCAGCCGAAGGCGGCACCCAGCAGCAGCCCGGGCCAGCCGTGGATCAGCAGCAGTCCGGCCAGCGCGCCGAACAGGACACCGGCGCCGATCATCGCTTCGCGGCGGGTGCGCAGGGCGGACGGCTGGCGTACCACGCCGCCAGCTGGTCGAGCTCGCGGGTGCTCAGCGGCCCGGTCGCGGCGCGCATCGGCGCCACGTCGCGGCGGCCGCTGCGGTAGTCGGCCAGCGCCTGGCGCAGGTAGTCGAGGCGCTGGCCGGCCAGATTGGGCACGCCGGGCAGAGTGGCGATGCCGTTGCTGCCGTGGCAGGCCGCGCACAGACCCAGGCGGGCGGGCGGCGCCATCGGTGCAGCGACGGGCGGGGCCGCCCGCAGCGGGGCGGCCAGGACCAGCAGGACCAGCAGAACCGGGAACGGCAGGACACGCATCGGCGGACGATCGCGCGCAAGGGGAACGGCGATTCTACCCGCGCCGTTCCGCGCGCGGCGTCCGTGCCGCGGCGGCGCGCGTCTAGAATGCGCAGTCCCGATGTCGCGGAGTCCGTCGTGCCCACCTGCCTTGTCCGCTCCGACCTGCCCGGTCTCGACCTGATCCATCGCGGCAAGGTGCGCGACGTCTACGCGCTGCCCGGCGAGCGGCTGCTCATCGTCGCCACTGATCGCCTGTCGGCGTTCGACGTCGTGCTGCCCGACCCGATCCCCGGCAAGGGCGAGATGCTGTGCCAGATTTCCAACTTCTGGTTCGCCGAGACCGCGCGGCTGATGCCCAATCACCTCACCGGCGCGGCGGTCGCCGAGGTGCTGCCCGCGGGCACCGACCTGGCGCTCTACCGCAGGCGCGCGGTGGTGGCCAAGCGCCTCAAGCCGGTGCCGGTCGAGGCGATCGCGCGCGGCTACCTGATCGGCTCCGGCTGGAAGGACTACCAGGCCACCGGCCGCGTCAGCGGCATCCGCCTGCCCGCCGGCCTGCGCCAGGCCGAGCAGCTGCCGGAACCGATCTTCACGCCGTCCACCAAGGCCGCGCTTGGCAGCCACGACGAGAACATCGGTTTCGACCGGATGGTGGCGGAGGTCGGCGCCGAGCTCGCCGAGCAGGTGCGCGCCGCCACGCTGGCGATCTACCGCCATGCCGCGGCCTACGCCGCCGCGCGCGGCATCCTGATCGCCGACACCAAGTTCGAGTTCGGCACCGATGCCGCCGGCCGCCTGCACGTGATGGACGAGATGCTGACGCCCGACTCCTCGCGCTTCTGGCCCGCCGACACCTGGCGCGTCGGCAGCAGCCCGCCCAGCTACGACAAGCAGTTCGTGCGCGACTACCTGGAACGGATCGGCTGGAACAAGCAGCCGCCCGGTCCGTCGCTGCCGCGCGAGGTCATCGACGGCACCGCCGCCAAGTACGCCGAGGCGCTGCAGAAGCTGGCGGGCATCGTCATCGACTGACATCGGTGCCGCGCGTTTTTCGGCCGGCAGCGACTTGCCTTGTTGTCTTCGCCGTCGCCCCTTCGCTGGACGGACGCCGGATGAGCAGGCCCTTGGCACCATGCATCCATGCGTCGCGCCCCGGTCACGCCATCCCGGGCGCGGCGTTCGTGGGCGCGCGAGCGCCCCCTCACCCTTCGCTGGACAGACCCTTCGCTGTGCTCTGGGTGACAACTTCCTGTTGTCGCCTTTTGCTGCTGTTTGTTGTCGTCGTTTTTTCTGCCGCTTTTTGTTGTCATCCTTATCTCTTCGCTGAGGCCGCAGGCCGAAGGATCTGGCCCGGGGCGGCGTGGCGAGGAGCGTGCAGCGCCGGAGGCTGCGTAGCGCGGATCCCTCGCGCTGCCCAGGGTGACAGACGAGCAGTACGCGGCATGACGACGCTTGGCCCGATACGGCTTGATGACCCTGCTGCAGCGCCGCGTGGCGATGGCGCTCGCGCGGCCTAGAGTGCCCGCATCGACCAACCGGAGCCGGCCCCATGCGCGACGTGCACCAGTGGTTCGACGGCTACAGCCGCGATCACCAGAACCCGATCAATCGCGGCATCCACTGGCTCTGCGTGCCGGTGATCCTGTGGTGCGTGATCGCCGCGCTGTGGGCGATCCCGGTGCCGGCGGCGTTCGCCAAGCCCGGTCTCTGGGCCGGTCTGGCGATGTTTCTGGCCTGGGTGTTCTACTGGCGCCTGTCGCGGCCGCTGGGGCTGGCGATGCTGGCGCTGTTCGTGGTTTTCGGCTTCATCGCGCATCGGGCCTCGGTCGCGCTCGGGCCGCAGCACCTGCTGGAGCTGGCCGGCGCGCTGTTCGTCGCCGCCTGGATCGGCCAGTTCGTCGGTCATCAGATCGAAGGCCGCCGGCCGTCATTCCTGACCGACCTGGCCTACCTGCTGATCGGGCCGGCGTGGCTGATGGGCAAGCTGATGCAGCGCGTGCGCATCGCCTACTGACCGTCCAGGGCGGCCGGCACGCCGTGTCGGGCGTGCCGGTTCCGCATCAGTGCATCAGGTGCATCATCGCGCCGCCGAAGATCAGTCCGCCGACCAGCATAAAGACCACGCCGATCACCAGTCCGATCGCGTACTCGACCAGGGTCACCAGACAGGCGCGGCCGTAACCCATGCTGACGCCGATCAGTTTCTGGATGACCCAGGCAGTAACCAGAAAATCGGCGACCAGGATCAGCAGCCGCGCGATGCCGAAGGCGCCGAACGTCATCAAGCCCAGCGCGCCGAACAGCAGCCCCAGCACGATATTGACCACGATCAGCGCGCCGAAGATCGCCAGCACGGTGACGATGGCCTTGCCGAAGCTCGGGGTGGACTTCTCCACCAGCTTGACCGCCAGCATCAGGATCAGCGCGCCGCCGAGAATCGCGACCAGCAGACCGACCAGAATGAATCCGAAACCCAGCCCCATCATGGCGCCGAATGCAGGTGTTCCCATGACTGTTCTCCCCTTGTCTCGTTGAGGGACCGACACCGTCACGCCCCCGCGTGACGGCGGCCAGCATGGCCGGGTTGCGGGGTGGAGGCAAGGAGACGGCCGGGCGCTGCCGGCGGGTCTTCAGCCCGGCGTCCCGGGCGTGAACGCGCGGGGTGCCAGCCCCAGCAATCGTTCGGCCGCGGCATTGTCCGCAACCAGATCCTGGTCCAGTCGCCCCAGTGGGCCGCGCAGGCGCGGCAGCAACCGCGCTGCCGTGCGCAAGGCCGCGCGCGGCAGCGGCAACGGCAACGTGGCGACCGGCAGCGCGGCGCGCACGCGCGCGAACATCGCCGCGGCGGTGAGGCGCTCGCCGCCGCCCAGCGGGATCACCTGCCCGGCGCTCTGCGGGCGGTCGAGCGCGGCCAGCACGGCCAGGGCGACATCCT
>JAGWPB010000010.1 GCA_028870665.1 Lysobacteraceae bacterium
GGCGCTGTACGCGGACCACGGCTGCTCGACCACGCCGGTGGCGTACATCGGGATCACGCCGCGGTCGGTGGCGATGTTTTCGACGCGCCGCGGGGGGTGGGCAGCATTCATGGGATCGCCTCCTCGCGGCCGGGCTGGCGCGTGGCTTGATGCTTCGATCCTAGCGCGATCCGGTTGCAAGTGGGCACCTTGGTTGTGGATAAATGCCGTGAAGGCGCAATAATGCGTCGGAATCCGACCGAGTAGCGCAATAGATGACCATGACCACGCTGGATCGCACCGACCGCCGCCTGCTCACCGTGCTGCAGGCCGAGGGGCGCATCAGCAATGCCGAGCTGGCGGCCCGCGTGCAGCGGTCGCCCTCGGCCTGCCTGCGTCGGGTGCAGCGGCTGGAGCAGGCCGGCGTGATCGCGGGTTATCGCGCCGAACTCGACGCCGCGGCGCTGGGTCTCGACCTCACCGCCTTCGTACGCGTGCAGCTGGCCCGGCACGACCGCGACAGCGTCGAGCGTTTCGCGCGCCAGGTCGCCGATTGGGACGAGGTGATCGCCTGCCACGCGCTGACCGGCGACATGGACTACCTGCTGCACGTGGTGGTCGCCGACCTCGAGCACTTCTCGCGCTTCCTGCTCGACCGCCTGCTCAACGACGCCGGCGTGGCCGACGTCAACTCGAGCTTCGTGCTGCGCACGGTCAAGCCGCTGCGCGGATTGCCCGTGAAGGCGTGAGGACTCCCGCGGCGGCCAGCCGTCCGCAGGCCGCTGAACGCGAGGCACCCACGCGACCGGGTAGCCACGGCTGCATCGCGCCCTGCTGTTAAAGTTGCGTTAGCCATGCATGCAAGCCCTGCCGCCCCAGCCCCCGTGCGCGATCATCGCCGTCCGCTGCGCTATCTCGTGCGGGTGCCGTTGCTGCTGCTGCATATCCTGATCGCGCCGCTGCTGGCGGTCGTGGTGGCGTTGTTGCCGGCGCACAGCGCGGCGGACGCGGGCCATGAGCCGCGGGCGCACCGCGTGGTGCGCTGGTGGTCGGGCCGCCTGCTGCGCATCTTCGGCATGCGCGTGCGCTGCGTGGGTATGCCGCTGGCCGACCCGGTGCTGTTCGTCGCCAACCATGTTTCGTGGCTGGACATCGAACTGCTGCATACGCAGCGCGCGGCCTGTTTCGTGGCCAAGGCCGAGATCGCCGACTGGCCGCTGGTCGGCTGGCTGGCGGCGCGTGCCGGCACGCTCTTCCACCGGCGCGGCAGCACGCACTCGCTGGGCGCGGTGATGGCCGTGATGGTCGAGCGGTTGCGCCAGGGTCGCGCGGTGGCGGTGTTTCCCGAAGGCGGCATCGATCACGTCAGCGGTGTCTATCGCGTGCGCACCTTTCATGCGCGCATCTTCCAGGCGGCACTGGACGCCGCGGTGCCGGTGCAACCGGTGGCGCTGGCCTATCGTTGCAAGGGTGCGCTCTGGGAGGCCGCGACGTTTCTGCCCGGCGAGAGCTTTCTCGGCAATTTCATGCGCTTGCTGGGAGAGTCGGGAGTGCAGGCCGAGGTGACCTTCCTGGCGCCGGTCGTCGCCAGCGGTGATGGTCGCCGGCGTCTGGCCGAGGCCGCCCGCGACGCCATCGCGATGCATCTGGATCAGCATCCATGAACTTGCCGCGCGCCGTTGACTTCAAACCGCCGCGCTGGCTGCGCAATCGCCACCTGCAATCGTTGCTGGGCTCCAGCCCGCTGCGGCGATGGCTGACCCAGCGCCGGGCAATCGCGCTGGAGACGCACGCGGTGGTCGAGATCCTCGACGTCGGCGCCGCGCGCCTGGCGGGCTATCACACGGCGCAGCGCGTGCGCCCGCAGGCACGCGGCATGGTCGTGCTGTTGCACGGCTGGGAGGGCAGCGCGCAGTCCAACTACGTGCTGGCCACCGGTGCGCGACTGCTGTCGGAAGGATGGGACATCTTCCGCCTCAACTTCCGCGATCACGGCGCCACCCATCACCTCAACCCCGGCCTGTTCCATTCCTGCCGCATCGACGAGGTGGTGGCCGCGGTCGGCGCCGCCGCGCGCGCCCATCCGGCGCCCCGGCTGGCCGTGGTCGGCTACTCACTGGGCGGCAATTTCGCGTTGCGCGTTGCCCTGCGCGCGCCCGCGGCGGGCATCCCGCTCGACTACGCGCTGGCCGTGTGTCCGGTGATCAGTCCGCGCAACGGTCTGGCGCAGATCGAGCGCGCGCTGTGGATCTACCACGCCTATTTCATGCTCAAGTGGCGTGATTCACTCAGACGCAAGCAGGCGGCGTTTCCCGATCGCCGTTATTTCGAGCCCGGCGAGCTGCGCCAGAACATGAGCGGCCTGACCCGCAGCATGGTCGAGAAGCACACCGACTACGGCACGCTGGAGAACTACCTCGACGGCTATTCGATCGCCGGGGATCGCCTTGCCGGTCTGCAGGTGCCGGCGACCCTCCTCACCGCGCGCGATGATCCGGTGATCCCGGTGAGCGACTTCGAGACCCTGCGCCTGCCGGCCGGTGTCGAGCTGGATATCGCCGAGCATGGCGGTCATTGCGGGTTCCTCGCCGGCTGGCGCCTGCACAGTTTCGCCGAGGACTACATCAGTGCCCGTCTCGATCGCCTGGCACCCTGAGGCACATGGCCGCGCTGGCATAATCGCCGGCTGACCCGGAGCACGGCATGCGCGACGAAATCCTCGAACTGGAACGCAACGGTCACCTCGAAGAGGCCACGGCGCGCGCGCGCGCATGGGCGCAGTCGGCGCCGCAGGATGTCGAAGCACGACATCTGTACGCGCTGGCCCTGTTGCGTGGCGGCGATGCGGCGGCGGCGCTGGTCGAGGCCACGGCGGCCGCGGCACTGGCGCCGCAGGCGCCCGGCGCGCAGCTGACCCGTGGTCGCGCCGCGCTGGCCAGCGGCGACACCGTGCAGGCGCGCGCCGCGTTCGAGCAGGCGCGCGCACTCGATCCTAACCTCGCTGGCGCGCATGCGGGACTGGCCGCGCTGGCGCTGGGTGCGGGCGATCTGGCCGCCGCCGAAAGCGGCTATCGCACCGCGCTGCGCGCCGACGGCGACGATCCGCACGCGCTGCTGGGTCTGGGCCAGGTGCTGGCGCTGAAGGGCGATCTGGCGGCTGCCGGGCGCTGTTTCGGCGCGGCGATCGAACTGCTGCCCGACGAGCCGACCGCGCAGGTCAGCCTGGGCCTGACCCTGCTGGCGCAGGGGCATTACGACTTTGCCGTGCGCGCGTTCGAGAATGCGCTGGCGCGTCAGCCGGATTACGCCTATGCGCGCCTGCTGCTGGGTGAAACCGAGTTGCTGCGTCGGCGCTACGAGGCCGCGACGCAAGCCTTCGATGCCCTGCTCGAACATCCGCAGTTCGCGACGACGGCGCTGGCGGGGCGCGGTGACGTGGCGCTGGCGCGCGCCGCGGCGGCCGAAGCGCGAACCTGGTACGAGCGCGCCCTGGCGCGCGACCCGTCCGCCGAGCGTGCCGCGCTGGGGCGCGCGCGCAGCTTCAACGCGCAGGGGTTTCCCGAGCCGGCTTGCGACGGATTGACCGCGTTCGTGGCGGCCCATCCCGACGCGCATGCCGCGCGCTCCCTGCTGGCCGAGTTGCTGCAGGGGCGCGGCCAGGTCGCGGAGGCACTGGCGCTGTGGCGCGAAGGCGTCGCCCGCGACCCCGGGAGCGGCTCGCTGCGCGGCGACCTGGCGCTGGCGCTGGAGCGCAGCGGCGATTTCGATGCCGCCGACAGCGAGGCCGAGCACGCCGCCGCGCGCGGGCGCTGGACGCCGCTGACCCTGCTGCGCGCGCGCGCGGCGCTGCGGGCCGGCGCGTACAACCTCGCCCGTGACCGCCTGGCCGTGCTCGATCGCGAGCGCCTCACCGACCGCCAGACACGACAGCGGTTCCATCTGCTGGGCCTGGCCCATGACGGCGCCGGTCGCCACGCCGAGGCGCTGCTGGCGTTTCGCGAGCAGCAGCGCATCGATGCCGGTCCGCTGCCGGTACTGCCGGATCTCGCGGCGTATGCCGACACGCTGCTGGCGCTGGCGGCGCTGCCGGATTCGGCCCGTCCGCGCCATCCGCCCCCGGTGCTGCTGGTCGGCCTGCCCGGTGCCGGTGCCGACCGGCTCGCGGCACTGCTGGCGGATCAGCCGCAGCTGCGCCTGCGCCGCGATCATCTGGATGGCGGCAGCGACTTTCTTGCGGATGCCGCCGATCCGCGCCTGCTCGGCCCGCTCGCGGGCGGCGAACTCGATGTGCTGGCACGACGCTATGCGCGCGGCCATGAGCGCCTGGGCACCCTCGCCGACACGCGCGTGGTCGACTGGCTGCCGCATCTCGATGCGCGCGTGTTGCCGGTGCTCAAGCGCGTGCTGCCCGGCGTGCGCCTGCTGATCGCCGCACGCGACCCGGGCGCCTGCCTGCTGGACTGGCTGGCGTTCGGCTATCGCCGCGGTTATGTCGACGACGATCCGCAGCGGCTGGCGCGCTGGCTGCACGCCGCGCAGAGCCAGCTCGACTTCGCCGCGCGTGTGCTGCCGACGCATGCGGTGGACATGGATGCGCTGCTCGGTGGCGATGCCGGCAGTCGCGCCGCGCTGGCACAGTGGCTGGGCTGCGAGCGCCTCGAGGACGGGCCGCAGACGATGGCCGCCGGGCGCGTACTGGGCTTGCCGACGCGCTTCCCGAGCGGCCATCTCGATCACTACCGCGGACCGCTCGCGGCCGCGCTGGCCGAGTTGCGATCGCCGGCGAACGCAGGCAGCGCTTGATTCGCGGCGCCGCAGCCCCACGCTGCAAGGATCGACGCCGCCCAAGGATTACGCCATGCAGCTCCGCAGCCGCAGCTTCGCACCCGATCAGGCCATCCCGGCCGAATTCGCCTTCGGTCAGCCCGGCACGGACGGCCCGTTTGCGTTCGCGCCCAATCGCAATCCGCAGCTGGTCTGGGATGGCGTGCCGCCCGGCACGCGCAGCTTCGTGCTGACCTGCATCGATGACGACGTCCCCAGCCGCGGCGACGACGTCAACCAGCCCGGCCGCGTGGTGCCTGCCGATCTGCCGCGGGTGGCGTTCGTGCACTGGCTGCTGATCGACATCGCCGCGGATCTGCGCGAGATCGCCGCCGGCAGCGCCAGCGACGGAATTGCCCCGCGCGGCAAGCGCAATCCGCCCGGACCTGCAGGCAGCCGCCAGGGCCTCAACGACTACACCGGCTGGTTCGCCGGCGATCCCGACATGAGCGGCGACTACTACGGCTACGACGGCCCCTGCCCACCGTGGAACGACGCCCGGCTGCATCACTACCACTTTCATCTGCTTGCGCTGGACGTGCCCAGCCTGGGCCTGTCGGGCCGATTCACCTGGGCCGAAGTCGAGCCGGCGTTGCGCGGCCACGTGCTGGCCGAGGCCGTGCTGACCGGCACCTACAGCATGAATCCGGCCCTGCGCGCCTGAGCCGCACGCTCTGCCGCTGCAGGCGTGTGCGCGCAGGTCCACACTAGGCGCTCGTGGCCGCGTGGCCACCGGGCGCAGGAGTACCGATCATGAGCAAGATCATTCCCGAAACGAGTCCCGCGCCGAGCGTGCGCGACGAAGGCTTCCGCGAAACGGCCGAACGCGCCAAGCGTGCCGAATCCGCCGCCGTCAAACAGGCGCGCGAAGCACTGGATGCCGCCGCCGGGCGCATCGAGCAGGGCCTGCATCGCGCGACCGACGCCACCGCCGAAGCCGCCGCCAAGGCTGCCGACGGCGCCGCGCGCGCGAAGGAAAAAGGCCGCGAGGCGATCGACCAGGCTCTCGAACACGCTGGCGACTGGATGGACCAGGCGCGCAGTTACGTGCGCGAAAAGCCGACCCAGGCGGTATTGATCGCGGTGGCCGCCGGCTGGCTGCTGGGCCGGCTCAGCCGGCGCTGACGCATGGCCGCGCAGGACGATCGCCCGGACGCTGCATCGCCGGGACCCACCGATGCGCCCGCGCCCGCTGCCGGGCTGCTCGACGATCTGGCGATCGCCGCCACGGCGGCCGGCACTCTGCTGGGCGCGCTGGCGCGGCTGGCACGTGCCGAGCTGCGGCTGGCCTGGCGCGGCGTGCGGCTGGCGGCGTGGGCATTGCTGACAGCGGTACTGCTGCTGCTGTTTCTGTTGCTGACACTGGTCACCCTGCTGGCCTGGTTGCTGCTGCACGCCACCGGGTCGTTGGGTGCAGGGCTGGCGCTGACGGCGCTGGCGCTGCTGCTGGCGCTGCTCGGCGCACGCGCGCTGTTGCGGCTCGGCCTGCGCTGGCTGAGCCTGCCGGCGACGCGCGCCGAGGTGCAGGCGACGCTGCAGAGCCTGACCGGCAAACGCGGCGCACCATGAGTCTGCGCAGCGATCGCGCGGCGGTGCACGTGGCGCGTGTTGGCGCGGTGCAGGCGCGCCGTGCCATCGCACCGGCCGGCGCGCCGCTGCAAGCGCGGCTGGCCGCGCATCCCGTGCTGGCCGCCGCCGGCGCGCTGGTCGCGGGCTTCATCGCCGCGCGCCTGATCGCCACCCCGCTGCGCGGATTCAGCCGCGGGGGCGCTCGCGCACTGCGGCACGGACTGCGCCTGCTGCGGCGGCTCGTCTGACCGTCATCGGCCTGGGCGCGAACGCCCGACCAGGGAGGGTCGGGCCGGTACCACGCACCAGGGACGGTTCGCCGGACGACCGGCGCCACCAAAGGATCGAGCAGATTTATGAGTACACCGAAAACCGGATTCATCGGCCTGGGCGCGATGGGGTGAGCCGGGATGTGACGCGAGATGCGTTGAAGCGCATCTCGCGCCGGCAAACGCCCGGCCAGGAAGGCCGGGCCGGTACCACGCACCAGGGACGGTTCGCCGGACGACCGGCGCCACCAAAGGATCGAGCAGATTTATGAGTACACCGAAAACCGGATTCATCGGCCTGGGCGCGATGGGCCTCCCCATGGCCCGCCACCTGCACGCACGCGGCCTGCTGGTCGCGGTCGGCAATCGCACCCACGCCAAGGCCGAGGCGCTGGCCGCCGAACTGGGCGTGAGCGCACCGCCCATGCCCGCGGCGCTGGCGGCACAGTGCGACGTGATCGCGTTGTGCGTCACTGCCGACAGCGATGTGCTGACCACCGTGCAGGCGCTGCTACCCGGTCTGCGGCCCGGCGCGATCGTCATCGACCACTCGACCGTGGCGCCGGAAACCGCGCATCAGGCGGCCGCACTGCTGACGGCCGTCGGCGCGCAGTTCCTCGACGCGCCGGTCTCGGGCGGCGTCGAGGGCGCGCGCAACGGCAAGCTGTCGGTGATGGTCGGCGGCGATGCCGCCGCGCTGGAGCACGCGCGCCCGGTGCTCGAGGCTTATGCCGCGCGCGTCACCCGCATGGGCGCGGTCGGCAGCGGGCAGGCGACCAAGGCGGTCAACCAGGTGCTGGTCGCCGGCATCGCGCAGGCCGTGTGCGAGGGCTTGGCGCTGGGCGAGGCGCTGGGGCTGGCGCCCGAGCAGCTGTTGCCGACGCTGGCCGCCGGCGCGGCCGGCAACTGGTTCCTCGACAAGCGCGGCGCGACCATGCTGCGCGGCGAGTACGCCGTCGGTTTCAAGCTCGGCCTGCTGCACAAGGATCTGGCCATCGTGCGCGGCATCGCCGAGCGCGCCGGCACCGATCGCAGCGTGATCGAGAAGTCGCTGGCCGATTACGCCGAATTGATGGCGCGCGGCCATGCCGACGACGACATCTCGGCGCTGATCCGGCTCAAACGCAGGTCCGCTGCTTGAGGGCGTTGCATGCAGCACGCTGCTTGACCGCGCGGAGACAGCGGGCGCAGGCTGGCAGTCGCTGACCCTTGCCTCGCATCAATTCGGATTGTGCGTCATTTGGGGGGCGTCGTGACGGCAAGCGAACTGACATGGCGTCAGGCGATCAGCAAGGTGCTGAGCACATCTGCCACGCCCCTTCACTACAACGAAATCACCGAGCGGATCATTGCCGACAAGCTTCGTACGAGTCTCGGCGCTACCCCGGCGGCCACTGTGAATGCCCAGATCAGCGTATCGATCAAGAGGGATGGTTCGCAGTCGCCCTACATCCGGGTGGGGAAGGGGACATTTGTTCTTGCGAAACCGAGGACATCATCGGCGCCACGTCCTCGATTGAGCAAGCTGACGCCCACCGTGGCATCGTCGGGCGAAACGGAGGAGCAGTACGACATCGTCTCGTCGTTCGGGATGTTCTGGCGTCGCAATGCCATCGAATGGATCGCGACCCCCAAACTTCTTGGCATGCAGCAGATCGGCGCGACGGCGGTAGATTTCAACAGGCAGCTCGGCATCTACTTGCTATACGACGGACGCGAGGTGATCTATATCGGTCGCACCACCGACAGGCCACTCGGACGACGTCTTTTCGAGCACACGAGCGACCGCATGGCTGCCCGATGGGATCGGTTTTCTTGGTTTGGCCTTCTTCCCGTTTCGGAGTCGGGGACGCTAGGCGTTTTGCCCGCGACTTATGACGCTGCGACAATGATTCCCGCGCTTGAGGCGATTTTGATCGAAGCGCTTGAGCCACGGCAGAATCGGAAACGAGGCGATGATCTGTCTGCAGTCGAATACATCCAGCAGGAAGATCCGCAAATCCAGAAGAAACGCGTCAGAGAATCGGTCGAACGCGCGCTCGATAAACTTTGATGCAGATTGTTCCGACTCGTCCACGAGACCCCACCATGAAAGCCCTGATCCTGTTTGTCGGCTGGTGCATCCTGTTCGTGCTGTGCTGGCCGGTCGCGCTGCTCGCCCTGGTGCTGGCGCCGCTGGTGTGGCTGCTGTCGCTGCCGTTCCGGCTGCTGGGCATCGGCTTCGAGGCGCTGTTCGCGCTGCTGCGAGCGCTGCTGTTCCTGCCGGCGCGCGTGCTGGGCTACGCCAGCCGCGCGTGAGGTGTCGAGTCGCGTGAAGGGCCGTCGCGTTGCGCGGCCGGCGCCATGCGCTGACGTTGCCGCACGGCGCTGCTCAACCGCTGCGGCGGATCAGTTTTTTTCCTTCAGCGCGATGGCGGGAATGCCGGCGCCGGTCAGCTGCTGCTTGACCTTTTCCAGGGTGCCGGCATCACGGTACGGGCCCAGTCGCACGCGGTACCAGGTTTCGCCCTTGATCACGACCGGTTGCACGTTGGCGACGAAGCCCTGCAGCGCCAGCTTGGCCTTGGTCGCGTCGGCCTGGTCGGCACTGGGGAACGACCCCACCTGCAGCAGGTAGCGCCCGGCCGCGCTGCTCGCGGGCGCCACGCTGCCGGGCGCCTGCTGTGCTTTCGCGAGCGCTTCGGCCTTGGCCTTGGCGGACAGTTCGGCGTCGGGAATCACGACCTCTTTTTCCGGCAGCACCTGGTAGAAGTCGAAGTTGGGCTTGGCCTTGGCGCTGCCGCCATCGGCGATGCCGGAATCGCCGGGACCGGCCGGCTTGGCTTCGGGGTTGGGCATGGGCAACTCGTGGGTGCGCAGGCTCGGCACCCAGTCGCGCTTGACCGCGTAGCCCATCGCCGCGGCGCCGACCACCACGCCGATGCCGAACAGCGCCCAGGCGGGAACGCCGCCGCCGCGCACGGCCTGCTTGCCGCGTTTTGCTGCCATCACATGCTCTCCGGGGCGGATACGCCCAGCAGGTCGAGACCGTTGGCCAGCACCCGCTGCACGGCGCGCGCCAGCAGCAGGCGTGCGTCGCGCAGGTCGGCGTCCTCGACCAGAAACTGTTGCGCGTTGTACCAGGTGTGGAAGGCGTGAGCGAGCTCGGTCAGGTACTGCGCGACCAGGTGCGGTTCGAGCTGCGCCGCCGCGGTTTCCACGACCTCAGGATAGCGCGACAGCTCGACCAGCAGGGCCTGCTCGTGTGCGTTGTCGAGCCGCGCGAGCACCGCGGCGCCGCGCGCGGCGTCGTGCGCCATGCCGCGCTCCGCCGCCTGGCGCAGCACGCTGGCGACGCGCGCATGCGCGTACTGGACGTAATAGACGGGATTGTCGTTGCTCTGCGCGCGTGCGAGGTCGATGTCGAAGGTCAGCTGCGAATCGGCCTTGCGCCCGGCGAGGAACCAGCGCGTCGCGTCACGGCCCGCTTCGTCGATGAGCTCGCGCAACGTGAGGTAGCCGCCGGCGCGCTTGCTGAGCTTGACCTCCTCGCCGCCGCGCATCACCGTGACCATCTGGTGCAGGACGTATTCGGGATAGCCCGGCGGGATGCCGGCTTCCAGCGCCTGCAGGCCGGCTCTCACCCGCATCAGCGATCCGTGGTGGTCGGCACCCAGCTCGGTGATTGCGCGGGCGTAACCGCGCTGCCACTTGCTCAGGTGATAGGCGACGTCCGGCACGAAATAGGTGTAGCTGCCGTCGGACTTGCGCATGACGCGGTCCTTGTCGTCGCCGAAGTCGGTGCTGCGCAGCCACAGTGCGCCGCCGTCCTCGTAGGTGTGGCCGTGGGCGATCAGCTCGCGCACGGTCTGCTCGACCCGGTCTTCGGTGTACAGCGACGATTCCAGGAAGTACACGTCGAAGTGCACGCCGAAAGCCTTGAGGTCGAGGTCCTGCTCGTGGCGCAGGGCGGCGACGGCAAAGCGGCGGATGGCGTCGAGATCGCCGGCATCGCCGCTCGCGGTGACGGCGTGGCCGTCGGCGATGACCGTCGCGCCGGCCTGATAGCGTCGCGCCAGTTCGCGGATGTAGTCGCCGCGATAGCCATCGGTCGGCCAGCGCGCGTCATCGGGCTCGATGCCGAGAACGCGCGCCTGCACCGACAGCGCCAGATTGGCGATCTGCGCGCCGGCGTCGTTGTAGTAGAACTCGCGCGTCACCGCCCAGCCGCTGGCCTCGAGCAGGCGGCTCAGGCAGTCGCCGATCGCCGCGGCGCGGCCGTGACCGACGTGCAGCGGTCCGGTCGGATTGGCGGAGACGAACTCGACGCCGACGCGTCGGCCGCCGCCGCTGACGTTGCGGCCATAGCCGGAGCCTTCACCCAGCGCGCGCAGAACCTCGCCATGAAACGCCGCCGGGCTGAGGAACAGATTGATGAAGCCCGGTCCGGCCACTTCGGCGCGCGCCAACAGCGGATGCGCGGGCAGCGCCGCGACCAGAGCCGTGGCCAGTTCGCGCGGGTTGCGGCCGGCGGGCTTGGCCAGGGTCATGGCCAGATTGCTGGCGAAATCGCCGTGGGCGCGGTTGCGCGTACGTTCGAGGGCGAACGTCGGTGCCGGCATCGGCGGCAGGGATCCGGCCTGTTGCAGGGCAGCAAGGGCGTCGAGCAGCAGGGCGCGCAGCGGCTGTTTCACGTCGCGGGTCGGGGTCGGCAGGAAGCCCGCGATGGTAACAGCTAGCGCTTGCCACGCAGCCCGGCAAGCCTCCGTACCTCTGTGGATAACTCTGTGGGCTGTTGCCGGGCTGGGCGCGTCGCGCTCAGGCGGACCCGCAGCGGGTCGCATTATCGATCAAGCAAGCCCAATCGAGGCAATGGTTTGTGTGGATGATCTACGACTTGACCTTGACACTCGCGCGCAAGCCACGGTGATCGCAACTGTGCATAACTTGCGGGCCGCAGCGCCGGGGGGTGGATGCCCGTTCGGCCGGCGCAGGGCCGCCGGCCAGCCCATCGAGCACCCGGCCGCGTGCCGCCTGCGGACGGATGGCAGACCCACCCCAGCCGCCGTGCGGCGGCGTCATCGCCGTGTCATTGCGGCGGGCGATGATGGCGGGGTTCCGGCGGCTCTCTCCCCGGCGGAACGAGGGCCTGTCCCTCTCCAGCGTCGCAGTGGGACCGGACGGTGCGGCGGTGACACCCGCGCCGTCCGCTTTGCGTTGCCGCGCCGCGATCGCCGCGCGCGCGCGGCCCGGATGACGGACACCGGCCGGAGTCCGGGATGTCGGGTGCGGCTCCCGGAGGCGGCCACGCCGCAGGCCTCAGCCTCGCCGCTCAGCAGCAGCCCAGGGCAGCCAGCGACACCGGCGCGTCGCCGCCGATGACCAGATGGTCCAGCACGCGAACACCGATCAGGCCGAGACCCTGCTTGAGCTCCTGCGTGATCGAGCGGTCAGCGGCGCTGGGTTCGGCCACGCCGGAGGGGTGGTTATGCGCCAGGATCACCGCCGCGGCATTGTGGCGCAGACAGGCCCGCACCACTTCGCGCACGTGTACCGAGGCGCCGTCGAGGGTGCCGCGGAACAGCTCCTCGAACGCCAGCACGCGATGACGCGTATCCAGGAACAGCACCGCGAACACCTCGTAGGGGCGATCGCGCAGCTGGGCACGGAGGAAGGCGGCGCTGTCGTGCGGGTTGCTGAGCATCGGGCGTTCACGCAATTGCTCGCCCAGGCTGCGCCGCGCCAGCTCCAGCGCGGCGATCAGCCGGGCGCGCTTGGCCGGGCCGAGGCCGCGCAATGCCGGTGCGGATTCGGCCAGCAGGGCGGGCAGACCGCCGGCCTCGATCAGCAGACGGCGACCGAGATCGATGGCACTGGCGCCGTGCACGCCGCTGCCCAGCAGCACGGCGATCAGTTCGGCATGGCTGAGTGCCGCCGGGCCTTGCGCCAGCAGGCGTTCGCGCGGGCGTTCGGCGGCGGGCCAGTCGCGGATGCTCATGCCGCAGGGTGACGCACCCGCCTGCGCGCACCCAGCGGAGCGTGCAGTCGATTCCGGTAAGCTAGTTCGTCTCGCGGCTGTCGGCTCCGCCTTACATGCGCGCATCGGCTTCGGTTCCCTCCCGCATCCTGCTTGGCGTTGGCGGTGGCATCGCCGCCTACAAGGCCTGCGAATTGACGCGCCGTCTGCGCGACGTCGGCGCCGAGGTGCGCGTGGTGCTGACCGCCAATGCCGAACGCTTCGTCAGCGCGGTCACCTTCCAGGCACTCTCCGGGCAGCCGGTGCGCACGAGCCTGTGGGATGCCGCGGCCGAGGCGGCGATGGGACACATCGAGCTGGCGCGCTGGGCCGCGCGCATCGTCATCGCGCCGGCCACCGCCGATCTGATCGCGCGGCTGGCGCAGGGTCGCGCCGACGATCTGCTGACGACGCTGTGCCTCGCCAGCGAACGCCCGCCGCTGCTGGCGCCGGCGATGAATCACGTGATGTGGGCGCACCCGGCCACCCAGGCCAATGTCGCCACCCTGCGCGCGCGCGGCGTCGAGCTGCTGGGTCCCGCGGCCGGTGATCAGGCTTGTGGAGAGACCGGGCTCGGCCGCATGGTCGAACCCGCGGATATCATCGCCGCGCTGCAGCAGGGACCGCCGGATGGTGCGCTGGCCGGGCGTCGCGTGGTGGTCAGCGCCGGGCCGACGTACGAGGATCTCGATCCGGTGCGCTTCATCGGCAATCGCAGTTCCGGGCGCATGGGTTTCGCGATCGCCGCGGCGGCGCAGGCGGTCGGAGCGCAGGTGACGCTGGTCGCCGGACCGGTCGGTCTGGCGACGCCTGCGGGCGTGACGCGGATCGATGTGCGCAGCGCGCACGCGATGCTGGCGGCGATGACGGCCGCAGCCGCCGAGGCCGATATCGTCATCGCGGCGGCAGCGGTGGCCGACTACCGGCCGGCCACGACCAGCGCCGGCAAGATCCGGAAATCCGGCGCCGTGCTGACGCTGGCGCTGGTGGAAAACCCCGACATCCTGGCCGCACTCGCGGCACTGCCGCGGCGACCCTTCCTGGTCGGCTTCGCTGCCGAAACCGGGGATCTCGAAGCCCACGCCCGCGCCAAGCTCGCGCGCAAGGGCATCGACCTGATCGCCGCCAACCGGGTCGGCGACGGATTGGGCATCGAGACCGAGGACAACGCACTCGAGCTGTACTGGCCGGACGGCCACGCCAGCTTGCCGCGCGCGCCCAAGCCGCAACTGGCGCAGGCGCTGATCGCGGTCATCGGCGGGCGCTTCGCGGCGTCGCGCGGGACTCCGCCATGATCGACATCCGCTTCCGCGTGCTCGATCCGCGTCTCGGCGGCGAGATCCCGTTGCCGGAGTACGCCACCGCGGGCAGCGCGGCGATGGACCTGCGTGCCGCGCCGGAGTCGGAGCTGAACCTGGCACCGGGTGACAGCGTGCTGGTGCCGACCGGGCTGGCGATCCACATCGGCGATCCCGGCTGGTGCGCGCTGATCCTGCCGCGCTCCGGTCTCGGTCACCGCCATGGCCTCGTGCTCGGCAACCTGGTCGGCGTGATCGATGCCGACTACCAGGGGCCGTTGATGGTGTCGTGCTGGAACCGGGCGCGGGCGCCGTTTACCATCGCGGTCGGTGATCGCATCGCGCAGATCCTGTTCATGCCGGTGGCGCGCGCGCGGTTGCAGCGGGTGGAGACCTTCGAGCCCAGTGCCCGCGGCGCGGGTGGATTCGGTTCCACGGGCATCGGCTGAATCGGGGGAGACGCCGCATGGCAGCGAAGGCACGCAGCAGCGCAACGGCCGACTGGATGCAACCTCTGCGGAGGCTGGCCGAGCGCCTGGCTCTGGCGCGGTTGCTGCCGCTGGCCGCTGCCACCGTGCTGCTGGCCTTCGCCGCATTCGCCGGCTGGCAGGCCTATCTCATCCAGCGCGAAGTCAGCGTGCGCGACGGCCTGCTGCAGGTACGGGCACGGGCCGCCGAATCGCTGGAGTCGGTGGTAGAGGTGGCGCGCGTGCAACTGATGCAGGCGCTGCGCGACCCGGTACTGGCATCCGACCTCGCCGCGGGCGATGCCGCCGCTCGCAGTGCGGCCGCGCTGAGGCTCAAGGCATTGCTGCCCGACGCCCTCAGCGTGGAGGTATTCGAGCCGGCGCTGAAGGACGTGCTCGGCGCCGACTTCCGCCGTTTCGGCTATGCCAAGGCGGCGCAGCTGGTCCGTGCCCAGGCCAGCGGCACGGCGGCACCGATCGAGGTGCGCGGCATCGGTGCCGAGCGCGTGCTGAGTCTGGTGGATCCGATCGACAGTGGCGGTCGCGTCATCGGTTACGCCTGGGTGGCGCTGCCGTTCGCACCGCTGGCCAATCGCTTCGCCTCGGTCGATGTACCCGGCGGACGGCTCGAGCTGCGCCAGGGCGATGGCCGCGGCGATCTGGTGATCCTGGCGCGCGGCGGCAACAGCGTCCCCGGCGCAGCCGACACCGGGATACCGGTGCCCGGCAGCCTGCTGCGCGTGGCGGCGCTGCCGCCCGAGTATTACATTGTGCTGACCCATTCCCTCGCTGTCGCGCTGACGCTCCTGCTGCTGGCGCTGGCCGGCGCCGGCGCTCTGCTGTGGCTGCGTGCGCGGCGCGCGGCCGCATCCGCCATGCATCATCCTGAGGAGCCGACCTTGGCCGACGTGCTGCGCACCACGGTCGCCGCGCCCGTCGCGGCCGCTGCCGATCCACTCGCCGCGCGGGTCGCGCCCGGACCCGCGGCACCGGCCGTTGCGGTCGAGCGCAGCATCTTTCGCGCCTATGACATCCGCGGCGTGGTCGGCCGCACGCTGACCGCCGAGGTCGCGCGCCTGATCGGCCAGGCGATCGGCAGCCGCATGGGCGAGTCGAACCTGCGCGAGATCGTGGTCGGTCGCGACGGTCGCCATTCCGGCCCCGAGCTGAGCGCGGCGCTGGCCGACGGGCTGCGCGCGGCCGGCATCGACGTCATCGACATCGGCGCGGTACCGACGCCGGTGGTGTACTTCGCCACCTACCTGCTCAACACCGGCAGCGGCGTGGCGGTGACCGGCAGCCACAATCCGCCCGACTACAACGGCTTCAAGATCGTGGTCGGTGGCGAGACGCTGTCCGAGGATGCGATCCAGGATTTGTACGCGCGCATCGCCGAGGGCCGCCTGACCGAGGCCAGGGCCGGCAGCACGCGCAGCCTCGACGTGCTGCCCGACTACATCGAGCGCATCACTTCCGAGTTGCAGGCCGAGCGCAAGCTCAAGATCGTGGTCGACTGCGGCAACGGCATCGCCGGCGCGGTCGCGCCGCAGGTGCTCGAAGGCATCGGCGGCGAAGTGATCCCGCTCTACTGTGACGTTGACGGCGATTTCCCCAACCATCACCCGGACCCGTCCGATCCGCACAACCTGGCCGACCTGATCCTGTCGGTCAAACGCATGGGTGCGGATCTCGGACTGGCCTTCGACGGCGACGGCGACCGCCTCGGCGTGGTCACCCGCGACGGCGAGATCATCTATCCCGATCGCCTGCTGATGCTGTTCGCGATGGACGTGCTGACCCGCGATCCGGGCGCGACCATCATCTACGACGTCAAGTGCACCGGCCACCTGCAGCCGCTGATCCTCAAGCACGGGGGCAGCCCGTTGATGTGGCGCACCGGCCACTCGCTGATCAAGGCCAAGATGCGCGAGACCGAGGCCGCGCTGGCCGGCGAGATGAGCGGGCATTTCTTCTTCCGTGAACGCTGGTACGGCTTCGACGACGGCATCTACGCCGCCGCGCGGCTGCTGGAGATCCTCGCCGGCGACCACGAGGGGCGCACGCCGGAGCAGATTTTCGCGACCCTGCCCAAGGGGGTGTCGACGCCCGAGTTGAAGATCGCGATGAAAGAGGGCGAGCACTACGCCTTCATCGAGCGTTTCCGCGCCAGGGCGCAGTTCGAAGGCGCCCGCATCACCAGCATCGACGGCGTGCGCGCCGACTGGCCGGACGGCTGGGGCCTGGTGCGGGCATCCAACACCACGCCGATCCTGGTGCTGCGTTTCGATGCCGACGACGAGGCGGCGCTCAAGCGCATCCAGGACGTCTTTCGTGCGCAGTTGCTGGCGGTGCAGGCGGATCTCGCGCTGCCGTTCTGAGCGTTGCGCTCAGTTGCGCGCCGCGCGCGCCAGCCGCAGATCCAGCAGCTTGCGCCGCGCCGGCCACTCGGCGGCGGTGATGCTGTACACCACGGTATCGCGCAGGCTGTCGTCGCGGCGGCGCTGGTGCTGGCGCAGGACGCCGTCGCGGTGCGCGCCGAGGCGCTCGATGGCGCGCTGCGAGGCGAGGTTGAGGGCATCGGTGCGCAGTTCGACCGCGACGCAGCCCAGGCTCTCGAAAGCGTGCGTCAGCAGCAGACGCTTGCAGGCGGTGTTGACGTGGGTGCGCTGCCAGCGCGCGGCGTACCAGGTGTAGCCGATCTCCAGCCGCGGCAGTCCGCTGTCGATGTTGCAGTAGCGGGTACTGCCGATGACCGCGCCGCTGGCGATCTCGCGCACCGCGAACGCCAGCATGCGGCCCTCGGCCTGGCCGCGCAGCGCGGCATCGATGTAGGCCGCGGCCTCACCCGGAGCCGGCACCGCGGTATAGAACAGTTCCCACAGGCGACCGTCGGCGGCGGCGGCTTCCAGTGCCGGCGCGTGCGCCGGCGTTAGCGGTTCAAGGCGTACCCGCGTGTCGGCGAGCAGCGCCGGGGCGAGGATGTCCACGGCCGCGCTCAAGCGTCGAGATCCGGAATCAGCTTGCTCTCGAGGTAGGCGATCATGTCCTTGAGCTTGAGCTTGCGCTTTTTCATGCGCGTCAGCTGCAACTGGTCGCTGACCGTGGTCAGTGCCAGCCGTTCGATCGCCAGATCGAGATCGCGGTGCTCGCTGCGCAGTTCGGCCAGCAGCCGGGCGACGTGGGCGGGGTCGTCGAAATGCATGGGCGTTCCGGGTGAGGCCGCAGTCTAGCGCCCGCCGTGCCGCGGAGCATGATCATCCGGCGCCGTACAATGCGCGCCTTGCCGCCGCATCGAGCCGCCATGTCCGTCGTTGCCCCACCCGCGACCGCCGACCGCAAGCAGCAGCACGAGGCCCGGCGCCTGGCCAAGCGTCTGCGCCACCAGGTCGGTCAGGCGATCGCCGACTTCAACCTGATCGAGGACGGCGACAAGGTCCTGGTCGGGCTGTCCGGCGGCAAGGATTCGCATGCCCTGCTCGACCTGCTGCTGTCGCTGCAGGCGAAGGCGCCGGTGCGCTTCGAGCTGGTGGCGGTCAACCTGGACCAGAAGCAGCCCGGTTTTCCGCAGCACGTGCTGCCCGATTATCTGCGCGCGCGCGGGGTGCCGTTCCGGATCCTCGAGCAGGACACCTACAGCGTGGTCAAGCGCGTGATCCCCGACGGCCAGACGATGTGCAGCCTGTGCTCGCGACTGCGGCGCGGCGCGCTGTACGCGCATGCCGAACGCGAGGGCTTCACCAAGATCGCGCTGGGCCATCACCGCGACGACATCCTGGCGACGTTCTTCCTCAACCTGTTCCACCACGCCAGCCTCAAGGCGATGGCGCCCAAGCTGCGCTCCGACGATGGTCGCCACGTGGTGATCCGCCCGCTGGCGTACTGCACCGAGAACGACCTGGCCGCCTACGCGGCGTGGCGGCAGTTTCCGATCATCCCCTGCAGCCTGTGCGGCTCGCAGGAGAACCTGCAGCGCAAGGTGGTGCGGCGCATGCTGGATGACTGGGAGCGCCAGCACCCCGGGCGGCTGGAGACGATCTTCCGCGCGCTGGGCCACGTCGCCCCCGCGCAGCTGGTCGACCGCGAGCTGTTCGATTTCGCCGGGCTCGGCGCACGCTCCGACGCTCCGCGTGCGGATGCCCACGCCTGGCTGGCCTGATTCGCACGCCGCACGCCATCGATCGCGCGCCCGTGACGCGCTCGGCGCCGACGCGCGGCCGATCCGCCGCCTGCGCCTCCTCTTCGTTGTCTTTTCTGCCGGGACCCGCCCATGTTCTTTCGCAATCTGACGCTGTTCCGCTTTTCCGCCGAGACGGCGGCCGCACTCGACCGGCTCGACGCCGCGCTCGACGCGCACCGCCTGCGGCCGGTCGGCCCGCTGGAGCTGGCCACCCACGGCTTCGTCTCGCCGCTGGGGACCGAGGGGCCGCTCAGTATCGCCATCGGCGCCTGCACGCTGGTGACCCTGGGTCGCGAGGAGAAGCTGCTGCCGGCGGCGGTGGTCCACGCCGAACTGGCGCGTCGCGTGCGTGCGGCGGCCGAGCAGCGTGGGCAGAGTGTCGGTGGGCGCGAGCGCAAGCGCCTCAAGGAGGCCGTGCTGGAGGAACTGCTGCCGCGTGCCTTTGCCCGGCCTTCGCGTCTAAGTGCCTATCTTGAAAGGAAAAACGGCTGGGTTGTTCTGGATACCTCCAGTCGCAAGGGCGCCGAACAGGCGCTGACCGCCCTGCGCCAGGCGCTGGACAGCTTTCCCGCCCTGCCGCTGGCCCCCGAGCAGACCCCGCGCCTGCTCATGACGGACTGGCTGAGTCGTGGCAAGCTGCCGGCAGGCTTGAGTCTGGGCGATGAATGCGAACTGCGCGACCCGGCCAGCGCCCAAGGCGCGGTGGTGCGCTGTCGCCGGCAGGCGCTTGAAAGCGAAGAGGTTCGGGAGCATCTGAAATCAGGCAAGCAGGTGGCCCAGCTGGGTCTCGAGTTCGACGGCCGGCTGGCTTTCGTCCTGGGTGAGGATCTGTGCCTGCGCAAGTTGCGGTTCCTGGACGTGGTGCAGGACGAACTCGACAGCAGTGCTCGCGAATCGGCCGCGGCGGAGCTGGACGCCCGCTTCGCGCTGATGACCCTGGAGCTGGAGCGGCTGCTGGACAAGCTGGCGGAGTGGTTCGGATTGCCCCGTCCCGGCGCGGACTGACGCCGCCGCTGCGGGGCGTGGAGCGAGGTGATGCGCACGGGCGACGACGACAACTGGCTGGAACTGGCGACCGCGCGCGGCGGCACCATCCGCGTGCTCAAGCGCGCGCATCCGCGCGCACGTCGATTGCGCCTGACCGTGAGCTCGACCGGCGCGCGCCTGAGTTATCCGCACGGCACCCATCCGGCACAGGCCTTTGCTTTTCTGCGCCAGCACGCCGACTGGCTGGAGCGCAAGCTCGATGAGCTGCACCTCGACGCGGCACCGCCGCCGCTGACGGTCGGCCAGCCGACGCTGATCCCGTTGCGTGGGGAGAGCGTGCGGCTGGGCTGGGCGCAGGGGCCCTACCCGCGCGTCGAGTCCCACGGCGACAGCCTGCGCGTGGTCCTGGCCGAATCCGGCACGCGCGGACGGCTGCGGGCGCAGGCGCTGCTCAGCGGTTATCTCGCTTCCGAGCTGCGCCGCGACGTCGCCCGCTGGCTGGGACCGTTCGTGGCCCGCCTCGGCGCGGCGCCGATGGCGTTGCGCGTGCGGCCGATGTCCAGCCTGTGGGGCAGCCTCGACGCGCGTGATCGCATCACCCTCGATCTGGCGCTGGCGCTGGCGCCGTCGGCGGCACTGCGCTACGTGCTGGCGCACGAGCTGTGTCATCTGAAGGTGCGCAGCCATGCGCCGCGTTTCTGGTCCTGGGTGCGCGAGCTGACGCCGGACTATCAGGAGCAGCGCGACTGGCTGCGCGAGCACGGCGCCGCGCTCAAGGCCGAGCTGACGCGGCTGGGCGGCAGCGCGCGCAGGATACCGGGCTGATCGGCTACAGTGATCGCATGCGTTCCGCTTCCCTCGAGTGCCGCGAGCCGCCGTTCGCGCTCGCACCCGACCCGCGCTTCGCGTACCCGGGTGCGCAGGCGGCGCGTCTGCTCGATGCCTGGTTGACGGCGCTGCCGCAGGGATCGGCGGGCCTGCGGGTGGTGATCGGAGCCCTGGGCAGCGGCAAGAGCCTGCTCGCGGAGCTACTGCTGACACGGCTGCCCGCCACGGTGCGCGTGATCCGCCTGCGCCAGCCGCGCATCGACGCGGTGGCGCTGCTGGAAACCCTGGGCGTGGCGCTGGGCGCCGAAACCGGCGGCAATGCGGCGCTGCTGGGCGAACGCATCGAGCAGGCGCTTGCCGCCGAACGCGCGCAGGGACACACGGCTCTGTTGCTGGTGGACGAGGCGCAGCAATTGCCGGATGCCACGCTCGAGCAGATCCGTCTGCTGGTCAACGCACGCGCCGCAGGCCAGCCGCTGCTGCAGGCGCTGCTGCTGGCCACGCCGGCGTTGCAGGCGCGGCTGGCGCGCGCCGAGTTGCGCGCGTTCGCCGAGCGTATCGACGACCTCCAGCCGCTGCAGCCGCTGGATGCGGATGACACCCGCGCCTACGTGCAGCACCGGCTGGCGGTCGCCGGTGGTTCGCCGCACTTGTTTTCGCGACTGGCACTGCGCGCATTGCATCAGGCCAGCGGCGGCCAGCCGCGGCTGATCAACCGCATCGCCGAGCGTGCGCTCAAGCTGACTGCCGCCGCGGGCTATACCGTCGCCGACGAAAACATGGTGCGCCGCGCGGCGCGTGCGGTACTGCCGGCGGCGCGGCGCGCGCGCTGGCTGCGCGCAACCCTTTCGCTGGCGCTGCTGTTGGTGCTGCTGGCGGCAGCCTGGACCTGGTGGCGAGCGCGGCCGGCGTCGATTCCCGGCGCGATGTCCGCGATGACCGCGCCCGCCCAGCCGGCCGCCGACGCCATCGCGCTGCGGCGGGTGCTGGCCACCACCCAGGATTCGCGCCTGCTGGCCTGGAGCGCCTTGCTGGCCCGCTGGCAGGTGACCTCGCAGGACACCTCGGTGGCGGCGGCGGCGCAGTGCGAGGCGCGCATCTTCCCTGGCTTCTTCTGCGTCAGCGGCAGCGGCAGCCTGGAGCAGCTGCAGCGCTTCAACCGGCCGCTGATCCTCGAGTTGCAGCTCGATGGGGCTGCCCGTTACGCATTGCTGCTGGGGGTGGGCGACGGTCGCGTGACACTGGATGTCGGAGGGCGCGACTTCGTGCTGACGCCGATGGCGCTGGCGGCGCTGTGGCATGGGCGCTTCTATGCCGGTTTCCGCGTGCCGGCATCCACGCCGCTGTCCTTGCGGCGCGGCGATCATGGCGATGCGGTGGCATGGCTGGCCGACGCCCTGGCGCGCGCCGATGGCGCGCCGCTGCCGGCCGACGCCGACGTGTTCGATGCCACGCTGGCGGCGCGGGTGCGTGCGCTGCAGCGGCGCTTCGGGATCCATGCCGATGCCGTGGTCGGCCCCGAGACCTTGTTCGCGCTCAGCGCGCTCGAGCCGGACGGGCCGCATCTCGCTCGCGAGCAGCCCTGAGCCGGCATGTTCGTCCACATCGAATCGCGTCGTCGCCGCAGTCTCCGCTGGGTCACGCCGCTGCTGGTCGCCGCCTGCGTGGCGAGTTACCTCGCGCTGGCCATGACGCCCCCGGCCGCGCGCCTGGCGGCGGTGCTGCATTGGGGCAGCATTCCGGCCGATCTGCTGCATCCGCTGCCGTCGTCCGGGGGCCTGGCCGCGGGATGGGCAGTGCTGCGGCTGTTCAGCGCGCTGTTCATCCATGCCGATCTGCTGCATCTGGCCGGCAATCTGCTGTTCCTGATGATCTTCGGTCTGCCGGCGGAGCGCGCGCTGGGCTCGTGGCGGTTTCTTCTGCTGTTCCTGGTGGGCGGCGCGTTCGCCAATATCGGCGGTGCGCTGAGCCTGCCGTCGGCGCACGGTCCGATCATCGGCTGCAGCGGCGCGGTGTCGGCGGTGGTCGGCGCTTACCTGGCATTGTTTCCGCGGGCGCGCCTCGGCCTGGTCCTGCCGCTGGGGGTGTACCTTGAGTTCGTGCGCGTTCCGGCCGCGCTGCTGATCAGCCTGTGGTTCCTGCTGCAGGTGCTGTTCACCTACGTCGGCCCCGGCTTCGGCGCCGTGGTGTGGTGGGCGCACATCGCCGGCTTCTGCTTCGGCATCCTGTTCGCGCTGGCATCGCGCGCTGCCGTGGCGCGCCGGTTGCGTGACTGAGGGTCACATCGGCACGACGGTCGTGCCCGGTGCGCCGGCAGCCACCGGGTCTGCGGGCATCGCGTCGAAGACGTCGCGCCAGGCGGCGTAGGTGACCAGCCCGCCGAAGGCATTGGCAAGGGTGCCGAGCACCATGACCAGGATGGTTTGCGCCCATGTCCCGGCGACATGCAGCAGTGCCAGGGGCAGATAGACCAGAACCGCGATCACGGCCGCGGCGACGACGCCCAGGGCGAACAGCGCGAGGACCAGGCTGAGCAGTGCGCCGGCGTTGCGCGCGCTCGCACGCGCGCTGTCGGCCATCGCGCCAAAGGCGCCGCGGCGGTCGAACATCACCCGCGGCACGGCGAAGAAGACCAGCATGGTCTGCAACACGGCGGCGATCAGCACCACCAGCAGCAGCGCGCCGAGGTGTCCGCGCAGCACGGCCAGCAGCGCCTCCGGATTGGCGGTCATGGCCTGCAGCTGCTGCGGATCACCGCCGGTCGCCCCGAGCAGCACGAACACCAGCAGCAGGATCAGCGCCACGATCAACCCGACGGTGGGCAGGCACAGCGCGACCAGACTGCGCAGCGGCTTGTCGCCCGTGAATGCCTCGAACAGCTGGCCGAGACGCGGCGTCCGGCCCGCATCGGCCTCGCGGGCGGCATGGGCGACACCCGCCGTCAGCGCCGGTCCCAGCAGCAAGGCGATCAGGGTGCCGGCCAGCGGGATCTGCCCGAGGATGACCACCACCACGCCCATGCCGAGAAACACGCCCGGGTAACGGCGCAGCATGTCGAGGCCGAAGCGCAGCCACGCCAGCGCGGCAGCGGCGGGAACTTTGCGCATGCTGTGGATTCCTTGATTCGGGCGGGACGCCAAGATGCTAGCAGCAGCCGGCGACCGGCCGTACCTCAGGCGGCGCGGACCTGGCGGATCGCGGCAGGCGGCGCGGCCAGCGGCGCGCTGTCCGCCAGCGCGGCGCGCACGAAGGCACGCAGCAACCGGCGCGCCTCGGGCGTGGGCCGAGTGGTCGCGAGCAGGGCGTCGACATCGCGGCCCTCGCCACGCAGGACGTCCGCGCGCCGGTGGATATACGCCTGCATCGCGGCGACGCTGAACTCGGGGTGGAACTGCGTGCTCAGCGCGCGCGGCCCGTAGCGCAGGATCTGGTGCGCATCGTGCGCCGAGCGCGCCAACACCCGTGCGCCGCGCGGCGGTTCGAGCACGCTCTGCTCGTGGGTGGTGTGCGCGGCGAAGCCGTCGTGCAGGCGTTGCAGCAGCGGGTCGCATGACGCGCCGGACAGCAGGGTGATCGCCTGGGTGCCGATCTCGCGGCCCTGCGGGTGGTAGTCGACGTGCCCGCCCAGCGCGTGCGCGATCAGCTGGTGGCCGTAGCAGACACCGAACAGCGGCAGGTCGGCATCCATCGCGTCGCGGATCCAGCCGGCGCAGCGCTCGCTCCACGGCAGGCGCTCGCTGACCATCGCGCCCGATCCGGTGATCACCGCGGCGGCGAGCATGCGCGGCGGCGGCAGCGCCTGCTCGTGATCCACGCGCACGGTGCGCACCCGGGCGGACTTGAGGCCCATGGCGACGCGGAACCAGTGCGGGAAATCGCCCATGCGGGCACGCAGTTCGGCCGGCGCTTCGCCGGTCTGCACGATCAGGACGGGTCTCATGAGGCCGGCATGGTACGGCCTGCCGCGGCCGGCGCGTGAACGCGCGCTGATGGCCGCGCGCTCATTCGCCCGCCGGCAGCACGCCGAGGACCTCGGCGACCGTGGTCACGCCGCGTGCCACCTGCGCCGCCGCCGAATGGCGCAGCGGGCGCATGCCTTCGGCCAGCGCGCCGGCAGTGAAGGCGCCGCTGTCGAAGGCGGCCCCGATCATGCCGCGCAGCGGCGCGCTCAGGCGCAGCATCTCGTAGATGCCGGTGCGGCCGAGGAAGCCGGTATTGCGGCATTCGATGCAGCCGACCGCGCCGAAGGCCCGCGCTGGCGGCGGCAGCGCCAGCCCGTGGGTCAGCGCGCGCCAGCCGTCGTGATCGAGCGCGATCTCGCGCTTGCAGTGCGGGCACAGCGTGCGCACCAGGCGCTGCGCGACGACGCCGGTCAGCGTCGACTGGATCAGGTAGTGCGGCACGCCGAGGTCGAGCAGGCGCGTCACCGCGCTGGGCGCATCGTTGGTATGCAGGGTCGACAGCACCAGATGCCCGGTCAGCGAGGCCTGCACCGCCATCTCGGCGGTCTCGAGGTCGCGGATCTCGCCGACCATGATGATGTCGGGATCCTGGCGCAGCAGGGTGCGCACGCCGGCGGCGAAGTCGAGATCGATCGCCGGCTGCACCTGCATCTGGTTGAACTCGGGACTGACCATCTCGATCGGGTCCTCGACCGTGCACACGTTGAGCTCGGGCCGCGCCAGATGCTTGAGCGTCGAGTACAGCGTGGTCGTCTTGCCCGAGCCGGTGGGACCGGTGACCAGCACGATGCCGTGCGGGCGCTCGACCAGCTGCCGCCACAGCGCTTCCTCGTCGGGCGCGAAGCCGAGCTGCGCGAACGCCTTGACCACGATGTCGGGATCGAAGATGCGCATCACCACCTTTTCGCCGAAGGCGGTGGGCATGGTCGACAGACGCAGTTCGACCTCGCGACCGCCGACCGAGCGCGTCTTGATGCGGCCGTCCTGGGGGCGGCGCTTCTCGGCCACGTCCATGCGGCCGAGGATCTTGATGCGCGCAGTCACCGCGCTCATCACCGGCATCGGCAGCTCGAACACCTTGTGCATCACGCCGTCGATGCGAAAGCGCATCTGGCCCATGTCGCGGCGCGGTTCGAGATGGATGTCGGACGCGCGCTGCTCGAAGGCGTACTGCAGCAGCCAGTCGACGATATGCACCACGTGGCGATCGTCGGCGCCGACCTCGCCGGTCTTGCCCAGTTCAAGCAGCTGCTCGAAGTTGAGCAGCCCGCTGCGATCGCCTTCCCCTTTGGCGTCGCGGGCCAGCTGGATCGAGCGCTGCACGCCGTAGAACTCGCCGAGATAGCGGTTGATCTCGATCGGATTGGCGACCACCCGCAGCACATCGCGGCGCAGCATCTGCGCCAGGTCCGCCGACCAGCGCGTCTCGAACGGCTCGGCGGTGGCGAAGGTCACCTCGCCTGCGGTCACCCTGACCGGCAGCACGCGATGGCGCTGTGCCCAGGCGTGGCTGACCACCTGGGTGACCGCGGCGACGTCGATCTTCATCGGATCGATCTTGAGGTAGGGTAGGCGCGCCTTGTCGGCCAGCCAGTGGGTCAGCACCTCGAGGCTGAGCGGACGCTCCGGCGTGCGTTGGTCGGCGACGCGCGCATTGGCGATCAGCACCAGCGGATGCAGCTCCAGCGCTTTCTTGCCGGCGCGCGAGGCGGTGCGCACACGCCGCGCGTCCTCGACATCGAGCAGCCCGTCCACCAGCAGCGCCGCCAGCACTTCCTCGAGCTCCAGCCGGCCGCGGCGTCCCAGCGGGGCGATCGCAACGGGATTGCCTTCCACCGCCATGCTGCCTCCGGCATGCGCCGACGCGGTCGCGCCCGGCGCGCAAATGCACGCCGCTATACTAGCGCGCTTGATTCGCGCGCCCTGCCGGCGCCGGGAAACGCCGCATGACCGGACCCAGCTTCCAGGACCTGATCCAGACCCTGAACCGCTACTGGGCCGAGCAGGGCTGTGTGCTGGTGCAGCCGTTCGATATCGAGGTCGGTGCGGGGACCTTTCACCCCGCCACCTTCCTGCGCGCGCTGGGACCGGAGCCCTGGGCAGCGGCCTTCGTGCAGCCCTCGCGCCGGCCCGCCGATGGCCGCTATGGCGACAACCCCAACCGCCTGCAGCACTACTACCAGTACCAGGTGGTGATCAAACCCAACCCGGACGACATCCTCGATCGCTACCTCGGCTCGCTGAAGGCGCTCGGCATCGATCCGCTGGTGCACGACCTGCGCTTCGTCGAGGACAACTGGGAGTCACCGACACTGGGCGCCTGGGGACTGGGCTGGGAGGTCTGGCTCAACGGCATGGAGGTGACCCAGTTCACCTATTTCCAGCAGGCCGGCGGCCTCGAATGCCGGCCGGTGACCGGCGAGATCACCTACGGGCTGGAGCGCCTGGCGATGTACCTGCAGAACGTGGACAACGTCTATGACCTGGTCTGGACGGTGGCGCCGCACGGCACCGTGACCTACGGCGACGTGTTCCACCAGAACGAGGTCGAGCAGAGCGCCTACAACTTCGAGTACGCCGACGTGGCCGAGTTGTTCCATCGCTTCGATGCCTGCGAAGCCGAGGCGCAGAAGCTGATCGCCCTGGGCTTGCCGCTGCCGGCCTACGAGCAGGTGTGCAAGGCCAGTCATGCCTTCAACCTGCTGGATGCGCGCCGCGCGATCGGCGTCAGTGAACGCCAGCGCACCATCCTGCGCGTGCGCGCGCTGTCGCGCGGCGTGGCCGAGGCCTATGTGGCGCAGCGCGAGAAGCTGGGGTTTCCGGGCGTGAAGCATGCGGAGGCGGCCCATGGCTGAGGCCGCCGGCAAGCCGTTGCTGATCGAGCTGGGCGTCGAGGAACTGCCGATCGCTGCAGTCGACACCTTGGCCGAAGCGTTTCTCAATGCCGTCCGCAAGGGTCTCGAGACTCGGCATTTCGGCATCGGAAGCGAGCATCACGGCAGGACTCCACAGTTCTACTGTTCGCCGCGGCGTCTGGCGGCCTATCTACCTTGGGTCAGTTCCAAGCAGGACGATGTTCACACCAAGGTGCTGGGGCCTGCGGTTTCCATCGGCCTGGATGCCGCCGGTCAGCCCACCGCCGCACTGCGTGGCTTCGCCGCCAAGATCGGCGTGGCCGTTGAATCGTTGACTCGCGAGATGACCGACAAGGGCGAGCGCTTCGTGTACGTGAGCGAAGACGTCGGCCAGCCGCTGACCGCGCTGCTGCCGGAGATCCTCGCCGAGGCGCTGAAGGCGTTGCCGATCGCCAAGCCGATGCGTTGGGGCGATCACGACTTCAGCTTCGTGCGCCCGCTGCACTGGCTGGTGATCCTGTTCGGCGAAACCGTGATCGAAACCGAGCTGATGGGCATCCGCAGCGGCCGGCAGTCGCGTGGCCACCGCTTCCACCACGACAAGCCGGTGTGGATCGCCGACGCCGACGGCTATGTCGAAGCCCTGCGCGCTGCGCACGTGCTGGCCGATCCGGCCGAACGCCGTGCGCGCATCCGCAGCGAGGTGGCGCGCGCCGCTGCCGAGGTGGACCGCCTGCCGCACTTGGATGACGCGTTACTCGACCAGATTGCCAACCTGACCGAATGGCCGGTGGCGATCGTTTGTTCATTCGATAGGTACTTCGTCTCAGTTCCAGAGGAAGCACTTATTGCGACGATGGTCACCAATCAGAAATTCGTTCCGCTACTTGAAAATTACACACCTGACCTTGCCACCATCGGATTAGATGCTGATCCGTCCGAAGTGCAGGGCCAGCGGTTGAGCAACCTCTTTATCGGTGTGGCGAACGTCGAGAGCCGCGATCCGGCGCAGATCCGCCACGGCTACGAGCGCGTGATCCGCCCGCGCTTTGCTGATGCGATGTTTTTCTGGAACCAGGATTTGCGAGAGCTTCCCTTGTCCCAACGGCAAGAAGCGCTCAAGGCTGTTACCGACCAGCCCGCACTGGGCTCGCTGTGGGACAAGAGCGTGCGCGTCGCCGAGCTGGCGCGCGTCATCGCCAACCGCGTCGGCGCCGATGCGGCGCAGGCTGCGCACGCCGCCAGCCTGGCCAAGTGCGATTTGCTCACACGCATGGTCGGCGAGTTCCCCGAACTGCAGGGCGTGATGGGCCGCACCTACGCCTTGGCACAGGGCGAGCCCGCCGACGTTGCCCATGCACTGGATGAGGTCTACATGCCGCGCCAGGCCGGCGACGGCATCGCGCCCAGCCCGCTCGGCCGCGTGCTGGCCGTCGCCGAGCGCGTCGACACGCTGGCCGGATTGTTCGCCATCGGTGGCAAACCCGGCGGCGCCAAGGATCCGTATGCCCTGCGCCGCGCCGCGCTGGGCCTGGCGCGCACGCTGATCGAGGGCGGCCTGCAGCTGGATACGCGCGGCCTGCTGCTGGAGGCGCTGGACGCCATCCCCGAGGGCGCGTTTGCCGCTGGTCTCAAGCCCGGCAGGGGCGGCAAGCCCGACAAGTCCGACAAGTCCGACGAGCCCGGCGCCGCGCCGGCGCCGGATTCCGGTGCGCGTCGCGCTGCGCTGGCTGCCGAGCTGGAGCTGTTCATCCTTGAACGCTTGCGCGGCTACTACGCCGAGCAGGGCTTCGCCGCCGGCCTGTTCGATGCCGTGGCCGCGGTGGCGCCGACCAGCCTGTTCGATTTCGACCGCCGCCTGCGTGCACTGGCTGCCTTCATGCGGCGCCCCGAGAGCGCGGCGCTGGCCGCGGCCAACAAGCGCGTGGCCAACATCCTGCGCAAACAGGCCGAGGAGGCAGGCGGCGCTGCCGTCGCGATCAACGCGGCGCTGTTCGAGGCGCCCGCCGAGCGTGCGCTCGGCGACGCGCTGGCCGCTGCGCGCCATTCCAGCGCAGCGGCCGTGGCCTGCCACGACTACGCCGGCGCGCTGGAATCCCTTGCCGCGCTGGAAGCGCCGGTCGCGCGCTTCTTCGACGACGTGATGGTGCTGGCGGACGACCCCGCGGTGCGCGCCAATCGCCTCGCCCTGCTGGCCGGGCTGCAGGCCGCGTTCAACGCAATTGCCGACATCGCTCGGGTGTAAGGGCGGCTGCTTCGGCGGCGCGCCGCCCCTGCGTGAGTGCCGCGCGACCGCGACGGCCGAGATGCTTCGGCCTGCGCAGCGAAGGATCTCGACGCGTCGATGCGCGTCACGGCCTGCGCGCGGCTGGCGATGACGCAAGTCGATGTATCGCGGTCTGTGTTTGGACAGGACAACATGCCGAATGCGGGCTGCTGCGCAATACTCGGTCTGCCCGCAACAGCCGAGAGGGACGCCGCGTGAGCCAGTTCCCACGAGCCCTGATCACTGGCGCCGCGCGCCGCGTCGGTGCCGAGATCGCGCGTCAGTTGCACGTCGACCACGATCTGCTGCTGCACTGTCGGCGCTCGCGCGACGAGGCCGCGACGTTGGCCGCCACGCTGGAGGCGACCCGCCCGCGGAGCACCCGCATCGTCGCAGGCGAACTCGGCGATGAAGACGCGCGCGCGCAGCTGGCCGACGCCATCGGCACCGCCGCGCTCGATCTCGTCGTGTTCAACGCGTCGCGCTATGTGCGCAGCGATCTTGCCGCCGTACCGGCAGACCGCAATCGCGAGCTGCGCGACTTGCTCGAAGTCAACGTGGTCGCCACCTGGGATCTGGCCCTGCGCCTGCGGCCCGCGCTGACCGCCGCGGCGCGTGCGCGCGGGGACGCGGCGATTGTGGTGATCCTCGATATCTATGCGCAGCGCCCGTTGCCCGGCCACGAGGCTTACAGCATCAGTCGCGCGGCGGGCAGCATGCTGGTGCAGGCGCTGGCGCGCGCCTTCGGCAGCGAGGGCATCCGCGTCAACGGCGTGGCGCCGGGCACGGTGCTCTGGGCCGAGGGTCCGCAGCGCGCCGAGACCGAGGCGTTGCTGACCGCACGCACCGCGCTGGGCCGCATCGGCAGCCCCGCCGATGTCGCTGCCGCCGTGCGCTATCTGGCCGGGGCGCGCTACGTCACCGGTAGCGTGCTGCCGGTCGATGGGGGGCGTGGCACCTGCGCTTGAGCGGTTTGCAAGGCCGCTCCGGCACATGGATCAGCCGCCGCGATGAGCACGCGCGTGCTCGTCGCGGTAAAGGGGCGGCTATGCCGCATCCGTTTGCTTGCAAGCCGCGGCAGGATGTCCGGCTTTGCGAATGGATCGGCTGAGGGGCATTCAGCCGGACGCCGCCGAGCTTGCCGGCAAAACCGATGCCGGGTCCGGATGCGGCCTGCCGTCGATGGCGCGCCGCGGGGCGGCCATTACCCGCGCAAACATTACGAAATGACCCTCGGGAACTTACGGGCCTTGACCGTGGCGTCAGATTGACGTTACGGTTTCGCAATGTTTCCGTCATGGTTCCGGAATCGGAAACTGCTCGCGCCATGCGAGCCGGGGGACGTGACGCCATGCAGTGCCGGCCGGAGAGGCCGCTTGCGGCGCGAGCGTTGAAGCGGCCCGCCACAAGCGGGCATGACACAGCAACAGGGGACTCATGTGATGAAGCAGAAACTGTTGGTTGCCGCCATTGTCGCGGCGCTGTTCACGCCAGCGATGGTCCTGGCGCAAGACACGCCGCCGAGTGGCGGTGGCGAGCAAGGCAACGCCCCCAAGAAGGAGGAGGCCAAGAAGCTCGACAAGGTGACCGTCACCGGCTCGCTGATCCCGCAGGCGCAGATCGAGACTGCGTCGCCGGTCATCACGATCACCGCGGCCGACATGCAACGCCAGGGTTTCAGCAACGTCTATGACGCTTTGCGCGCCCAGCCACTGGCCACGGGTGCGGTGCAGGACAGCCAGTTCTCGGCCGGTTTCACCCCCGGCGCGGAAACCATCAGCCTGCTGGGACTCAATCCCGACTTCACGCTGTTCCTGATCAACGGCAAGCCGATGTCGGAGTACCCCCTGCTTTACAACGGCCAGTCGAACTTCGTCGATCTGTCCACGGTGCCGATGGCGATGGTCGACCATATCGACATCCTGCCCGGCAACCAGTCCTCGATCTATGGCTCGTCGGCGATCGCCGGCGTGGTCAACGTGGTGCTCAAGCAGCGTGCCGAGGGCGTGACGTTCGACTATCGCGCCGGCGGCACCTCCGACGGCGGTGGTTCCAACCAGCGTCTGCAGCTGGTCGGCGGCTACAACACCGACAAGCTGAGCCTGGTCTACGGCCTGCAGATCAGCGACAGCCAGGCGATCTGGGGCTTCGACCGGTCGATCTCCAGCAGCACCAACAGCAACCCCAATCCCAATGCGCGCTATTCCCCGCGCAATTACCTGATCCTGCGCTACGGCAGCGGCTACGTGGATCCGACCAGCGTGGCCGGGCCCAATCCCTGCGCAGGCATCGCCAACCAGTTCGGCGGCACGATCAGCTATCAGTATCGCCCCGGATCGGGCTACTACTGCGGCAGCAAGCAGAGCGTGGGCTATGCGACGCTGAAGAACCCCAACACCACCTACAGCGGCTACCTCAACGCCGATTACCGGCTGAATGATTCCGCCGAGCTCTACGGCACGCTGCTCTACACCTTCGCCAAGAACAAGAGCTATGCCGGGCCGAACTACACCTGGTGGGGCGCCAACACCGGCAACTACTTCGTCAACGCCAACACCGGAACCTTCGATCTGGTCCAGCAGACCTTCGCGCCCGAGGAGATGGGCGGGCTGGATGCCAGCGCCGAGCGGCTCTGGTCGCGCGCGTATTCGTTCACGGGCGGCGTGCGCGGCAATCTGGGTCAGTCGGACTGGGCCTACGACGCCTACTACGCGCGTTCCCAGTACAATCTCTCCAGCGAGCAGCGGCGCACCCTCGGAGCCAAGGTCGACGCCTTCTTCGAAAGCCAGTTCCTCGGACCGAAGCTCGGCACCTACTACGGTTACCCGATTTACGCCCCCGACTACAGCAAGTTCTATCAGGGCATCACCCCGGCCCAGTACCAGAGCTTCACCGGCGTGATCAGCAGCAAGTCCGAGACCTACACCCAGAACGCCAACCTGGTGCTCACCAACACCAGCCTGTTCGACCTGCCGGCCGGTCCGGTGGGGGTTGCCGGCGTGCTGCAGGCGGGCAACTCGTACTGGAGCCTGCCGGCGGATCCGCGGTTGGTGGCGGGCGATTTCTGGGGGATCACCGGTTCCTCAGGGGCCGGCAAGCGCGACAACTACGCCGGCGCACTGGAGTTCAAGGTGCCGATCTTCAGCATGCTCACCGCGGATCTGTCCGGCCGTTATGACCATTACAAGAACCTCGGCGGCGGCTCCGACAGCAAGGCCACCTACAAGCTGGGGCTGGAGTTCCGGCCGATCAGCACCCTGCTGTTTCGCGGCAACTACGCCACCGCCTTCCGCGCGCCGGATCTGGGATACGCCTTCATCGGCCCCAGCGGCTTCTACAGCTCGGCCACCGACTACTACCGCTGCGCGGTGCTGGAGCCGAACGTCACGATCGAGAACTGCACCTACAACAGCGTGCAGTACAAGGGCACCCAGCTCGGCAATGCCAACCTGAAGTCGATCACCGCCAAGTCGTATGGTTTCGGCGTGGTTTGGTCGCCGACCGCGTCCCTGGACTTCAAGGCCGACTACTACCACATCAACATCGACAACGAGGTCAGCTACCAGAGCGTGGATCAGTTGATGAAGGATGATGCGGCCTGCTTGCTCGGACAGCTCGACATCAACTCGCCGACCTGCCAGGCCGCGATCTCGCAGGTCCAGCGCGCGCCCGGCACCGGGCCGCTGCCGTACAACCTGCTGGGGATCACGGTCAAGCCGATCAACATCTCCAGGGAGATGGTCGCCGGCATCGTGGCGTCCGGCAACTACCGCTACGACGCGGGTCGCTGGGGCGACTTCGGCTTCGGGGCCCAGTACAACGTCACCCTGAAGCACACCTACCAGCAGTATCCGGGGGATCCCGACATCGACCTGTTGCGCAATCCGTACTACTCGTCGGAGTTCAAGTCGATTCTCAGCGGCAACATCACCTGGGCGGTCGGCAACTGGACCACGACGCTGTACGGCATCCGTTACGGGGCCACGCCCAACTACACCGCGCAGGTCAACACGACCGGCTACGCCGCCCGCGGAGCGGGCACGGTGGCGCCCTGGATGGTCTACAACGGCAGCATCGAATACCGCCTGACCCCGGATGCCAAGGTCAGCCTGTTGGTCAACAACATTCGCAACACGATGCCGCCGCGCGACAAGACCTGGGTCGGCTGGCCTTACTACAACGTATTCAACTACAACGCCTACGGGCGCGCGTTCTGGGTCGAGCTCAACGTGCACTTCGGCGGCGGCAAGTCATAGCGTCACGCCAGGCGCAAACGATGCAACCAGGGGCCGTCCGCAAGGACGGCCCTTTTTCTTGGGCAGCGGCCAGGCACGCCGGCATCCGGGTTGCCACGTCGCATCGCGGAGCCCCGCAGGCCGGGGTTGCCGGGCGCACCGGATCGATCCGGGCCGTTACGGCGGGATGCGTTGCGGTTAGGAAAAATTCCTAGCCAATTCCGCGAACTTCATCACGTTTCTTACGGAACGGATACATCGCATGACCGCGCCTTGACCGGCCGGTTAAGCAATCGTTACGTTCAGTGTCAAGCAATCCTGCGGTCGCCAGCGTCTCCGGAAAAGCGCGATCGGATCGCGTGCGCTGATCGGGCAGCGGCGCGCGATGGTGCTGCCGCGCAGCGGCCCGCAGCAGACCGTGAGGCATCGCATTACGCCGTCCAGCGGATGGCCTGTCAGCGTCACCACCAAGGGGCTCCACATCATGAAGAGAAAGCTGTTGGTTGCCGCGATTTGCACCGCACTGGCGCTGCCGGCCATGCCCATGCTTGTCCATGCGCAGGATGCCACCCAGGGCACCAAGCCGGACAAGAAGGAAACCAAGAAACTCAAGGAAGTCGTGGTGACCGGCTCGTTGATCCCGCAGTCGGAGATTGAGACCGCCTCGCCGGTGATCACGATCACTGCCGAGGACATCAAGAAGCAGGGATTCAGCAACCTCTATGACGCCCTGCGTGCCCAACCGCTGGTGACCGGCCAGGTCCAGGGCCAGCAGTTCCAGGCAGGCTTCACTCCGGGCGCCCAGACGATCAGCCTGCTCGGCCTGCCACCGGATTTCACCCTGATCATGGTCGATGGTCATCCGTTGGCCGACTATCCGCTGCTCTACAACGGCTCTTTCAGTTTCACCGATGTGTCGTCCATTCCGCTGGCGATGATCGATCGTGTCGAGATCGTCCCCGGCAACCAGTCCTCGCTCTACGGCTCCGCGGCCATCGCGGGCGTGGTCAACATCATTCTCAAGCATCACGCCCAGGGCGTGGATTTCGACTACAAGGCGGGCGGCTATTCCGACGGCGGCGGTACCAGCCAGCGCCTGCAGCTGGTCGGCGGCTACGACAAGGGCCGCTTCAGCATGGTGTACGGCTTGCAGTACACCGACCAACAGCCGATCTGGGCTTTCCAGCGCGAGCTCACCGCCAGTACCTACAGCAATCCGAATCCGCAGCTCGCGGGTGTTCCGTCGGGCTCCTACTTCATTTTCGACGGCAGCACGGGGCAGGTCGTCGATCCGAACAGCGTGACACCCAACGCCTGCGCCCAGATCGGCAATCAGTTTGGCGGCACGACGGTACGGGGTCCCTCGATGAGTTACAGGGGGAACGGCAACTACGCCGTCAGCGGTTATCGTTGCGGCAGCGCCTATCTGCCCGGCTATACGACGCTGATGAACAGCAACCACGGCGGCAGCGCCTATGTGTCATCGCAGTTCCGGCTGAACGACAATGCCGAGCTCTACGCCACGCTGCTCTACAACATCGACAGCAAGGATTCCTACGCCGGCCCGTTCTACAACTTCTGGTCACCGAACAACTTCGGTTATTTCGTCAACGCCAATACCGGCACCTTCCAGTACCTCTACGAGACGTTCTCGCCGGAAGAGGCTGGCGGCTTGGCAGCTGGCGCGACGCATTTCCTGAACCGTTCTTACAACTTTTACGGCGGCATCAAGGGCAGCCTTGGGCAGACCGACTGGAACTACGACGCGTACTTCGCGCGTTCACAGAACAACCTGACGTCCAATCAGCCTCGTCCGCTGACCAGCGCGGTCAACCAGTTCTTCCAGAATCAGTTCATGGGGCCGAAGCTGGGGACCTATTACGGCTACCCGATCTACGCACCCAATTACGCCAAGTTCTACCAGAGCTTCACGCCGGCCCAGTACCAGAGCTTCCTCGGCATCATCCACAGCAGCAGCGAGGCCTATACCCAGAACGTCAACCTCAAGGTCACCAATACCGACTTGTTCGCCCTGCCGGCGGGTGATGTCGGTGTGGCCGGCCTGTTGCAGGTGGGCGACCAGCGCTGGTCGTTGCCGGTCAATCCGCTGCTGGCCTCGGGCGGCTTCTGGGGCATCACCGGGTCGTCCGGTGGCGGCCTGCGCAACAACTATGCCGGCGCGCTGGAGTTCAACGTGCCGATCACCCGCATGCTGACGGCGGATGTCTCGGCACGCTACGACCGTTTCCACAATGACGGCGGTGGCACGGCCAGCAAGCCGACCTACAAGCTGGGACTCGAGTTCCGGCCGATCAAGACCTTGCTGTTGCGCGCCAGCTACTCGACCGCGTTCCGCATGCCGGACATGGGCTACGTGTTCAACGGGCCCAGCGGCTTCTTCACCTCGGTCACCGACTACTACCAGTGCGAGCTGCTGTTCCCCGGAACGCCGTTCAACCAGTGCGCGACGATTCCCAATCCGCGCATCACGCCGCAGATCGAGGGCACCAACGCCTCCAATCCCGGGCTGCAGCCGATCACCTCGAAGTCCTGGGGCGGCGGCTTCGTCTGGTCGCCGACCTCCAATATCGACCTGAAGGCCGACTACTACGACATTCGCATCAGCAACGAGGTGCAGTACCAGAGCATCGACTCGCTGTTGCAGACCGACGCGCAGTGCCTGCTCGGGCAGATTCCAGCGACATCGCCGGCGTGCATCGCCGCCGAGGCGGCGATCCAGCGCGGTCCTGCGAATGGGCCGATCCCGTACCAATTGCTGGGCGTGACCGTCAAACCGATCAACATCGCGCGCGAGCGGGTCAGCGGCATCATTTCGTCGGCGAGCTACCGCTATGACGCCGGACGCTACGGCGAGTTCGACTTTGGCGCCCAGTACAACGTGACCATGCGCCATACGCTGCAGCTGGCGCCCGGCGCGCCGACCTACGATCTGATGCACAACCCCTACTACGACTATCTGTCGGCGCAGGGCGGATCGGCGATCGGGCCCGAGTTCAAGACCATCTTCAGCGGCAACGTGACGTGGAGCATCGGCAACTGGTCGACCACCCTGACCGGAATCCGCTACGGCAAGCTAGCCAACCAGGCGGCCTACACCAACCCGACCGTTTACAGCAGCTACGGTGCCGGCCGGGTCAAGCCGTGGGTGCTCTACAACGCGACCGTCCGCTACAACCTGACGCCCGATGCCAGCGTGACCCTGACAGTCAACAATCTGTTCAACCGCATGCCGCCGCGCGACAACAGCGCGACCGCCTGGCCGTACTACGACTTCGGTGCCTACAACCCGTTCGGACGTTCGTATTTCCTCGATTTCAACGTCCGCTTCGGCGGTTGATCCTCTCCAGCGATGGGTGTGATCGGGCCGGCGGTGACGCCGGCCCCTCTTTTTCAGAGGCGTGACATCGGCATGCCGGCACTCACGCGAAGGCCTGCCCACACTGTCGATAACCCAGGGAGCGCCATATGAAGCTGCGTTCGGTCTCTTTCATTGCCTCGGGGCTGCTTGCCTGCGGTGCGCTGGCCCATGCCGCGCCACCGCGACTGCCCACCGCCGACTTCGCGCGCGCGCCGGACCTGCGCCAGGCCACGCTCGCGCCCGATGGCAAGCATCTGGCCCTCGTGCTGGCAGAACATCAGACCGCCGGCGCCGATGCCACCGAGCAGCTGGTGGTTTTCGATTTGCCGACGCTGCAGGTCGCGTCACGGCTGAACTTCGCGCTGGATCGGCTGCCGGGCCAGATCACCTGGGTCAGCGATACCCGGCTGGTCGTGGCCGAGGCGCGCCAGACCGGCACCCTGGATCAGCCGTCGCTGGACGGCAACATCATCGCCCTGGATTACGACGGCAGGCACCAGCGCACGCTCTACAGCCTGGTCGGTCGCGGCAACCTGGGCAGCTCGTTCAACATGATGTCGATGGAGCAGGGCTATCCGAACCTCGATGGACCCACGCTGGCGATGGATGGCCACGTGTTCATCTCGATCACGCCGTTCCCGCACAACGAGGGCACCCGCAACCAGGAGGCCCGGCGCACGCTGCTCTACGACGTCAACACCCTGGACGGCTACCCGAAGCAGGTCGCCGAGATCCATCGCGGCGGCATGCAGTTTCTGGTCGATCGCGATGTCGCGCTGTATGCCTACGGCAGCAACGACAAGCTGGAGCCTGTCGTCTATTCGCGCGCCGATGGGCACTCGCAGTGGCAGCGCATGCCGGCTGCGGAGACCGGCAAGGTGTTCATCCCCGGGCAGGTCACGGCGGACGGCAAGCATGTCGATGCGCTCTACAGCGCCGCGGGCGGACCGTTGCAGCTGATCGAGGCCAACCTGGATGGCAGCGGTCGGCATGTTCTGGCCAGCGACCCGTTCGGCTCGGTCGATACCGGCAGCGAGCTGGGCGCGATGAATGACGGCTACGGCCCGATCCTGCGCTCCTGGTCCACGCCGCGCAGCCACACGCCGTTTGCGGTGACTTTTTCCGGCGTCTATGCCAATGGCAAGCCGGCGATCACCTACCTGCAGGATGATCGCTACGCGCAGATCCTGAAAGCGCTGAACACGCAGTTCGGCGATCACCTGGTCACCTTCGCGGGCATCAGCCGCGACGGTTCGACCATTCTCGTGCATGCGATCAGCGGTCAGGATCCGGGCGAATACGCGCTGCTGGACACGGCGTCCATGCAGATGAAGCCGCTGTTCCAGTCGGAGCCGTGGATCAAGCCGGACCAGATCGGGCCGCGCATGGCGTTCCAGTTCCACAATCGCAGCGGTACGCTGCTGGACGGCTACCTGACTCTGCCGGCGGGCGTGCCGTCCAGGGATCTGCCGACGGTGGTGATGGTCCATGGCGGCCCGATCGGCATCCGCGACCAGTGGGATTACGACCCGTTGCAGATCGCGCCGTTTCTCGCCAATCGCGGCTACGCCGTGCTCAACGTCAACTACCGCGGCTCCAGCGGGCGCGGTCTGGGCTTCGAGGATTCGGGCTATCGCCAGTTCGGCACCGGCATCCAGAACGACATCATCGACGCGGTGCACTGGGCGATCCGCAAGGGGTACGTCGATCCGCAGCGCATCTGCGTCTTCGGCGGCAGCTTCGGCGGCTACTCGGCGCTGATGCAGCCGATCCTGGCGCCGGACCTGTACAAGTGCGCGATCGACTATGCCGGCGTGTCCGACTACACCATCGAGTTCGATCGCAGCGACACCTCGCATTCCAAGCTCGGCAACAACTATTTCGCCATGGCCGTGGGCACGCGCGCCGATGGCAAGGCGATCTCGCCGCTGTCCATGCTCGGCCGCTTCAACGTGCCGGTGCTGATCGCCCAGGGCGGTTCCGACCCGCGGGTCCCGCCGCAGAACGCCGAACGCCTGCGCGATGCGCTGGAAGCCGCGCACAAGCCCTATCAGTGGCTGTATTTCCCCAAGGAGCCGCACGGCTTCACCACCGAGCCGCACCGGCTGGCGCTGCTGCAGAAGATGGAGGCGTTTCTGACCGAGTATCTGGGGCCGGGCGTCACCGCGACAGGCACCAGCCGGCCCTGATCCGAAGTCGGCGCGAACCACGACCGCGTGCTTCCTGCGGTCGCGGTTCGCTGCGGCGCGGGCGGCGCGCTGCTCAGCCTTCGCCCAGCGCCTGCGCCAGCGGAGCGAGCTGGGCCTGGTAGCGCCGCCATTCGGAGAGCGCGCGCCGATGGATCGGCTCGCGCACCTGCGCGCTGCTCAGGGTCGAGACCGGGTTCGAATTGCCGGCGGGATCGATGCAGCGTGCGTCGTAGGGCAGCCCGCAGTGCGCCAGTACCCGGCGCAGGACCGCTTCGGAATCATCGACCAGTGCCTCGTAGGAGACGTCGAGGATCACGCCCGGCATCAGCCGTTGCCACTGGCCCATGCAGGCCTGATAGTCGCGGTAGTGCGCGGCGAGCTCATCCAGGCGATAGCTGTAGGTGTGCGAGGCACCGAACATCGCCTTGTAGTTGGAGTAGCACACCTCCATCGCCGAGCGTCGCATGTGCAGGATGACCGCATGCGGCAGTGCCTTGCGGATGAAACCCGCCAGCATCCAGTTGGCCGGCAGCTTGTCGATGTAGTGGCTGCGGCCCTGCGCGTGCCACTGGGTCTGCTCGAGGTAGCGTCGGGCCAACAGCGCATAGTCGGCGTCTGCCGCACGATCGAGCAGGGTGTCATCGAGTACGCCCGAGCCGTGGGTGTCCGCAACGTAGCGCAACTGTCGCGGGAAGTCGGGCAGCTCGCCCGGCGACGCCACCTGCGGATGATTGCCCAGCAGGCGTTCGAGCAGGGTGGTGCCCGAGCGCGGCATGCCGAGGATGAAGATCGGTACCGGTCCGTCCTGTGGCGCGGCGGTTTCGCGCAGAAAGGCAGCGCTGCAGATCACGCGCACCCGCTCGAAGTGGCGCGACTCCGTGGCGCCGTCGTGGCCGACACGGGCGCGCATCAGGTCGTTGCCGCGTACCAGCGCCGACCACGCTTCGTCGCTGCGCCCCAGATCGTCCAGCGCCTTGAAGCGGGCGAACTCGAAGGCGTCGCCGTCCTCGTTGTCCGTGGAGGCGGACGCCGCATGCGCGGCGATATGGCGCAGAAGCGTTTCGTCACGCTGGCGATGCAGTCGCGCCAGGGTGAGCGCTGCGCGTCCGAAACCCGGGCGCATGGCGAGCGCGGCGCGAAGCTCCGACTCGGTCTCGGCGAGCCGGCCGAGAAACTGCAGCTGCAGCGCGCGAAAGTAGTGGAACTCGGGTTCATCGAGGCCCAGCGCGCGCGCGCGATCCATCAGGGCGAGTCCCTCGTCATGCTGGCCGATCAGCTGGTGCACGTGCGCCAGCTTGGCCAGTGCCGGCGCGTCGCGCGAAACGGCGATGCCGGGATGGCGCAGACAGTCGCGGGTGGCCACCGTTTCGCCGATGCGGAACAGGCAATGGGCGACGGTGCAGATGGTTTCGGCGTCGGCGGGAAGATGGCGTGTGGCGGCCAGTGCCTGGGCCGCCGCCTCGCGCAACTTGCCCTGGGCCAGCAGCACGCTGCTGAGCAGCATGCGGCCCTGGACGTTGGCGGGCTGCTCGGCGACCAGCGCCTCCAGCGCGATGCGCGCGGCGGGCAGGCGCTCATCGGCGATGTAGCGTTCGATGCGTGCCCAGCGGTGGTCGGCGACGGCCATGGTCATGCGCCCTGGGGGGCTGGAGGAATCGCGTCATTGTGCCTGCGCCGCTGCGCGATGTGTCGGCATGGACATCGGCCGGGTCGCATCCGGATCCCTGCCGGAAGTCAGTCTTGCCCGGCGCCAAGGCTTGCGATTTGATAACGAATGGCATACCGGCGCACAGGGCGCCGGCCAGGGGGACGACATGGAAAGGAAATCGTTGCGCCGCGGCGCGGGGGCGCTGGCGCTGCTGTTGATCGGCGGATGGATGAGTGCCGACGCGCTCGCGGCACCTCTGGATGCTGCGGAATCGGCAACGGCGGTGCCCGGCGTGCCGCCGCTCCTGCCGGTGAGCGACTTCGCGCGTCGCGCCAGCCTTGGCTCGCCGGCGCTGTCGCCGAACGGGCGTTACCTCGCCGTCAGCGTGCGCGAGGAAGACAACGATGCCGACAGCAGCCGCTACCAGTTGGCGGTGCTCGAGCTGCCGTCGCTCAAGCCGCTGGCCAAGCTCAACATGGCGCCCTATACCCAGCCGGCGCGCATCGCCTGGGTCAGCCCGACGCGACTGATCGTGGAGAAGGCGCGCGAGAGCGGCACGCTGGACGCGCCGGGCCTGACCGGCGAGATCGTCGCGCTCAACTTCGACGGTTCGCAGCAGCGCATCCTCTACAGCTTCGAGGCGCGCGGCGGTCGCAGCGGCAATGACGCCATGCTGCGCATGCCCTACGGCTATCCCGAGGTGATCGGCGTTCCGTCCAGCTACAACGGCCATCTGTACCTGCAGATCGCGCCGGCGCCGGAAAACAGCAACGGCCAGTCGGTCGACACCTACCGCACCCTGCTGTTCGACGTCGATACGGTCAGCGGCTACCCGGTCGAGATCGCCAGCATCGACAAGGGCAACATGCGCTTCGTGGTCGCCGACGGCAAGCCCTGGTATGCCGAAGGCAGCAACGACAACAATGACCCGGTCGTCTATCGCACCACGGATGCCGGCAAGAGCTGGTCGTTGATGCCGGCGCAAGTCGTCGGCAAAGGCTGGAGTCCGCTGGCGCTCAGCCCCGATCGCCAGCACGTTTATGCGCTGGACGGAGCCGACGGCGGGCCCGAGCGCCTGGTCGAGGCCCGCCTCGACGGCAGCGAATCGCGCGTGCTGGCCGGCGATCCCTTCTTTTCCGTCGCTGCGGTGCGCTTCACGCCGGAACCGCGGCAGCCCTATGCCGCGCTGATCGAAGGTGGCCGTCCGCACTGGATCACCATCGGCGACACGCCCTGGGGCGATGCCCTCACGGCGTTGGGCACGCAGTTCGCCGACCGGTTCGTGGCCATCGCCAGCATGAGCCGCGACGGCAACACCCTGCTGATCGCGGCGACGAGCGACCGCAGCCCCGGCGTCTATGCCCTGCTCGATCGCTCGAGCATGCACCTGCGGCCGCTGTATCAGACGGCACCGTGGATCGACCCCGCGCGGATGGCCGCGACCACGCCGATCCGCTACCGCAACCGCAGCGGGACGGACATCGCCGGCTATCTCACCCTGCCGGCCGGACGCGCGCCGAAGAACCTGCCGCTGGTAGTGCTGCCGCACGGCGGCCCGATCGGTCCCGCCGACGCCTGGTTCTACGATCCCGACGTGCAGTTTCTCGCCAACCGCGGCTATGCCGTGCTCAAGGTCAACTACCGCGGTTCCGGCGGGCGCGGCGACCACTTCCTCAAGTCGGGCTACCGGCAGTGGGGCACCGGCATGATCGACGACATGATCGACGGCGTGCGCTGGACGATCGCGCAGGGTCAGGTCGATCCGGCGCGCATCTGCGTCTACGGCGGCAGCTACGGCGGCTACGCCTCGCTGATGCTGCCGATCCGCGCGCCCGACCTGTTCAAGTGCGCGATCGACTACGTCGGCGTCACCGATCTGACCATCCAGTTCGATCGCAGCGATACGCGCCGCTCCAGCTACGGGCGCACCTATTTCAGGCAGGCGATGGCGGCCACGCGCGAGGAGGCGCGTGCGATCTCGCCGCTCCATCTGCTGGAGCAGCTCAAGGTACCGGTGCTGATCGCCAGCGGCGGCGCCGACAAGCGGGTGCCGATCCAGAACGCCGACGCCCTGCGCGACGCGCTCGACAAGGCGCACAAGCCGTACGAATGGCTGATGTTCCCGAAGGAGGGCCACGGCTTCTTCACCGAGCCGCATCGCGCGGAGTTCTACACCCGCATGCAGGACTTTCTGGCGAAGTATGTCGGTGCCGGTGCGACTTCGGCTGCGGCGACCGCCGATTGAGCGGGCGGAGCAGGACGGCCGTGGCGCGCTGACGCTGCGGCCGTGTGTTGCGGGCCGGGCGCCGGCCGGGCTGCGCAGTCCGGTCGGCCCGCCTCGGCAAGGCGCGGGGTTGACCCGCCCGCTCAGGGTGCGCCGGTCAGGAATCGCGTCAGCGCGTCGGCCGTGGCGCGCGGTTCTTCCATGATCGGCATGTGGCCGCAGCCATTGAGCAGGCTGGTGCCGATCTGCGGTGCCGCGACCAGGCCCTTGCGCAGCGCGTCCAGCGCGGAGGGATCGATCACGCGATCGTCGTTGCACCACAGGCCCAGCACCGGCATGGTCAGCCGCGGCAGCACCGGTACCAGCGCATCGGCGTCGGCCGGTGCGCGCAGTCGTGCCAGGGTGGCATCGAGGAAGGGTTGCGCGGCGACATTGCGCGCGATCAGCACGTCGGCGATGCGCGCGGGCACAAACGGCGGCCTGGCGAAGATCAGCCGCATGAAGCGCGCGAACTGCGCGCGGTCGCTGTAGGCGAAGGGGTTGTGGCCTTCGGCCACGGCGCGCGCGAAGGCGTTGGGCCGGAACGGCAGGCCGGCCGTATCGAGCAGCGCCAGCGCTGCCACGCGATCGGGGTGCTCGGCGGCATAGACGCCGGCGATGGCGCCGCCCATCGAGTGTCCGGCCAGCGCGAAGTGCTGCAGCTTCAGCGCATCGACGAAACCCGCCAGCCGCCGCGCCTGGGCATGCACGCCGGCATCGGCGCCGGGGATCGGCGAGGAGGCGCCGTAGCCGGGCAGGTCGGGGATCAGCAGATGAAAATTGCGCACGAGATAACGCGCGGTCGGCAGCCAGTTTTCGCGCGAGCCGCCGAAGCCGTGCAGCAGCACCAGCGTCGGGCCCTTGCCGCCCTCGTAGTACACCCAGTGCGTCGCGCCCACCTGCAGCGTGCGGGTGTGCAGGTCGGCCTGCCAGGACTGCAGCGCGTAGTCGCCGCGCAGCAGCAGCCCGGGAGCGAGCAGATACGCGCTGCCGGCGCCCAGCGCGATCACCAGCAGCAGCACGCCGAGGGCTTTCAGCCGGCGCAGCAGCAGCGTGCGCAGCGTGGAGCGCGGCGACTGGGCACGCGCATCAGGGTCGGCCCTCACAGCCGGTAACCGCGGTGGATGGCGACGATCCCGGCACTGAGATTGCGCACCTCGACGTGGGCCAGGCCCGCGCTTTCCATCATGGCCTTGAGCGTGGCCTGATCGGGGTGTTTGCGGATCGACTCGGCCAGGTAGCGGTAGCTGTCGGCGTCGCCGGCGATCAGCTGCCCCAGCCGCGGCAGCACGCGGAACGAATGCAGGTCGTACAGCGGCGCCAGGGCGGGCGCGGTGAGGCGCGAGAATTCCAGCACCAGAGCGCGGCCGCCGGTCTTGAGCACGCGCCGCATCTCGGCCAGCGCGCGCTCCTTGTCGGTGACGTTGCGCAGGCCGAAGGCGATGGTCACGGCGTCGAAACTCTGATCCGCAAACGGCAGCGCCTCGGCGTCGAGCTGCGCCCAGTCCAGTCCGCGCACCAGGCCGCGGTCGGTCAGGCGGTCGCGACCGACGCCGAGCATCGCCGCGTTGATGTCGCCGACGACCACGCTGCCGCCGGCGCCGACGCGCGGCAGCAGCAGCGCGGCGATGTCGCCGGTGCCGCCGGCCAGATCCAGCACACGGTCGCCAGCGCGCACGCCGCTGCCGGCGACGAAGTGGCGCTTCCAGAGGCGGTGCATGCCGAACGACATCAGGTCGTTCATCAGGTCGTAGCGGGCGGCGACCGACGTGAACACCGCGCCGACCAGTTTCCGCTTCTCGGTCACCGGGACTTCGCGGTAGCCGAAGTGGGTGGTGGATTCGTTCATCGCGGAGCGCTCGCTGCCGATGGCTGGAGCGGCCTATGGTAGCTCGCGTGGCAGTGCAACATGCGCGATGGATCAGATTGGCAAGGCATGGCGCACGGCGCATGCTGCGATGGCAAAAACATCAGCGCCGCTTATGGCTCGACCGCAGGCATCTTTATTAGACGCAACTGAAGCAGCGGCGTAGATTGCGCGGGCGCGCTTCGCGCTTCGTCCATTGGGAGGACTGTCATGAACATGCGTTCCGTCGTGCTTTCGCTGGCTGCCGCCGTGGCGTTTTCCTCGACCGCCTTCGCCGCGCAGCCCCCGGGCTTCTGGACGATGCCCGCGATCAAGGATTTCGGCCCGGTGCATGTCTGGCCCGAGGCGGTCGACCGCCCCAGCGCCCACGCCACCTACAAGTCGCTGTTCGATGTGACCCAGGGCAATCCGGCGGCCGACAAGGTCAATCCCGGTCTCGATCACATCGCGCGCGCGGTCAACACCTTCGCTGCCGCCGGCGTGCCGCTGAGCCATCTGAAATTCGACGTGATCATCCACGGCGGCGTCACGCCGATCGCGCTGGGCGAGAAGGCCTACATGGCCAAGTACGGTCACGCCAATCCGAACCTGGCGGTGATCGCGGCGCTGAAGAAGGCCGGCGTCAACGTGATGGTGTGCGGCAACGCGCTGGGCGACATGGAGTTCACCCCGGCCGAGGTCAATCCCGACGTCAAGGTGGCGCTGTCGGCATTGTCGACGCTGATCATCCAGCAGGACCAGGGTTACGCGCTGATCCGCATGTGATCCGGTGCGCCGCCGCCGCGCGGTTGCGCCGTCGTGGCGCGGCCGCGCGGTCTTGCTTGCATTCGATCGTCGAGGAGTGGTCATGAGACTGCATCGCAAACCCTGGTTGCCGGCCGTGCTGTGCGTGCTCGGCGCGTCCGGCTTCGCCGCTGCCCAGGCCGCCGACACCGGCAAGCCGGTGACAGCGCCCCGCTACAACGAAACCCTGTATCCGCCGTGGTCGCACGGCGCGAACAACCCGGCCCTGCACAAGGGGCTGGAGTTCACCATCCCCGAAGTCGATTCGATGCCCGATTTCCACGGCAGCATCAACGACCCGCAGCTGGTGATCTACGTCGGCGGCAACTACTACTTCGCGATGGCGCCGCTGGTGCAGGCCTTCGAAGCCGAGCATCCCGCGCTGCGCGGCCGGATCTTCTACGTCACCATCCCGCCCGGACTGCTGATCAAGGCGATGGAGCAGGGCAACACCTTCACCTCCGGCAACATGACCTTCACCGTCGCGCCGGATATCTATGCCGCGGGCCTGAAGAAGGTGAAAGAGCAGATCGCGGCCGGCAAGCTGGTGGCGCCGGCGGTGCCCTATGTCACCAACGACCTGACCATCATGGTGCCCAGGGGCAACCCCGCCGGCATCAAGACGCTCAACGACCTTGGCAGACCCGGTGTGCGCCTGGTGATGCCGAACCCGGCATGGGAAGGCGTGTCGCGGCAGATCGAGGCCAGCCTGCGCAAGGCGGGCGGCCCGGCGCTGGAGCAGACGGTGTACGCCACCAAGGTCAAGGACGGCCAGACCGTGCTGACCCACATCCATCACCGGCAGACGCCGCTGTTCCTGATGCAGGGGCTCGGCGATGCCGGCATCACCTGGAAGTCGGAGGCGATCTTCCAGGAGCAGGCCGGGCATCCGATCAGCCACGTCGACATTCCCGCGCAGTACAACACCACGGCGATCTATGGCGCGGCCATGGTCAAGGGCGCGGCGCACCCCGCGGCGGCCAGGGCGTGGCTGGAGTTCCTGCGTTCGCCGGCGGCGCTGAAGATCTTCGAGCGCTACGGTTTCAAGGCGGCGCCCGCCTCCGCGACCCGGGAGTAAGCGATGAGGGTGTGGCCGCTGGGCGTCCCGGTGTTGCTGGCGTGCGCGCTGGCACTGCCGTGTGCCGCCGCGGCCGGCGTGGTGCGGGTGTTCGGCCCCGGCGGGCCGGCGCCGGCGATGAAAGCCGCGGCCGTGGCGTTCGAAAAGCTGCACCCGGGTGTCAGCGTCCAGGTCACGGCCGGGCCGACGCCGCGATGGATCGCCGCCGCGCGCGCCGAGGGCGATGTGATCTACAGCGGATCGGAAGCGATGATGGCCGAGTTCGAGCACGATCTCGCCGGCGTGCTCGACCCGACCACGATCGAGCCGCTGTATCTGCGCCCCGCGGTGATCCTGGTGCGGCCGGGCAACCCCGATCAGATCACCGGTGTTGATGACCTGCTCAAGCCGGGAGTCAGGGTGATGGTGGTCAACGGCGCCGGCCAGGTCGGACTGTGGGAGGACATCGTCGGTCGCGACGGCGATATCGCCACGGTGCGCGATTTCCGCCGCAACATCGTCTACGCCGCGCCGAACAGCGCGCTGGCGCTGAAGCGCTGGCGGGACGATCCGTCAGTCCAGGCCTGGCTGATCTACAACATCTGGGCGATCGCCCATCCGGGCGTGGCCGACATCGTGCCGCTGGAACCGCGCTATCGCCTGTATCGCGACTGCGGCGCGGGCCTCACCGCGCGCGGCCGGGCGAGTGCCGAGGCGCGCGCGTTCGTCGCGTTCCTGCGCGATGCGCGAGGGCAGGCGATCTTCGCGCACTGGGGCTGGCAGCAGCAGTTCCGTGCGCCGTGAGGCACGCAGATGCCATGCGGACCGTGCGGCGGCGCGCCCTGGGTGCCGCGTTCGTGTTCGTCACCGGGCCGGCGCTGCAGGCACAAGGCGTCGATGCCGTGCAGATCGTGATGCACGGCAATGGCCGCGGCGCGCACGCCTGCGCCGCCTGTCATGGCAACCACGCCGAGGGCAACCGGCTCGCCGGCATTCCGCATCTGGCGGGGCTGCCCGATGCCTATCTGACCCGCCAGTTGACGCATTTCCGGGCCGAGGCCCGCGACAACCCCAGCATGCAGGTGATCGCGCACACCCTGACGCCGGCCGAGATCGTCGCGCTGGCCCGCTATTTCGCCGCGCTGGCGCCGCCGCCGCCCGCGTCCGTGACCGCGCCGCCGCCGGCGCTCGGCATCGCGCTGGCGGTGCAGGGCCGCGGTGCCGTGCCCGCCTGCGCCGCCTGCCACGGTCCCGGCGGCGTCGGTCTGGGCGACGAATTCCCGCCGCTCGCGGGCCAGTCCGCGCTGTATATCCGGCGGCAGCTCGAGGCCTGGCAACAGGGCCGGCGCCCCCCCGGCCCGCTGGGCCTGATGGGCGCGATCGCCAGGCGGCTGACGGCGGCCGAGATCGCGGCGGTCGCCGCGTACTATGAGCAGCAGCCTGCCATCCCCGTGGCGGCCGCAAGCAGCAAGGACGTGCCGTGAACGCGCGCAGTGCCTGCCGGGGCCGACTCGCCCTGCTGGCAGCGGCGGTCGGTCTGGCCGGATGCACGCAACACGGCGCATCGCCGCCACCCGCCGCCACGGCGCGCGTGCTGCCGGCCGCGCCGGCCGCGGTGGCATTCACGCCCCCGCCGCGCCGCGCCATCCCGGACGATGCATTCGGCGCCGTCGTGCGCCAGGGCGAAGCGCTGTTCACCCGCACCGGCCAGGCGGCGCCGCAATTCGTCGGCAATGCGCTGACCTGCCAGAACTGCCATCTCGATGCCGGACGTCTGGCCGACAGCGCGCCGCTGTGGGCCGCATGGGTGGGTTATCCCGTCTATCGCAGCAAGACCGGGCACGTCAACACGTTCGCCGAGCGCCTGCAAGGCTGCTTCCGCTTCAGCATGAACGGCAAGGCGCCGCCGCTGGGGGACCCGGTGCTGGTCGCGTTGGAATCCTACAGTTACTGGATGGCGACCGGCGCACCGACCCATGTCACGCTGGCCGGCGCCGGCTACCCGATCCTGCCGCAGCCGGAGCAGACGCCGGACCGTGTCCGAGGCAAAGCCGTCTATACCGCCAAATGCTCGATCTGCCACGGCGCCGAGGGTCGCGGCCGCGAAGCCTGGGGCAGGCTGGCGTTCCCGCCGCTGTGGGGGCCGGACTCGTTCAACTGGGGCGCGGGCATGGGCAACGTCAACCTCGCCGCCGGCTTCATCAAGGCCAACATGCCGCTGGGCAACGGCTGGAGCCTGAGCGACCAGGAGGCTTGGGACGTGGCGCTGTACGTGGATAGCCAGGAGCGACCGCAGGATCCGCGCTATACCGGTGACGTCGCCGAGACCCGCGCGCGTTTTCACGATACCCCGATGTCGATGTACGGACGTGTCGTTGACGGCCATGTCCTCGGCAGCGTCGCGCCGCAAGCAGGCGCTCGCCCGCGCCCGCCGTCGGCGGATCGGCCCGCGGCGGCGGCATTCGTGCGCCGCCGCGGGCGCGCTGCACCAGCAACCCCTCAACCCCGGACCACCAAGGAGCAACCATGAACACGCAGCGATCGATCGAAGCCGGCGGCAGCGCCACCGCGGATGGCTGGCGGCTTGCCGCCGTGGCCCTGCTGGCGGTGCGCTTCGTGCAGGGCTGGATCTTCTGGGGCGGCGGCAGTCGGCGTTTCATCTACGCGCCGAGCAAGCTCGACCCGCACGCGTCGAGCTGGATGGCCAACAAGTTCCAGTCGGCGATGCCCGGCGCGCTGCTCGGCATGGATCATGTCGTCGATTACATGCTGCACCACTTCACCCTGCTGTATGCCGGCGTGATCGTGTTCAGCGCCGCCGAGCTGATCTTCGGCCTGTTCCTGATCTTCGGCTTCATGACCCGACTGTCGGCGCTGGTCACGATCGGGATCAGCGTCGTGCTGATGCTGCTGTTCGGCTGGCAGGGTGCGACCTGCATCGATGAATGGACCATGGCCGCGAGCAACTTCGCCATGGGTGTGACCCTGTTCGTGGCCGGCTCGGCAGCCTGGTCCGTCGACAGCTGGATGCTGCGGCGCAATCCCGCGCTGGCCGGTCGCGGCTGGTTCCAGTGGTTCGGCAGCGGCACCTGGAGCGCGCAGCGGGTCAATCGCCTGGGCCTGATCGGCGCCATCGTCACCGTGCTGTTCGTGGTGCTGACCTACAACGACTTCCGCGGCTCGGTGATCACGCCCTTCCACGGCGGCCCGGTCAGTCCGGCCAAGCATCACATCAGCCTGTCGGCGGGCAGCGTCGGCGCCGACGGTTCGGTGCGCTTCACCGCGTATCTGGATGCCGGCACGCCGGCCGAGCCGGCCAACATCATCCGCGCCGAGCTGATCGGCGCGCAGGGTCAGGTGATCGAGGCGTGGGACGGCGCCACACTGGCGGCGCTGCCGAAGACCGCCTTCGCCAACGACTACGACTACAACAAGTTCGCTCCGGGCTACGCCGGCATCACCGCCAAGATGGGCGCGCGCGCGGCCATCAGCCTGCCGCCGGCACAGCCGGGCCTGAGCCTGGCCAACGGCACTTATGCCGTGGTCCTGCACAGCGTCAACGGCCACAGCTATACCTTGCAGGTGAAGCGTCCTTGAGACGCGCGCTGCCGCCGCGCCGACCGGCGCGGCGGCAGGGTTTCCGCATGCGCGGGGCCATCGCTGGCCGGGGGCGGCCGCCGGATCCGGCACGCAGGCACTTTGCGCAGCGCGGCGTCGGACTCAGTCACCGCCGTCGGCGTGCCGCAGTTCCGGTTCGGCGCTGGCCGATTCGTTGCCCGGGGTGATCTTGAGGATCGCCTGGCGCACCGCGCGCGCGAGCACCACGCGCGCGTCGCGCACGATGTCGGCCAGCGCGGCGTCGAAATCGAGCTTGCCGTCGGCGCCCGGGCGCACCACGCCGCGCGCGCGCAGCAGCTGGATGAAGCCGCGGAACAGCGCCTTGTCGAAATATTCCGGTGCGCCCAGCTGCAGCAGCAGGGCCAGACGCTGGCCGGTCAGCACGCACTGGGTTTCCAGCTCCTGCGCGGTGAGCGTGCCGGGGCCGTTCTTGACCAGCGCGGCGAGCGCGATGTAGTAGCGCTCGAAGGCCTGCAGCAGGCTGTGCGCGATCACCCGCAGCTGATAGGCGCCGTCGCCCTGGCCGGGGCCGCGTTCGAGCACGCGGCCGTCGCCCTGCGCCTCAAGCAGGCCGCGGCGCAGGAAGAACCCGATCGTCGCCTGCAGGCGCTCGCCGAAGCCATCCTCGTCCCACGGCAGGAACAGTTCGCTGCGGATGAACGGGTACACCAGCCGGCCCAGGCGCAGCAGCGCGGCGCGCGTCATCCGCCGGTTGTTGAGAAAGCACGCCGCCACCCACGCCGCGCAGGCGTACAGGTGCAGCACGTTGTTGCGGAAATAACTGAGCAGGACGGCCTGGTCACCCTCGCACAGCAGCACGTCGCCCAGCGGATGGCGCACTCGCCGCACCCAGCCCATGCGCTCGCCGTAGGCGATGATCTCGGCCGGCGACGCCGGCGTGACGGTGACGCGCTCGGCGTAGGGCAGCTCCAGCAGCAGCGCCTTGCTCAGTTCGATCTGTGCCAGCAGGTCACTCTCGGCCATCGCGTGCTTGGGCGTGGCCAGCAGCGCCAGCGCCAGCAGGTTGATCGGATTGACGTCGGCGGCGCGGTTGATCTCGACATGCACGCGCTCGGCCAGCGTATCGATCAGGCCCGGCAGCCAGGCGGGCTTTTCGTCCTCGGCGCCGCGCGCGGTGCGCCATTCCGGCGCAGTCTGGTCCAGCAGCGGTTCGAGCAGGATCGGCTCGCCGAAGTTGAGCGTGACGCGGCCGTATCGCTGGCGCAGCACCTTCAGCGCGCGCAGCACGCTCCACAACGATTCCTTTTCCTTGGGCTGCCCGCTGAGCTCGCCGATGTAGCTGTTGCCCTCCATCAGCTTCTCGTAGCCGATGTAGACCGGCTGGAACAGCACCGGCCGCCGCGGCGAGCGCAGGAAGGCGCGCACCGTCATCGCCAGCATGCCGCTGCGCGGTGCCAGCAGGCGCCCGGTGCGCGAGCGTCCACCCTCGACGAAATACTCCAGCGCCACACCGCGCTGGAACAGCTGATCGACGTAGGCGGCGAACACCGTCGAGTAGAGCGCGTTGGCCTTGAAGCTGCGGCGCAGGAAGAATGCACCGCCGCGACGCAGGAAGGCGCCGACCAGCGGCAGGTTGAGATTGACCCCGGCGGCGATGTGCGGCGGCACCAGGCCGTTCTGGTACAGCTGGTAGCTCAACAGCAGATAGTCGGCGTGGCTGCGGTGGCAGGGCACATAGATCACCTCGTGGCCCGGCGCGGCCGCACGCAGCGATTCCAGATGATGCATGCCGATGCCGTCGAACAGCTTGTTCCAGAACCCCGACAGCAGGAACGACGCCGAGCGCACCACCGGATGCGAGTAGTCGGCGGCGATCTCCATCGCGTAGCCATGCGCGCGGCGCCACGCCGCTGCGCGGCTGATGCTCTCGCGCAGCGCGGTCTGGGTGATCGCCTGGCGCACCGCTTCGGTATTGAGCACGGCGTCGACCACGGTGCGCCGGTGCGACAGGTCGGCGCCGATCACCGCGGCACGGATGCGGCGGAAATGCGCGCGCAGCACGCGCGTCAGCTTGCGTGCCAGCCGCGGTGGCGCCTCGCCGGCCGCGCGCGACTCGGCCAGCACCTGGCGCAGGCTGACCGGCGGCGAGAAGTGGACGATGGTGTCGCGGCCGTTGAGCAGCAGCGCCAGCAGGCGCCGGAAGCGCCCGACCATCACCCAGTTTTCCGAAAACAGCACGCGGAACCAGCCGGACTGGCGGTTGGGGGCGCGGCCGACGTAGATCGCCACCGGCACCACCTGGATGTCCTGCTGCGGCTGTGCCTCGAGTCCGCGCAGCAATGCCAGCAACGCTTCGCGCGCCGCGCGCCGGCGCAGGCGGCCGAAGACCAGACCGTCGCGGCGGTTGAGCGCGAACAGCGCGCGGCGCCGACGCAGGCCGGGCACGTTGATCGGCCGCAGCGGCGGCGGCAGTCCGGCTTCGCGGCAGGCGCGGTCGAGGATCAGCGCGTCCGACAGGCCGTGGCGCTCGATCACGTAGCACACCGGAGCGTCCGGTTGCAGCAGCTGCGCCGGTTCGGCCGGATCGCGCTTGATGCGCAGCCACGGTGTCAGCAGGCGGCCGAACAGGGCCATCCACCAGGGGGCACCGGAATCGTACGGGCGGTCGTCGATCATGGCCGGGCGCGTCGGGCGCGATCGGTTCAATGCGTCCGGCCCGCGGGCGCCGACCGCGCGGCCGAGGGCACGGCTGCCGGTGCGCGCGCGGTGGCGGCGGGCGCGGCGATGGCAG